>CAKZYZ010000319.1 GCA_937885075.1 uncultured bacterium | reverse complement strand
ACGTTGCTAGTGATCTTGATTTTTTTTTTTTTTTTGTTTTATTTCTTTTTTACTTTTTTTTTTTTAATGATACGGCGACCACCGAGATCTACACTCTTTCCCTACACGACGCTCTTCCGATCTTTGGTTCTCAGTTATATTGCATGAATAATATGAAGGTAATGACACAATCAATATATAGAGAAACACCTCATAACTTATAATAACTCCCACATGAATGACTAAAATCCATATCATTTTATTTTTCCTTCCCCCACTTTTGAACAGTGATACCAATTAAAAAACAACGGTAAAATAGTTGTCATTCGTTTGCGATGTTACTGTTCAAAAGTGGGGGGAGGAAAAATAAAATGGAGCAGAGCGGGTTCGAACCGCCGACCCCCACGTTGCGAACGTGGTGCTCTCCCAGCTGAGCTACTGCCCCTTATTATTTTTCAGCAAGCTGAAAAATAATAACCGGTTAAATATTTTTTAAACGTTCGGCGACTTCGCCAAGAGCCTCGACGAACTCATCGATGTGATCTTCAAATATCACCAATCGTACCCGCTGATGACGATCCTCCGCGCGTTCATACTTGGACTCAACAATATCGATAAACCGTGTGCCGCTGGCCTGTTCCTTCAGATTGAAAAAGTAGGTCCTCTTGCCGCACATAATCTTCTGACTATAAATCTCTTCCGTAGCGATGGTAACCACCTCCTTTGTTTTCAGTGAACTGAAAACAATTGTTATACCCGATTATGCCGTGGAATTAATGTTATGACAAAATCGGATTTGTTGTTCTAGTTACTACATTTTCCGCATACATTCATCTATTCGTAATTGTTCTACATCCAATCAGCAATCCGCTTTATCCAGAAACATTTTTCAATTTTTATGGATAAAGCGGGTTAAGAATATACATATCTCAAACAAAATCAATAACGGAATCGCCATCATTATCTGAGTGATCACATCCGGAGGGGTGAGCAATGCCGCCAGGATAAAGATAATCACCACCACATAAGCCCGCTTCCGCTTCAGGGAGTCATAATCAACTATCCCTAAAAAGCTCAATATCAGGATTACCACCGGAAATTCAAAGACCAATCCAAACCCGATCAATAACTTCCCCGCCAGCGAGATATAATGCTCCAGCGTCCATTCCGGTCTGATTGACATCCGTTCGGTATAGCCCCAGAAAAACCGCAGGCTAAAAGGGAGAACCACCAGGTACGCGAATACTACGCCGGAGAAGAACAGACCGCCGCCGATGGAAAAAGCCGGGACCAGATATCTCTTCTCCCCCTCTCTTAAAGCAGGAAATATGAAACGAGCAGTGAAATACAGGCTTAATGGCAGGGCGGCGATAAATCCAACCAGGAGGGAGAGCTTCATGCTCATCAGAAATACCTCCGGCGGACTGAGGCTCCGGAGAATAAAACCCTCCGCTCCGCCGCCCCGCTCACTCAGCATCATCGAGAGCGGCCATTGTATCAGCACGAAGACCCGGTTCGCAAAGGCGAAAGCGATCAGAGACGCCGCTCCCCAGGATATTAATATCTTCAGTATCAACCAGCGGAGATCTTCCAGATGTTCCAGGAAAGGCTTCTCCTCCAGTTTGTGCTCCGAATTACGACCCCTCTCCATCAGGCTGCCTGTCCCTCTCTTTCGACTCCTCCGTTTTCACCGAAGCAGGAGGAATCCCGCTATCCTCATCCGGGGTTGCGGCTTCATCAAGATCCCGCCCAATGTCTTTCACCCCCTTCTTGAACTCTTTCACCCCCTTCCCGAATGACCCCATCACCTCGGGCAGTTTCTTGGCCCCGAAGAGAAGAAGTACCACTACCAGTATAAGGAGAATCTCCAGCCACCCGATTCCCCCTGATAAGAATAATACCGGTGCATAATCCATATCTCCCCCTTGATCGGCGCCGCCGGCGCCAATTAAAAATTTTGATTGTTCTTTAATCTAATAATTATACTATAATTTTCAAAGATATCGATGGCAAGTTAATAATTATCTGCTTTAGGTATCAACTGGAGTATTAGTAATTTTACTGGTATTGCTACAATAAAATAATGATAATCATTTTTCAAAACTAATTTTTACGGAGTAAAAATTATTGAGAATTGCCGGTATTGATATTGGAACCAATTCGGTCCGCTATTTAGCTATTGAGACCCGCCCCTCCGGGCCACCCAAAATTATAGCCCGGGGACTGATGACCCCTCGTCTCGGGGAAGGGCTGATCGGAACGGGGAGGATCTCGGATAGGGCTTTCGGGCGAACCATCAAGACTCTCTCTCTCATAAAGAACGAACTCGAATCCCTGGGAATAAATGAGTTCAGGTGCGTCGGCACGGAGGCCCTCCGTCTTGCCGATAATGGCGATATCTTTATCCGCCGGGTATCAGGGATCGGGCTGACAATAACCATTCTCACCGGAGAAGAGGAAGCCCGGCTGATCTACGCGGGAGCCACGGATAATCTCGATCTGTCGACTAAAGGATATATCCTGGTCGATGTGGGGGGCGGATCTACCGAGATAATCACCGAGCAGGGAGGAGGAGAACCCCGTTTTATCAGCCTCCCCCTGGGGTGTGTCCGGTTAAAAGAACTTAGCCCTCGCTTCGCTCAGGCAACTTTTCCTCTTAGGAATGCAGGAAAGCAGGAACAGACTACCCGATCGGAACTTAATCGGATGAGGGAGTCCTGCCGTGACCTATTGAGTAAACGCTATCCCGCGGATTCAGGAAAAGAATCCATTAATCCGATCAAGACAACCATGATCGGTCTGGGCGGGACCTTCACCACCCTGGCTGCTCTCCGACTCAAGCTCACCGACTATGACGGGGATCGAGTACATGGTTTAAGCCTGACTGGAGAAGGGATTGATCGGACCAGAGAGAGGTTGCTGCGGATGTCACCGGCGGAGAGAAAGCAGGTTCCGGGACTCGAACCATCCCGGGCCGATATCATCATCCCCGGTATAATCATCGTCCAGTCGATCATGGACCATCTTGGCTTCAACCAGGTCACCATCAGCGATCGGGGTCTCCTCTGGGGCCTGCTTCCGAAATAGTCAGAAGGTTAGCCGCCGGTAGCCATATCTGAACGATCGTTCAGATATGGCTACCGGCGGCTAATTTTGGCTCTTGACTTATTTTCCGGGCTATACTACCTTTGCCCCACGATGCGGGGTGGAGCAGTCAGGTAGCTCGTCGGGCTCATAACCCGAAGGTCAGAGGTTCAAATCCTCTCCCCGCTATTTAAAAACCGGACGGGCGCTTGCGCCCGCCCGGTTTTTTAATAGTTGAACAGATATTGTTATTCATATAATAGGATGAAGATCTTTCTTTATTCCGGTTTGCTGTCTTTTTCTTTCATGCTCGCCTGCACTCCCTGCCGGCAGGTGAAGATTGATTCATATCCTCCCGGCGCGGCCATCTCGTTAAATACATCCTCTCCCCAGCAGAGTTCCATGGTACTCCCCCCCCTGGAAAGCTGGACCTTACTCGGTTACACCCCTCTGACAGTCAGCGGATGCCGCCTGAATGATGAGATCAAAGCCGCCTGGAACGGACAAGAAATCTTTTTCCCCGAGTATCATGGCTCAAAACGAATCCGTTTTGATTTTGAAGAAGAAGACGCAAAGGAAGAATAGCAGTTAGGGGGAGAAACAATCGACACCTCGTATTTTATATTTCGTATGATATATTGTAGTAAATAAATTAATGTTATAATTCATCTTCAATATTGGTTAAATATTCACAGATTTTTATTTTTCGGAGAAAAATAAAAATGGCGCAGATAACTGAAATTCAGAAGCTCAACCCCGACCGGGTCCCGGTTATCATCAAAGCGAGGGTAATCTCACTCTGGTCGGCTTCCCGGGAACAGGTCGCCAATGAAGGAAGGCTGGAAGACAGCTCCGGGGTTATCCCATTTACACTCTGGAAATCCTGCCCTATCAAAAAACTGGAGAAGGGCCAGCAATATCTCTTCCATCGGGCGGGATTAGGGAAGCTGGATGGCGAACTAAGGGTACAGTTTGAGGATTATAGCTGGGCGTATCCGGTTGATGATGAGACTGATGTCTACCGGATTATGATTAAAATTACCCAGCAGGAACAATCGGAGAGAAAGAAGACCGTCAAGGGTGTTAAGATAACCAGATTCGATCAGAATCGCGCGAAGAGAACCAAATTCAGCATCGCGATTGCCGCCGGTTTTGTTCTCTGGCTCATAATAATGGTATTGATATTTACGGACCTGCTATCGGAGAAGAAGATCCGAAGCTTCTTTAAGGGGCGGCAAGCCTTGATAAAGAAGGAGAGGAAGATAAAAGCCGCTACTGTCTCCCGGGAAGGGAGAGTGGAGGAAGTTCTGGCAGGGGGAGTGATATCGGTAAGAATAGGGGAAGAATCATGGACGGTCCACTACCTGGGGTTGGATATCCCTCCCCTCCCGGTCAGAAAAGGGGCCCGGATGGATCCAATAGCATTGCAAGCCCTGAACTTCAATAAATTTTTGGCCCGCGATAAGACTGTCCGCCTGGAGTTTGAAGGGTGGCTCCCACCGGAAGACGGTGAAGCACGGGCCTATGTCTTTATCGGGGAAAAGATGCTGAACACCGCCTTACTTGAACGGGGATTAGCCCGGCTCCGGAAAGAAGCCGGAGATATGACCTACGCTGACCGCCTCTCTCAGGCCGAGCAGTCCGCCCGGGCCGCCCGAAAAGGCATCTGGAGGAAATAAAAGGACTTTGCCCTCACTCCGTTCGGGCAAAGTCCTTAAGTGCCTAAAGTTATCCGCTTTCACTCGGCTTTTTAGGCCTTAGCATAGCTTAGCCACCACTTCACTTGGGCAATAATTTTTACTTTGTAAAAATTATTCGTCGGACTCGATAGTCGAAGTGATTACCTCCAGTCTCTCGGTCTTGATCTTCTCCTCCCGGGAACCTTCGGTGGTGGGGACGTTAATGACAGCGGTACCATCCGTGTTGACCTCTTTTACTACACCTACCCGGGTCTTGGCCCCGGTCTCCCATTGAACCAGATCTCCAATTTTTATCTCACTCATAATATCTTTCTCCTCTTTCCTCTCCCGCTTTGCGGGGGAGTCTTTTGATGTTGTCATAACATTTTTAAAACCAATATAATAGGCAATATCACCTTGTGCCACCGTCCGATGCCCGATCTCCAGTCGAACTCCACCATCCTCTCTCTCGGAAGCGGCGACTCTCTCTCCCGCCGGCCGATAAACCACCGCCGCTTCCTCTCCCCTGGAATTGAGAACAATAGTCGGGGCCAGGTTATTTTTCCGGATCTCCTCCAGATTCTCGCTGGTCGGTTCACTGCCCCGTTTTCCATCCGGAGAGTTTAAGAGAATAACATTATAAGAGTTGGAGGAGTGGCGATATCCCATACTCTTCTCTCTCTTCAGGAACTTAAAGTTACCATCATCCTCTTCTCCGTTATCCCGGTTAAAGACCGCGACCATAAGGATATTGTTCTGCCGGTTCCTGACCGCCCCATAGGTATAGTATCCGGGAGCGATCAGATGATCGTTCTCGACCAGATACTCCTCAGCATCCGTACCCCGGAGCATAACCGTCGACCGGGCACAGGAGATCAAGAGCACGGTCATACAGATGACTAAACTAAATTTTATCGCTGTAGTTGTTTTCATAATAAACCTGTTCTTATCTAAACCCAAATTCCAAGCACCAAAACCAAACAAATTCCTCAGCCGGAGGCTGATCAGCCTCCGGCTGAAAATCACAAACCATCCTGGCGGAGCCTAGCTTTCGAAGGCATCTCGTCGAGGCGTAATTTTTTAACTTTAGGCACTTAAGGCACTTTAAACTTTAGGCACTTAAGAACTTCATCCGAACGAAGTGAGGATTAAGTTCTTATTTTAACCAGCTCATCATCGAACGGAGCTTGGTCCCCACCTTCTCGATCAGGTGATTCTTCTGCTGACGGGCCAGAGCGTTGAAGACCGGACGGCCGGCCCGATTCTCCAGGATCCACTCCCGGGCAAATTCGCCGGACTGAATCTCGGATAGAATCTTCTTCATCTCTTTCCGGGTCTCTTCGGTGACTATCCGCTTTCCCCTGGTAAGATCGCCGTATTCCGCGGTATTACTGATCGAGTAGCGCATCCCGGCGATACCGTTTTTATTCATCAGGTCGGTGATCAGCTTGAGCTCATGGAGACATTCAAAGTAAGCTATCTCCGGCTGGTAACCGGCCTCGACCAGTGTTTCAAACCCGGCCTTGACCAGTTCAGTACAGCCGCCGCAGAGGACCGCCTGTTCGCCAAAGAGGTCAGTCTCAGTCTCTTCCTCAAAGGTAGTTTCCAGGACCCCGGCCCGGGTTCCTCCGATCCCCTTCGCGTGAGCGAGAGCCAGGTCTTTGGCAGTGCCGCTGGCATCCTGATAGATAGCGATCAGACAGGGGACACCGCTCCCCTCGACAAATGTATCCCGGACCAGATGTCCCGGTCCTTTCGGTGCGACCATATAAACATCAATCTCCGGCGGGGGGACAATCTGCCCGAAGTGAATATTAAACCCATGGGAGAAGGCCAGGGCTTTCCCCTTCTTCATCTCCGGTCCAACGCAGGAGCGATAGATGGCGGCCTGGGCTTCATCCGGAACCAGCATGTGAATAATATCGGCCTCTCTCGCCGCGTCTTCGGCCAGCATGGGCTCAAAGCCGTTTTTCACCGCCAGTTCATAATTTTCGGTCCCCGGCAACTCGGAAACAATCACATCGATCCCGCTCTCCCGGAGGTTCTGGGCCTGGGCATGTCCCTGGCTCCCATAACCGATGACGGCAATCTTCTTGCCCTTTAAAACATCTAAATTAGCATCTTTATCATAATACATCTTAACCATGGTCTTCTCTCCTTTATAAATTAGCTCACTTTGTTCGCTACTTTATAGTTTTGAACAAAGACTAACATTTGTTTTATTGCTGCAATGCCAATAAAATTACTAATACTTCAGTTTGGCTCACAATTATTCGATAAAAATCCAAAGCAGGAACTTACCAAAGGTACTGCTATCAATCAAGAATTAATACTCGATCCCTTCTCGGGCAATTATCCCTTTCCGGTAAGGATGCTTGATCTCCTTGATCTCGCTGATATAATCAGCCAGAGAGATGATCTCCGGGGGGCAGTCTCTCCCGGTCAGGACCAGCTCAATTTCGGGGGGGCAAGCCTTGATCAGGTCCATGACCCGGGTAATCTCAATCAGCTTCATATGGAGCGCGACATTGATCTCATCCAGTATAACCAGATCGGCGGTCTTATCGCGGAGTATCTCCTCAGCTTTTAAGCATCCTTCTTCCGCTAACTGCCGATCCATATCGTTAGCAGTCTCTTCCGTGATAAAATCTTCCCTGCCGAACTGCCGTATTATACAATTTTTGAATCCAGCTAACCCTCTCAATTCCCCGGTCTCTCTCAGCTTGAGGAACTGGAGCAGAGCAACCCGTCTCCCCCACCCCAATGAACGAAGAGCAAGCCCCAGTGAGGCAGTGGTCTTTCCTTTCCCGTTACCGGTATATACATGAATCATCTTATTTTTCCTCCGAAAAAATAAGATCGGATAAACCGCGAACTAACACTACAGGCATACTTTGAGTTAATTCGTGTAATTTCTCTGCCCCGAAGTATTAATCGGGGGCGAAATTCGTAGTTCATTAAGTTCTTTTTTGCGAAGATGTGCGAGCCCCGCAAAATGACCTTCGGCCATCGCGGGGTAAAATTCGCGGTTTAAGTAGTTGCAAAGCTAGACCTTACTCGAAAAGCCTTTTAAACCACGAAGAACACGAAGTTCACGAAGGAATTTGAAGAAACAAAGGAAAATTCCATAGTTTTCTTTGTTTTTCTTCGTGTTCTTCGTGACCTTCGTG
>CAKZYZ010000318.1 GCA_937885075.1 uncultured bacterium | reverse complement strand
CTCTCTACTAAACTCCGTCTTCTTTTTGGATTATTTATCACCGTCATTATTGTCGTGGCCTTTCTCCCTGTGGAAATCCGGCAAACCATGAAAACCAGGATAACTATCCAAGCCCTGGAGGAAACTCAAGGATCGAAACGACTTGATATTTGGCCGGATTACATTCGCCAATTTGACCGCTACGCATTGATCGGAATGGGATTGGACCGTTCGATTGAGGCCATCCGGGATTCCTATACCGCCGACAGCAGTCACCCCCTTATCCCTCATCAGACCTATCTTCAGATCCTGGTTGAGTTCGGCTTTATCGGCCTACTTTTATTTATAGGGGGGTTCTGGCAACTCGGGAAGAGAGCAGCCGGTGGACCTCGAGGAGAGCGGGCGGTGATACTCGGTCTCCTCGCCGCTCTGATCACTTACGGGCTGGCGGGGAGCCTTCTGGGAGAAAGAGCGATCTGGTTGGCCCTGGGTGTAATCGCTTTTAGCGGGTTGAAGCACCCGCTCCCCCCGAATGGGAAACGAAAGTCCAAACCAGCGGCTTTTCTCCGGGGCAACGGAGAAGACAAATCTCTGACAATTTTGATGGTCCTTCCCCACCTGCAGAAAGGGGGAGCCGAGAGACAGATGTCCTACCTGGTGGAAGAATTAAGCCGGCGGGAACACCGAATTCACGTAGCTACACTCCAGAAAAGTGAAGACTGGGAACTGCTGGGACAACCCGGGATAACCCACCACCGCCTCCGGAGCCGAAACAATTACGATCCCCTCATCTTGATTCAGTTAATCAAGCTGATAAACCACCTGCGACCCGTTGTGATCCATACCTGGATCCTCCAGATGGATATCATTGGTGGACTGGCCGCGCTGATTACCGGCCAACCTTGGATTACCCGGGAATCCAGTAGCGCCGCGGCTTATTCCGGGACCTGGAAGGGAAGGCTGCGAGCTTTCCTCGTAGGGCGGGCGGACGCGGTGGTGGCCAACTCGCCCGGTGGGATAGAATACTGGCGGTTGCTTCACCCCTCCCAACCCCGTTATCTTATCCCCAACGGTCTCCCCTTAAAAAAAATAGCCGGAATTTTACCGCTTTCCCAGCAGCAGATAGGGCTAAAGGATTCGCAAAAATTAATCCTTTACGCCGGCAGGCTTACCCGCCAGAAAAGAGTCGGACAGATTATTACCGCCCTGGCGGCGCTTAAGCCGGATGTGAATGCTGCTTTCTTTATCTGTGGCAAAGGAGAGGTATTAGAGGAATTGAAGAAGCAAGCCCAAAGACTCGGTGTTGAAAATCAGGTAATTTTCCGCGGTTTTTTAAAGATGGAAATGATCTGGGCAATGATGAAGAGTGCCGATTTATTTATCAACCTCAGCAATTTCGAAGGGATGCCAAATACAGTTATGGAAGCCATGGCATGTCACTGCCCCCTGCTAGTCTCGGATATCTCCGCCCACCGGGAATTTCTGGACGAGGGAAATGCCTCCCTGGTCGATCCAGATAACCTGAAAGCAGTCACTCGGGCTCTCCAAACCAGCTTGACCGATAGAGAGGAAGCTCAAAAGCACGCCCATAACGCGGCGAAAAAAGCTGCCGGATGGTCTATTGCCAGGCTGGCTGACGCTTATGAACTGGTTTATCGGGAAGTAATCGCCTCCCGTAAAAAAAAGCGCTTATTATAATCAAGCAATATGCTAAATTGAGCAGTGCCTGAATAAAAACCCCAAAATTGGAATTATGAGTTAGGTACTTTTTGTTCAGACACTAAGTATAATTGAGAACCGGAGTTAGTAATAAGATGCATATCGCACATATAGTTTCGTCGATGGACGAGAATTACGGGGGAGCGCCCCGCATGGCGCTGGGCTTAGGTCCGGCCCTCGCCGATCTCGGTTTAGAAATATCTTACTGGGCCTCCGCTGACCCGAGGTTACGGGAAAACTTACTCAATACCGGTCCTGAGGCCCATTTCGGCCGTTTGGCACGCCCCCGGTCATGGTTCCGTTCCCCCGAGATGATCCGGGAACTAGATAGGCAGCTCGACGAAATCGATCTCCTCCACCTGCACGAAGTATGGTCCTATCCCCAGTGGGCCGCCGCACGCCTGGCGCGGCGGAGGAACAAACCCTATGTAGTCATCCCCCATGGAGAACTTGAACCCTGGCGGGTCAAGCATAAGGGAAAGTTAAAGTATATCAAAAAAAAAGGCTATCTCTCTCTTGTTGGGTTGAAATTTCTAAATAAAGCCGCCTGCCTCCAGGCCGGTACGTTACGGGAAATTGAGGGATTCCGCGCGAGCGGTTATCGGGGCCCGGCAACGGTGGTCCCCAATGGGATCGATCCCGAACTTTTTCGCCACCTTCCCGATCCCCGCCTGGCGGAAGAGTTCTGGCCCGCCTTGAATGGGAAAAAGGTGGTACTCTTTCTTTCCCGTCTTAACTCAGAAAAAGGGCTGGACCAGCTCATCCCAGCTTGGGCTGGACTGAAGAGTCGAGCAGGTTACTAAGACGCTCTTCTGTTCCTATCCGGGCCGGAATACCGATGGTACGGGCCCACCGC
>CAKZYZ010000317.1 GCA_937885075.1 uncultured bacterium | reverse complement strand
TGTGTGCGACATACGATGCATGATCAATTCTTTAGTATCCACATTTTTTGATATTTTTTTTTTTAATGATACGGCGACCACCGAGATCTACACTCTTTCCCAACACGACGCTCTTCCGATCTAGGGCTAAGTCCTAGGAGTTAAACAATGCCCAAAAAATACAATGTTGTCGTTGTCGGGATTGGCGCGGTGGGCGGGGAGATGGTAAAGATCCTTGATCAGCGTAAATTTCCGATTAATCAATTGAAAATTCTGGCTCGCTCTTCCCGCGAGGAGGAGATCGGGGGCCGGACTTACCAGGTGACCGCTGCCGCCGAAGAAGAATTGGCGGGAGCTGATTTTGTCTTCTTTGCCGGAACCGAAGGAGCCTCCGGGGCTTCGGCTACCTATCTCCCGGCGGCAAAAAAGGCGGGAGCCGTCTCCATCGATAACGGAGGAGATTTCCGGATGGATCCGGAAGTCCCGCTGGTCATTCCGGAAGTCAATCCGGAAGATATCAGCAAGCACAAAGGTATGATTGCCAGCCCCAACTGCTCCACCATCCAGATGCTGGTGGCGGTTGCTCCGATCTATCGGGAGAGTCCGGTCCGGCGGCTGATTGCCTCCACCTATCAGGCGGTCTCAGGTACCGGCCGGGACGCGATCCGGGAACTACGGGAGCAGACACCGGTGGCCTTGTCCGGAGAGGGGGAAGTTATATGCAGTATATATCCCCACCAGATTGCTTTCAATGTCCTGCCCCAGATCGGTAGTTTTAAAGAATACGGGTTTACCACGGAAGAGTGGAAGATGGATCGGGAGACCAGGAAGATGCTCCATGATGATTCGATGCGGATAACCTGTACCGCGGTCCGGGTTCCGGTATTCTACGGTCATGCTGAGTCGGTCTATATTGAGACCGAGGATGTGATCCCGGTCGAACGGGTCCGGGAGATTCTCTCTGCCGCCCCCGGAGTGATTCTGGTCGATGATCCGGATAATGGGGAGTACCCGATGCCGATCGATGCCGCCGGAAAAGACGCAGTATATGTCGGCCGCATCCGGCAGGATCCGCATGTGGATAATGGACTCCATCTCTGGGTTGTCTCCGACAATATCCGCAAGGGCGCCGCTCTGAACGTGATCCAGATCGCGGAGAGAATGATCGCGGATGGACTGGTTTAACTTATCGCCTTCGGCGCTAACGTTGAAAAATAAGGACGTTGAAAAAAAGGACGTTGAAGGAAAAAGACGTTGAAAAGAAAAGACGTTAAAAAGAAAAGACTTTGAAAGGAACATTGAGCCCGGCACTAACCTTTACTGCATCGATCGCCCCGAGACCTGATCTTAAACAATTCGGGAGCCGGTATTTTTAATAAACGGCGTTGATTTTAATGCACTTCCAGTAAGTTAGCGCCGAAGGCGATAACTTAATGAGACGAATAAAGCTTACTCTGGAGTATGATGGTACCGGGTATGCCGGGTGGCAGGTTCAGCCAAAGAGCGATACTATCCAGCGGAGAGTGGAGGAGGCACTGGCAAAGGTCCTTCAGGAAAAGGTGCGAATCCATGGCTCGGGTCGGACCGATGCCGGGGTTCATGCTCGTGGTCAGGTAGCCCATTTCGATACTGGGAGTAATCTCCCCCTGAAGAATATCCGGGATGGGGCCAATACCTATCTCCCCCCGGATATAGCTATTATCCGGATTGAGGAAGCCGCTCCGGATTTTCATGCCCGTTACAGTGCCCGGGGAAAGATCTACCTCTACCGGGTTCTCCTCCGCGAAACGCGCTCTCCTCTCTCCCGGAATTATACTTACCGTCTCTCTCTCCCGGTTGATATTGAAAATATCCGTATTGCCGCCCGGAACCTGATCGGCAGGCACGACTTTTCCGCATTTGAGGCTTCCGGCAGTTCCATCAAGGATAAGGTGCGGCAATTATCACGGTTAGAGATCCGGAAGGAAGGAGAGAATCTGGAGTTTGAATTCCAGGGGAATGGCTTCCTCTATAAGATGGTCCGGAATATAGTTGGGACTCTAATAGAGGTGGGGAAGGGGAATATCTCCCCGGAAGAGGTGAAAGATATTCTGGGATCCAAAGATCGAACCCGGGCCGGTCCCACCGCTCCGGCAGCCGGACTATGCCTCATTCAGGTGCTCTATTAAGGGGCGGTTTAAGAACCTTCTTGAACAAGGTATATCTTTCCCCGCAGACTGCCGGGACAATCTTTTACGCTTGACCTCTCTGGAATATTTTAGCAGTAATAATGTAAGCCAGTAAATCAGGGGTATATTGTTATGACCGCGATACTTCAAGTAAGAAAGAGAGGGACGATCACATTACCGGTCCGCCTCCGGAAAAAGTACAACCTGGAGGAGGGCGATACGCTTACTATAATCGATCTGGAGGGAGGAATCTTCCTCAGCCCCCGCCCCATACTTCTCCCTAAACTTGCCGGACGGATAGAAGAACTAAGAGGAAAATATGATCTATCCCTGGATGAGTTAATAAAAGGTGTTGCTGAACAAAGAAAGGAGTATTGCCGGGGGGATAATGACTGGTAAGGTTTCAGTAAACCCCGTTGCCCCGTGCTCGTAGAGGCGACCTTCAGGTCGCCATCGTATGGCAGCCTGAAGGCAGCCGCTACGAGAGGACGGGGTTCACTGAAAGCTTACAATGACTGAGCTAATAAAACATTGTTTCCTCCTGCCTCACCCCCTTTTATGGCAGGACCATTACAGACAGTACTATTGCCCCCTACCTCACCCCCTTTTAAGACAGGACCATTGCAGTCAGGACTATTAGCCTCGCCTTGGCCTTTATTTCTTTTTGCTTTTTAATCGTCCTGTCTGTAATCGTCCTGTCCAAATTTCTTTTTGCTTTTTAATCGGGTCGTTGAACATTAAAAATTGCGGATTGGATATTCAGTTCCCCTTTCTTCACCCCGGTTATAGCTTATTCTGTTCCCACTACCCCTTAAAAAATATTTCAAAAAAAATCAAAAAAGGGGGTTGACATATTCTAGTTATGAGCATATGTTCATAATGTTAAATTAAAAGATAATATTTTTTCAAAGAAAAGATAATGACCAGACCAAAGAAAAGAAGATGGATTAATTCCTGGCCGGCGGCGGATTACTTTAAGCCCCGGGGGATTCCCATGGCGGAGTTGGAGATATCTCAGCTCAGTATTGAGGAGTATGAAGCCATGAGGCTCTATGATGTTGATGGCCTTGATCAGACCCAGGCGGCTGAGATGATGAATATCTCCCGCCCTACTTTTGGTCGGATCATAGTCTCCGCTCACAAGAAAGTGGCGGAGGCGCTGGTCTATGGCAAGGCGATCCAGATCAGAGGAGGGAGTTATCACTTCCCGCCGGGATCGGGTTTTGGCCCGGGACGAGGAATGGGTGGGCGCGGCAGTCGTGGCGGAGGACGCGGGAGAGGAAGAAACAGAATATAGCTTCGCAACTAATTAAACCACGAATCCCGCGAATTTAAAAAAAAACGAACTACGAATTACGCGAATTACACGAATTATCTTAAAAATATAAAAAACTGCTTCATTGCCTGCAAACTTTTATTGTCCCGAAAAATTCAATTAAGCAAACCGGGATCCCGAAGCAGCAAGTAATAAATGCAGTTAAAATTTCAAACCTACTATTTTCAGAGAAAATAGTAGAAAGGAGGTGTATCATGCCAGGTTTTAATGGAACAGGGGCGATGGGGGGAGGATCAAGAACCGGGAGAGGCTTGGGTTATTGCGCTCCCGGAGCTGGTTCCTCGGTGCCGGTGGGAAACAGTGTATATTATGGCGTTGGTCGGGGTGGGTATCCCCGCGGCGGCGGCCGAGGGCAGGCCTGGGGCGGCGGTGGCCGTGGTTTTGGGCGTGGAATGGGTTACGGCGTCCGTCCGGGAGCGTACTATCCCCCGATAGCCAGTCCAGCTTATCAGATGGATCCAGCCGCTGAGCGTGGTTTCCTGGAGCAGCAAGCTAATGGCCTTCAGGGTGAACTGAATGCCGTCCGGCAGCGTCTGGAGGAGATCGAGAAGTCCGATCAATCTGAGGCCGATGGATCTTAATGGTTCAAAGCAATGTAAACCACGAAGTACACGCTCGCGCGCCGTAGTGCGATAGCACGCAGGGACGAAGGCCACGAAGATGATTCAAATGGGATGACTATATAACTTTTCCAGCCTTTCTTCGTGACCTTCGTGTACTTCGTGGTACAATTTAATTCTAAAAAGTTTATAAGATAAATTATAGAGGAAAATCATAAATGAAAATAGTAGTAACATCAACCGGTCCCGAGTTGTCATCGGCGGCCGATCCTCGGTTTGGCCGATGCGCCTATTTTATTGTGGTTGATACCGATTCCATGGATTTTACGGTCCATTCGAATGCATCAGGCTCTGCTATGGGCGGCGCCGGTATTCAGGCGGGACAGTTTGTCTCCTCGCTGGGCGTCTCCGCCCCGGCCAACCCGGTTTTGGCGGTCTGATTACAGCGCTCCGGATGAAGGGTGAGCAGGTGGCGGTGGCCAGTCCCGGTTCGCTCCTGCTCCTGGACGGCTCTCCCGGCCTGGGATGTCAGGTCATTGCCAGTCTGACCGGCTGTGATCTGGCTCTGCTGGTGACCGAACCGGGTCTGGGAGCACTGAGCGATCTGGAGAGAATCCATCGCCTTCTCCGATTTTTCCGGATCAAAGCGGTAGTAAGAATCAACCGGTATGATCTTGACCGCAGTCTGACCGGGGAGGTCGAGCGCTTCTGTCTCGATAATTCCATCCCGGTGGTCGGCAAGATTCCCTTTGACAACATCTTCTCGGAAGCTGCTATCACAGCCCGACCGGCGGTGGAGATTGCCGGAGTTGAACTGCAGCGGCTACTGGAGAATATCTATGATCAGGTACTGTCGATAGTCTTATGAAAGAATGAGACCGGGAATAAAACTGGATATCCAATAAGTTTAGACAGGACGATTATAGACAGGACTATTAAAGGCAAAAAGAAATTTAGACAGGACGATTACAGACAGGACTATTAAAGGCAAAAAGAAATTTAGGCAGGACGATTGCAGGCAGGACGATTAAAAAAAAGGTAAGCAGTAATCGGTAAGCGGTGAGCAGTGGAGTCGGTTGCCAGGTGATATTTACCGCTTACTGCTTACCGTTTACTGATTACTGTTCTTTAAAAAGGGGGAGAGGTAGGGGGAAGAAGAATTTTTAACAAGCAAGTATTACAAGAGATGCATTATGATCAAAACAGACAATAAAGATTTTGAACTTCACCGGAAGCAGGGGGAGAGTCAGGAGCAATACGAACAGCGTCTCCGCCTTAAAACTAACCTATCCAGAATAATGTAGCTCTGATGTTGGGGAGCGAGGGGAGTAAAGTTAAAGGCGACCGGGCGGGAAAAGTTAAGCCAATCCTGGTCCGCCCCCGCCTCCAGGTGCTCAGCATGTCGTTCCTGATAGATGACCCGGGCGTAGGATAAGAGTAGGAATATACGCTCCGATGGGCAGTAGGGTGACCTTGTAGCCGCGGTCGTTGACCGCGGACTGGGGAACCGGTTCGTTGGCGGGATCTCCCTTCGTTCCGATGGGCACCAGGGCGGTTTAGGGAATGGGAAATTCGAGAAGATTCGCGACCACCGTCTTCTTTGGGGCAGGGATTATCGGTTCTCAAAAGGGGCTGCGGTAGGGGGAAAAGAAAGTTGACAATTGACGGAAAAAACCAATCAAATATTTCTTATTTATTCTGTTTTTAATTCGTGTAATTCGCGAAATTCGTAGTTCATTAAAGAGGCTGAGGTAGGGGGAAACAATTAGTGTAATTCGTGCAATTAGTGGACTGAAAAGGGGCCATGGCAGGGGGGATTCTTGCGAATTTTGCGTCGGAGGCGCTAATTTATGAAGTTATTAGAAGAAATAATAGAAACCTTGCCATCCAGGCCCAGGATTGAAGAAGTTCGCATCTGTGCCTTTGATATTGCGGTTAAAAGCCGGGACTGGGGGCTTTCCTCCTCCTTCCGCGATCCCTGCTCCGGGCATAAAACGTCCTGGGTCCGGCGGGCGGGGGAGTTGGTCGGGATGGAGGCCAGGGAACTGGCCCGTTATTCTCTCTCCGACCGGCTCCTGGAAGCATCCCTGGGGATGGCCGCTCTCAATTCTCTGACTGATGTTTCGGGGTTTTCCTTTCAGGAGATCAACGCCTCCCGGATCGTTCTGGACCATGGTAGGGGGAAGAATGTGGTGGTAGTTGGTGACTTCCCCTTTCTCCATAAGCTCCGTTCGGAGGTGAAAAATCTCTGGATTGTCAGCCGCGAACCCTGGGAAGGGCGGGAGGGGATCAAGGAAGCCCGCGATCTTCTGGCCCGGGCCGATGTAGCCGCCATCACCGGGAGTTCTTTTATCAACCATACCGCTGAAGAGCTTCTCTCATATTGCCCTCAAGCCTATACCGTGATGCTGGGACCATCGACTCCCTTCTCTCCAGTTCTTTTTAAGTACGGCGTTGACGCGATCAGCGGCGCGCGGGTGGAAGACCCGGAGCTGGCCCTGAAATATATCTCTCAGGGAGCCTCCTTCCGGCAGATTAAAGGGGTGAACCGGGCTACTGCTTTCCGCGAATAGCTCCGGGTTGTAGCCGCGGCCGTTGACTGCGGAAGCACGGATCCCGGTCCGAATTGTAGCCGCGGTCGCTGACCGCGGAACTGTAGCCGGGGTTGGTTCCGCAAGTTCCTCTCCGGGTTTTATTTCCTGTGACAAAATGTATAATAACAGTATTGGTGGAAGATCGGTCGGATATTCCGGGACTGCGTCCCGAGCACGGCCGGGCTCTTCTTTTAGATCTCAGAGGAGAAAAGTGGCTATTCGATACCGGCCAGACTGATCTGGTGGCAGAAAATGCCCGCCGTCGAGGAATCGATCTGAGAGATCTGCGGGGAATTATTCTCAGTCATGGCCATTACGATCATACCGGTGGACTGGAGGCGGTCTTACGGGAGACCGGGGAGATGCCGGTCTACGCTCATCCGGGGATCTTCCGGGAACGGTTCCGGACGGGAAATAACGGCCGGACCACTCCTATCGGTATTCCGTTTTTCCGTCATCGCCTCGAAGCGTCGGGGGCCCGGTTTAATCTGGCCGAGAGCGGACGGGAGATCTCTCCCGGGCTCTATCTCAGCGGTGAGATCCCCCGGATGACCTCTTTCGAACGGGGGGATCCGCTTCTGGTGGTCAGGGAGGGAGATCGGTATGTTCCCGATCCATTTTTTGATGATCAGTTTATTCTGGTTGATGATGATGCCGGGGTGATCATGATAACCGGCTGCTGCCACGCCGGTTTGATCAATTCATTAAAGGAAGTTCAATGACGGATAGAGATAAACTAATTCCTGTTATCCCCTCATCTATAAAAATTCAGGATCTGTCTTTGAGTTATAATTCTTAATTATGAGAACTTATCTGGACTGTACCCCCTGTTTCTTTCGGCAGGCTCTTGAAACCGCCCGCCGAGCGGATCTATCGGAAGATGAACAGCATCAAATTTTGATTGAGTTCGGCCGCCGTCTCTCGGAATTTTCACTCGGGAGCAGTCCCCCGGAGATTGCCCTTGGGCTTTACGCGGATATTGCCGCCCGGGCTGGCCGGGATCCGTTTAAAGAGATCCGGGAGAGATCAAATCGGCAGGCCCTTGATCTCTATCCTCGTTTGAAGGAGCGGATCAAAGCTGCTCCCGATCCTTTCCGAACCGCGGTTCGTCTGGCGATCGCCGGTAATGTGATTGATTATGGGACCCCGGGAGCGTTTAATATAATAAAAGAGATTGAAGTTGTTCTGGGGGCGGAGTTCGGGGTCTTTATGTTTGATGAATTCAAAGCCGCGCTTGGTTCCGCCCGTACCGTTCTCTATCTCTGTGATAACGCGGGCGAGATTGTATTTGACCGAATCCTGATCGAGGAGATAAAAGATCGGTATTCGGGTGAAGTGATAGCGGCGGTTCGGGGCGGCCCGGTTTTGAATGATGTTGTAATGGAAGATGCCCGGCAGGTCGGTATGGATCGGATCTGCCGGGTAATCTCCAACGGTTCGAACGCTCCGGGTACTCTAATCGGGAACTGCTCGGACGAATTTTCGCGATTATATCGTGACGTCGATCTGGTCATCAGTAAGGGGCAGGGGAACTTTGAAACTCTCTGGGGAGAGAAGAAGAATATCTTCTTCCTCTTCAAAGTGAAATGTGATGTGGTGGCCCGGCATATAGGTGGAAATGTGGGTGATACGGTATTGTTGGTTTCAAAGTAGGATGATTAAAGGAATTGGCGCTGAATTCAAGAATGAGGGTGGGGGCAGACTGGGGTAATGGAGTGGTGGAGTATTGGAGCAATAAAATAACGGAGTGACGGGATTCTGGGTGAGCAGGCATCCAACATTCCAATACTCCATGTAGTTTTCGGCAGCCGTGATGTGCTAATATTGGCTTGTGGGAGAAAATTGTGATATAGGAATACGGCATGGTTTACGAACAACTGAAAAAATATTTTCAGGATCTGATAAAAAGGAACGAGTTGGAATCGGAAGAGATCCGTGTCATGACCCGTCCGCTTACAGCGGAGGAAGCCATCGGTACTCCCGAAGATGATGATTATCCTCTCTTAAAGGGGAGAGAACGGCTGATGGAAGCGGTCTTCCGGGGAGCGAAAGGGCATGCCTATACCGATCTCTTCGGGGATTATGAAGCCGGAATTGAAGATATCGGGAATCTGGAAATGGTGAATAACTTCAAACGGGCGGTCTTTATCGCCTCTCTCAATGCCGTGATGCGGTACCTGGAGCTGGCGGAAGGGACCATACACTGCCGGAACGAGGAACCGGTGGAATGCGCACAGGATCTGAACCGATATCTGCGGGATAGCTTTGGCCCCCTGGAACGGGTGGGCCTGGTCGGCCTTCAGCCGCGATTGCTGGAAGCCCTGGCGGAGGAACACCGGGTCCGGGCGGTTGATCTTGATCCGGAAAATATCGGGAAAAAGCGTCATGGGGTACTGATTGAACCGGCGGATGAGATTGATGGTATTATTGACTGGGCTGAACTTATCCTGGTGACCGGCACCACCATGGTCAATGGGACGATCGAACAATTTCTGGACCTGGATTGTCCGGTAGTTTTTTACGGGGTCACGATTGCCGGCCCGGCCCGGGTGTTAAACTTGAATAGGTTTTGTGTTAAGGGGCATTGATTCTTCTTGTTTTTCTCTGAAAAACAAGAAATGTGCAAGCATTGGACTAATGGTATGGATATACTTTAATATGAATGTGTTATTCAAGACATGAAGGGAGTGTATTGATATGGCGACGACGGTAGCAACATTGCTGGAGAGAAAAAGTCCGGCTGTTTTCTCGGTCTCTCCGGAAACCTCCATCTTTGAGGCGGGGAAGATTATGGCTGATAAAGGGATCGGGGTAATCCTGGTCCTGGAAGGGAAGAGAGTGATGGGTATGGTGTCAGAACGGGATATAGTCCAGAAAGTCATCATAGAAGAACAGTGCGAAAAAGATTGTCCCGTGAGTGAGATCATGAACCGCCAGGTTATTCATGTCTCTCTGGAAGATACTATTGAGACCTGCATGGCGATAATGACCGCGAAGAGATATCGCCATCTGACGGTGATGGAGGCAGGAGAACTGGTCGGCATTATCTCGATCGGTGATCTGATTAAATGCATCATCGACGAGAAGGAGATGGCGATCAAGCAGTATAAGAAATATATTTACGAAGACTGGTAGAGTGTAAAAAGAACATAACCCGTCGTTTCGCTCCGGGCAATGTTCTAAAGTGCGCTTAAGTGCCTAAAGTTAAAGGATCCGCCTCGCTAACGGTGCTGGGCATTGAATTGTTAGATTTTTAAATCCCAATTAATATCGGGAAAATTTCAAAGCGGTAAATCATCGGTTCTGAGAAAATAATCCCGCAATTTGAGGAGTTTATTTAGATGGAAAAGAAGACAGATGTATTGGTAATCGGCGGTGGTCCGGCGGGGATGGTATGCGCTTTGACCGCCCGTAAGTATTATCCGGAGAAGTCGATTATAGTAATGAAAGATGTGGAGGAGGGAGTCGTCCCCTGCGGGATCCCCTATATGCTCTCAGCCCTTAAAGATCCCCGGGATAATGCCTCCGGCAGCGGGCCGCTTACGAAGAAGAATATTTCGGTAGTGATCGATAGAGCGATTGAGATTGACCGGGCCGGAAAAGTGGCTCTAACCGAATCTGGAGACAAGTATAACTATGATAAACTGGTGCTGGCGGTAGGTTCGTCTCCGATCACTCCCCCCATCCCCGGTATCGATCAGGAAGGGATATTTCTGGTAAAGAAAGAGCTGCCCTACCTCCTGAAGATGGTGGAGGAGATGAAGTCCTTAAGGCGGGTGCTGGTAGTGGGAGGAGGGTTTATCGGGATTGAGTTTGCCGATGAACTGTCTCATCTGGAAGATCATCAGGTCTACCTGGTGGAGCTTTTGCCCCGGCTTCTGGCCAATTCATTTGACCCGGAGTTTTCAGCTCTGGCGGAAGATAAACTCCGGGAAGAGGGAGTGAAGGTAATGACGGGTATTGAGGTGACGGAGTTTCTCGGGAATGGTCGGGTGGAGAAGGTGCGTTTCTCCAATGGCGAGGAATTGGAGGTTGATGGAGTTATTATGGGGATTGGAGCGAACCCGAATGTTGATCTGGCCGCTACCGCCGATCTGGTCCTGAAGGGACAGAAAGGCATCTGGGTTGATGAGTACTTAAGAACGATAGATCCCGATATATTTGCTATCGGGGACTGCGCGACCAAACGGGATTTTTATACCAGAAAGGGTATATCCGTCATGCTGGCCTCAACCGCGACCGCTGAGGCACGGGTGGCCGGCGCCAATCTATTTAAATTAAAAGTTATCCGAGAGAATAAGGGGACGATTGCCATCTACTCCACCTATGTCAACGGCCTGGTCCTGGGTTCGGCCGGTCTGACCGAGATCAGCGCGGAGAAGGAAGGGTTTGAGATAACGGTTGGTACCGCGGAGGCGGTGGACAAGCATCCCGCTTCAATGCCTTTTGCCAGTCCGGTCCGGGTAAAACTGATCTTCTCCCGGCATTCGGGTATAATCCTGGGCGGTCAGGTGGCCGGCGGGATATCCAGCGGGGAGATTATCAACATTATCGGGATGGCTATCCAGAAGCGGGATTCTTTAACCGAACTGGAGACTCTCCAGATGGCCACCCATCCCTGGCTCACCACCGCCCCGACCAAATACCCTCTGGTCATGGCCGCCCTGGCCGCCAGTGGAGAGATAATCGTCTGATCTGGATAGTTGGAGTTTTAATACCTCTTAGGAAAGCAGGAAGGCAGGAGGGGGGTATTTTAAATTCTCCTGTTTCCCTGCTTTCCTAAGATGTAAAGTTGCCCGAGGCAAAGCCGATGGCGGAGTTCTCTATATGAACGTCGAAAAATCTAATCTCCTTGTTCAAGTTTATGATCAGGATCGGGTGGCTGAGGTGATTCTGGATGAACTGCGGCGGGTTATAGAAGAGCGGGGTCAAGCTACGATGGCGATTCCGGGGGGGCGTTCGCCGGGGCCGGTTCTCACCGCGTTGGCCGGGCGGATGGCGGATGAGGTTCGGAGCAATCTCCATCTCTTCTGGGTTGACGAACGGGCTGTCTCTCCGGGAGATAAGGAACGGAACAGCAGTTCCACTCTGGCTGCCTGGGAGGAGGGGGGAGAGCTCCCGGAATATATCTATCCTTTGCCGGCGGAATATCAGGATATGGAAGCAGCCGCCCGGGAGTATGCCGGGATTCTGGATAGAGTCACTGAGGGCCATCCGATAGATCTTTGTTTACTTGGTGTGGGAGAAGATGGTCATATTGCGAGCCTCTTTCCCGATCATCCGGGGCTTCAGAGGGAGGAATCGGTCTTTGCCGTCTATGACAGTCCCAAGCCGCCCCTCCGGCGTTTGACCCTGTCGCTTCCGGTGATCTCTTCTGCCGGATTACGGATTGTCCTGGCCTCGGGGAGGGAAAAAGGCCTGGTCTTAGAGAGAGCGGCTAAAGGCCCCGATCCATCTCTCCCGGTTAGCCTCCTTCCGACAGAGAACACCATCTGGTTTGTTGATGAACCGGGCTAGTTTGAGTAATATTTTAAGTGGTGAGTTATTATTAGTTATTATTTTCAATACAGATATTATCGCCGAAGGCGAGAATATGAGGTGAGAGATGAAAAAGTATGATATCGGATTAATTGGACTGGCCGTGATGGGGCAGAATCTGGTTCTAAACATGGCCAACCACGGTTTCTCCGTGGCCGTATTTAACCGGACGGTTGGAAAGATGGAGAAGTTTATAGAGAAAGACGCGGCGGGCCGGGAGATCAAGGGATGTCGTTCGATCGAAGAACTGATCGATTCTCTTTCCAGTCCCCGGAAGATTCTCTTGATGGTAAAGGCGGGAAAGCCGGTGGATGATTTTATCGAACAGCTGGTTCCCGGCCTTGACGCCGGAGACATTATTATCGATGGAGGTAACAGCCGATACACCGATACGATCCGACGGACCGGAGAGCTGAAGCGGAGAGGGATCTTATTTATGGGGGCTGGAGTCTCAGGGGGAGAAGAAGGAGCGCTCAAAGGCCCATCAATCATGCCCGGTGGAGCCCCGGAAGCCTGGCCCGGGGCGGAAGATATCTTCTGCTCTATCTCGGCCCAGGTGGGAGACGGAGTGCCCTGTTGCCGATGGATCGGACCGGATGGCGCCGGCCATTTTGTCAAGATGGTCCACAACGGTATCGAATACGGTGATATGCAGATGATCGCCGAGGCCTACTGCCTGCTGGAACAGGGTTTGGGATTGACTCCGGAAGAGATGGCGCGGGTTTTTACTGATTGGAATGAAGGGGAACTGAACAGTTATCTAATCGAGATTACCCGGGATATTATGCTCAAGACGGATGATGAAACTGGGCTCCCGATGCTGGAGATAATTCTGGATAGCGCCGGCCAGAAGGGTACCGGTAGATGGGTGGTGGAGAGCGCGCTCGACCTCGGGGTTCCACTTCCTACCATCGCTGAAGCGGTCTTTGCCCGGAACCTGAGCGCGTATAAAGAAGAACGGGTGGCTGCCTCGGATGAGTTGGCCGGTCCGGCGCTCTCATTTCAGGGGGATAAAAAATCTTTTATTGATAAGATCAGGGCTGCTCTCTACGCGTCAAAGATCTGTTCTTATGCCCAGGGATTTCATCTTATGCGGGCGGCGTCCATTCATTACAACTGGAATCTCGATCTGGGAGAGATCTCTCTTCTCTGGCGGGGCGGCTGTATCATCCGGGCCCGGTTCCTGGATAAGATCCATGCGGCCTATGCCGGCCGGCCGGAGTTACCAAATTTACTGGTGGATCCATTTTTTGCCGCCGCTCTCTCCGAGAGTCAGTCAGCCTGGCGGGAGGTGGTGGCCGAGTCATTCCGTCTGGGCCTGTCGATTCCAGCGTTCAGCAGTGCCCTGGCTTATTATGACGGTTACCGGTGTGCCAGAATTTCTGCTAATTTACTCCAGGCCCAGCGGGACTATTTCGGTGCTCATACCTATGAGCGAGTCGACCGGCCCCGGGGGGAGTTTTTTCATACGGAATGGGCAGTGGGGAGTGGGGAGTAACTGAATATCCAATATCCAACAAGGAATATCCAATGAACAAGGGAAAAATGTACTTGGATATTGGATATTCCTTGTTGGCTGTTGGATATTCAAAAGGGGGAGAGGTTGGGGGGGGAAGAACCAGTAGTTCTAATCAGAAAAAGTGACAACTTTAAATCATGACGTGACAGAACATCGAACATTGAGAGATATTAGCGAAGATTCGTGAGATTAGCGGGTTGCAAAAAAAGGGGGGGGGCAGGGGTATCTTGCGTATTTTGCGCATTTTTGCGGCTAATAAGGTGGCCGAGGAAGGGGAAGAAAATAAATAAGAGGTAAAGATATGAATACACAAAACCATCGACTGACGGTTGTCATATTCGGTTCTACCGGGAACCTGACCGGGGACAAACTGCTTCCTGCTCTGGAGAGTATTCTCAATGATCCATTGGTGGGGGGAGACCTGACCATTGTGGCGGTGGGGAGGCGTGATCTCGATGACAGCTCGTACTATGATTTGATGTCCGGTCATCTGAAAACGGAGAGCCTGAAAGATAAAATTATTTATATCAAAGCGGATGTGGGGCAGCCGGATGGACTGAGCGGATTAGGGCGGTTCCTGTCCGAACGGGGGCTGGAAGATACCGAGATCATCTACTACTGCGCCACCCCGCCAAGTTTTTTTGAGACCATCTCCCGGCAGCTCTATGAATATAAACTGGCTGAGACAGATCGGAAGAGCACACGTCTGAACTCCAGTCACACTGATATATCTCGTATGCCGTCTTCTGCTTGAAAAAAAAAAAACAAACAA
>CAKZYZ010000316.1 GCA_937885075.1 uncultured bacterium | reverse complement strand
CTTTCCCTACACGACGCTCTTCCGATCTATATATTTTCAAAAAATCCGGAATAAAATCTCCTTTCATCCGACTATTGTTACATACGGATTATTCGATCACGCGTAATCCGGATTAAACCACAAATCGGAAAGGGAGATATCATGAAAATAATATCCGGAGGACAGACCGGCGCGGATCGGGCCGGTCTGGACGCGGCCCGTGAACTGGGCTTGGAATACGGCGGGATGGTGCCGCGGGGGCGCCGGGCTGAAAACGGGAGACTGTCTCATAAGTATGCCGGGATGGAGGAGACGGATTCTTCGGGTTATCGGCAGCGTACATTTGAAAATATCCGAATAGCGGATGCTACCCTGATCTTTTACCTGGGAAATATCACCGGTGGAACCGAGTTGACCCGGCGTGGAACCCGATGGATCGGACGTCCCTCTCTTCTAATAGACTTGAAAAGGTATGATGAGGATGAGTCGGTCAGAATTATTCAGAGATGGCTGGGAAAGATCCGACCGAAAACCCTGAACATAGCCGGGAGCCGGGAATCCGGTGCCCCGGGTATCTATAAAAAGACTTATCGGATACTAATCCGCTCACTGGCTGGTAATCTTTAAGTGAACCCCGTTGCCCGGTGCTCGTAGCGGTGACCTTCAGAGGCTGTCCGATAAAGCCGATTTTGGTAAATCCGGGTGTCATTGCGAGGAGCAAAGCGACGAAGCAATCTCATCATTACGAATTCGAAGCAATTACGAAAGACAAAATAGATTGCTTCGCCCTTCGGGCTCGCAGTGACTTGAATTCTGATTTATCGGACAGCCTCTTCAGGTCGCCATCGTGTGGCAGCCTAAAGGCAGCCGCTACGAGAGGACGGGGTTCACTGAAATATAGAACTATCAAAGAATATTTACCCACACAACATTACTGAGAACCAGGTATCTATCCCCATGCAGCGCATACTACTGATAGACGACGAACAGCATATACTGGATGTGGTGGAGTATATCCTGAAGGAGAACGGGTTTGAGACCATTACCGCTCTGGATGGGGATACTGCTCTGGAGCTCTACCGAAAAGATATCCCCGATCTGGTGGTGCTTGATCTCAATCTGCCGGGACTATCCGGTCTGGAGCTATTTCGGGAGATGAAAAGTCTGGCGCCGGCTCTTCCGATTATTATGCTCACCTCCCGGAGTGATGAGATTGACCGAATCCTCGGGCTGGAGATCGGGGCGGATGATTATGTCACCAAGCCATTCAGCCCCCGGGAACTGGCCGCACGGGTTCGGGCAGTCCTCCGGAGGAGCGGGAACCGGACTCAACCCGATGGGGAGACAATCATCCGGCATGGCCCGCTGGTGATTGATTCCAAGTCTTACATCCTGACCTACTTCGGCGAGAGGATTCTCCTCCCCCGGCAGGAATTCCGTCTCCTCGCGGCCCTGGCCCGCTATCCCGCCCGGGTCTTCACCCGGGAGAACCTGATGGATAGGATCTACGAAGGGATGAGTTTCGTCACCGACCGTTCGATCGACGCCTGTGTCAAGCGGGTCCGGGCCAAGTTAAAAGAGTCCCACCCCGATCTCGACCCTATCCGGACAGTCTACGGGATCGGATATAAACTCAACCAGGAATTGGTCTTACTTGATCAGAAGAACGGGCTGTAAGTAATGTGAGTGGTAAGCGGTAAGCGGTAAGCGGTTAGCGGAAAGCAGTAAGCGGTGAGCGGTAAGCGGTGAGCAGTAACCGGTCCCGCTAACTGCCTCAGTAAGCCAGTCGAAAGCGACAACTTTAGGCACTTTAGCGCACTTTAGGCACTTTCAACTTCTTAATACTTTAGCGCACTTTAGGCACTTTCAACTTAGTTACAATGCACTCGATCCGCTGGAAACTGATCGCCGTCTTTCTTCTGGTAGTATTTATTCCCATCTACCTGATCCAGCGCTATGCCATAGATTTCTTCGAGCATTATACCCGGACCGCGCTGGAGAAGGAGATGGTCGCCTATGCCTTTATCGCCGGAGAGCAGTATCGGACGATGATCCTCTCTCTCTCTGATGAAGAAAAACTCGGGGCCCGTCTCATATTTGAGGATCTCCTTGCTATCTGCGGCCCGGAAGTTCAGTCCCGGATCAGGATTCTCTCCCCCCGGGGAAAGGTCCTCTTTGATTCCCATGATGATACCACCGTGGGCCAGGATTTTTCCGGCCGCCCGGAGGTGGAGCGGGCGATAACCGGAGATTACGCCGCCCGCTCGGCTCTGACCGATGACCGGAAGTTCCTTTATTATTATGTGGCGCTGCCGATCCTTGATCTTGATGACACCGTCCTGGCTCTGTCCTATGTCTCCCGCCATACCGGACCCATCATCCGGGCGATTAACGAGATGAAATCGCGGCAGACCCGGGCCATAATCCTGGCTCTGGCGGTGGCTCTTTTAACCGCGATTATCCTGGCCTTTACCATTACCCGCCGCCTCCGGCGCCTCACCCGGGCAACCCGGGAGTTCACCCGGGGGGCCGGTCCGCTTAAACTGGAGATCAAAGGGAAGGATGAGATCGGCGAACTGGCCCATTCGGTGAACCGGATGGCGGAGGAGATCGATCGCCGCAACCGCTATAACCGGGACTTTCTCGCCGAGACCATGCACGAGCTGAAGGCTCCGCTTACCTCCATCAAGGGAGCGGTGGAGGTGCTGGAGGAGGGCGCGGCGGAGAACCCGAAAACCCGGGATAAGTTCCTCTCCAACATCCGTTACGATACCGGAAGAATGATCCGCCTGGTCGGTGAGCTTACCAGGCTGACCCAGCTCGATATTGATGTATTAAGCGGGAAAAAGGAGGAAGTTGACTATGGCGGTTTTATCCAAGATCTGACCGCCCGGATTCAGGCCCGGCGGGGCGGGAGATTACCGGTATTTAAGGCCGTAATTCCGGATATTCAGATCCCGGCCACCATCCTCCCGGACCGGATCGAACAGGTAATAAACAATCTGCTGGAGAACGCCTTCCGCTATACCGGTCCGGAAGGGGAGGTCGAACTTATTGTGGAAGCAGGTTCGGACGGAACCGTGACCACCATAATCCGGGATACCGGTTGTGGTATCTCACCGTCTAATATAGAGAAGATATTTGACCGTTTCTTCACCACCGAGCCCCGGGACCGGGAAAAGCCTTACGGGAGCGGTCTCGGTCTCGCCATAGCCCGCTCGATCATTGAGAACCACGGCGGAACCATCCGGGTGAAGAGCGAACCGGGCCACGGCGCGACTTTCTCCTTCACCCTAAATTAGCTCACTTCGTTCGCCAATTTAGTTTTGAAAAAAGACTAACATTGAAGGATTGAGGCGATGACTAAAATATTTCTCAATCTCAGATTCTGGAAATTCCGGGGCAGGAACTTAGCGCCTCCAGCACAACCTCGTAGCGGCAACCTTCAGGTCACCACTGGCGGTCCCGCCGGTGGGGACTCGAATTTACTTGAAATTCATCCATCAATGTTGTATTATATACTTACACATTCTTATTTGTATTTTTGCGGGAAAAAATATGATTAGGGAGGAAGAAAGATGAAGCAGCTGATAATGGTTACTGTTGTTCTCTTTTGCCTGAGCGGGGGGTCAACGGCCGGGGCGGCGGATTTTAACGGGGATGGGCAGGATGATATCGCGATCTTCCGGCCCGACACCGGTCTCTGGGCGGTCCGGGGGGTGACCCGGGCCTACTTCGGCGGCTCGGGTGACAACCCGGTTCCCGGTGACTACAACCACGACGGGAGAGCCGAGATCGCGATTAACCGCCCCGCCACCGGTCTCTGGGCGGTCCGGGGGGTGACCCGGACCTACTTCGGGGGGGCTTCGGATATCGCTCTGGGCGGATCCGGCGGCCGCTGGCTCCCGTATGGCAGCAATATCTACTATAACGGCCGGGTCGGAATCGGGATGACTGCTCCGGATTACAGATTGGAGGTCGGCGCTATCAGTGATCCCGTCAACTACATCCGCGTCGGTTCCAGTAATTATGGAGGGATTCTGTTTTATGATGGCTACGGCTCAGATAGTGGAGCGATAATTTATGAGCACGGAGCTGACGCTTTGAGATTTGAGACCAGGGACGAGGGAGGCAGCCCCAGCGAAAAGATGAGAATCGACAGCGCCGGCCGGGTCGGGATCGGGACCAGCGCTCCTCACTACCGGCTGCAGCTCCACAAAAACTCATCTAACTACTCCTACCTCAGCTTCACCAACACCAGCACCGGATCCGGATCGACAGAGGGAGTCCTGATCGGACTTGATGCCACCGAGGATTTCCGGATCCACAGCTATGAGTCCAATAATATCAAATTCTGGATTAATAATGACGAGAAAGTCCGGATTACCAGTGCCGGGGATGTGGGCATCGGCACCGCCGCTCCTGCCGCCCGCCTGACGGTCTCCGATACCGTAAGTGATGACAATGTGGCCACGGTGCTCAATCTCTCCACCAACTCCAGTGCGGATGGGTTGGCGATCAAGATCAACGCGACAACTCCGGGCACGAGCAACAGTTTTCTCTCCTGCCATAAAGCCAATGGAACTATGATCGGGGCTATCGTTGGAAACGGAAGCGGGGGGGTAAACTTCTGGAGCTACGGTTCGGACTTCGCCGAGTTCCTCCCCCGGCTCCGATCCGATGAGACTATCGGATCGGGTGATGTGGTGGGCATCTTCGGCGGCCGGGTCAGCAAAGATACCCGTGGGGCCGATCAGCTTCTGGTCGTCTCCACCGCCCCGATTATCCTGGGTAACGCCCCGTCCGCGGAAGAAGAAGGCCTCTATACCCAGGTGGCTTTTCTGGGCCGGGCACCGGTCCGGGTGCGGGGTCCGGTCCGGGCCGGGGATTATATCGTCCCTTCGGGTTTGAATGACGGCACCGGTCTGGCGATATCCCCCGGGGAGATCACCTCCGCCCGGGCGGGTCAGATTGTGGGGAGAGCCTGGGATTCCTCAGCCGAAGAGGGGATAAAACTGGTCGATGCCGCGGTGGGGTTGCAGGCTTCCGCGCAAGCCCTGGAGAAGATCAACCGGGATAAAGACCGCCAGCTCGCCGGGATTCAGGAGCGGTTGAAACATCTGGAAGATAAGCTGGCGGAGTTAGAAGCTCGCTAGACCCCACTCGAAAAGGTATTTTCAACTTTTTGTGCTAAATTTTGGGGTCAAGTGTACTTAAGTCAAATTAGGGGTCAAGTCTTCCCTTTGCTCTTTTCGTTTCATTCAGGAACTATGTCCGGATCTATGAAAACCCCCTCCCACAAGGTTAGCGCAAAGCAATACGTCCCAACCCCACCCAAATATAACTCACAAATTAATCCTGGACTTCAATCCGATTTACTGTCTTTTGTATGCGCTTGATTCTGATTCCCAGGGAGTACGGGAGTGCGGGAGTATTGAAAAGTTATTATTCAGACGCTCCCAGATACCGATAAACTCAATGGTATTTCTATTTCTGAGCCAATTCCTGATCAAATCATCAGTACGCTCTGAATTTTTATAACGGGCGAGATCAGTGATACAGATATAATCTAGCTCTTTCCCAGAAAGAATGTAAAATAGTAAGGGACGGTCTTAATTAATTAACTTTTAAGATTGATCCACTTTCTCGCTTTTACTCCAGAGGCGAACAAGCACTAAAGCGAGATAGCATTAGGGGACAGAAGTACCTTCGCAACTTACTGCTTTTATTGAAGTAATCTCGTTGGTTATCTTCCCAAATTGAAAAAATCCGCGGTTTTTTTTGTTTTTTGCAGAATAAAAAGCCAACTTCTCCGACTGTCAGTATGAGGATAAAATATTTTACTCAGGTGTATCACTTAATAACGAGGTCTTAAAGGACCAAAAAGCGATGGTTCCCGATCTAGTTTCCGAACCAAAAAGATTTTTTGGGAGTTATGATATGAATGAGATACAGATGAAGACTACACCGGCATCTCACTATATCCGAGTCTGACAGTTTCTCGGCCTTCTTCTCGGTCTTGGCCAGAACATACTTAACATCATCCTCATCCACCTCCTCTTGTGCCCGTTCAAACTCCATCTGGAGTTTAGCTTTCTCTTCGTCTGTCAATTCTCTGCGTTTTTCCATTGTTAAGTCCTCCCTATTCGTTACGAAGTAAATTTAGCTGAATATTGGGAATCACTATCCATAAATCTTGACGAATTTCTGGAGTAGTATTATCTTCTGGCAATAGTCCTGAATAAATTAATCCGTATAGGAGATTGAAGCCGGGATTGGTGCCGACTGCCTACCGTTGACCGCTAACTGATCGCCGCCTAAAACTCAGTACCAATATCATACAGATGATCCGGAATTCTAAATGGCTGATTGTCCTGCTTATCTTTCTGGTGCCATACACGGTATTCTTCTCTATAAATCAAATCAATCAGCATAAGCTCTCCCTTAACCTGGTAGGTTTTGATCTTGGGCAGTTCAATCAATGCCTCTATAATACTGTCCGGGGGCGATCTCCCACAACTACCATAGGTATTGAAGCTGGAAAAGGTCCCCGGTCTCTACATCTCTTCCGCAAACATCTCTATCCCATCTTTCTGCTCTTACTTCCCATCTATTATATCTTTCCCGGTTACCAGGTTCTGCTGGTCCTCTATGTGATATTCATCTCGGCCTCGGCGCTCCTCCTCTACCTGATATCAGTCAAAGAGACCGATTATCCCTGCGCCGCCTTCCTTCTTGCCCTCTCCTATCTCCTCTGCCCGATCATCTGGCGCTCGTTTTACTGGGGTTTCCGGCCCCTTCCCCTTGCTATAGCCTTTATTTTCCTGGCCTACTTCCTCCTGAAAAGCAGTAATAGTATATTATATTATACTTTCTTGGTGCTGGCCATCTTCTGCAAAGAGAATGTCGCCCTCTTTACCTTCTTCCTGGGGGTATTTATCTTTCTCAACAAAGATATTCAGGGGAGGAAGGTTACCGGGACAGTTACCATGCTTATCTCTCTGGTTTATCTCCTGATCACGACCACCATTCTGGTCCCGATCTTTTCGGAGGTCGGCCGATACCGTTCCCTGGAAGGTATCGGATCACGATTGACTATCCCTCAGATGGTTGATTTCATCTCTCTGCACCGGTATCGCCTCATCAAGATCTTTGCTCCGCTCTCCTTTCTTCCTTTTATATCCGTCGGCGTAATCCTCATTATTCCGGGTCTGCTCACTTATTATTTTTTCAATCTGACCTGGAATATCTGGCAGAACAGTCTGCTGGTGGCGATGGTCTATTTATCCGCGGTCATGGGCTTGAGGAGAATTAAGGAGAGGCCGCTCCTTCTGGCGGTGGCGATGGTGATTCTGACCGGGGGTATTATCTATTTCGCGGTGGAGTTTATCTCCGATATCAAGATATACCGGTTAAGACCGGTCGATCGAATGAGTCTCCAATTGGCGGATAGATATATTCCTTCCGACAGTTCCGTCCTCACCCAGCCGATGCAGGTCCACCGTTTCTCCAGCCGGGATAAGGTATATATCCTGAACTTTGACCGCCTCCGGTCAGTCTCGGATTTTGAAGATCTGAAGGCGGATTACATCTTCTGGGGCTGCCGGAGAGCCTATACCATCCAGGAGTTTGATGAGATCAGGAGTATGATCAATTTTCTCAAAGAGACCGGAAAGTACAAGATAATCGCGGCGGAAGCAGGCGATATTATTTTAAAGAGAGGCTTGCCTCCGGAGTATGATGACAGTGAAGCAAAAGTCCGGGCTTTAGCCTGGCTTGACCACACCCTCCAACTCTACACAAACCTCTATAAGAAGGCCGCCTCACACCTCCCCCGGACCGATCACTACCGGCATTTTTTCAATAACCTGGAGACAATGCGCCGGGAATAGAATGGTATTTTGAATTCGGCAGTGTCGCCTCAAAGAGGGAGGCCGCACGAAACGATCTTGATCTTCCTGTGGTTGCCGGAACCGTCTAATCCCCTATGAAACAATTAATGCCGTGCAGTAATTGTTTCATAAGGGATTGGCGGAGTGGACTTAAATATGATTAAACGGTTATTGATTGTTATATATCGTGCTAAAGTACGATAAATTGTTAATTTAGTGCCTTTGTTCTCAATAAATATTTTGCCTTCAACGACCGTTATCTATATCCAGATGAATCAGACGTTATTACTAACCCCCGCCGGCCATCTTATTCTCCGCGAGAGAGATAAGGATGAGGCTGTTGTACTGGACGGTTGGACGAAAAAGGTTGTCGCCGGTTTTGAGGCCGGAGGTCCGGCGGGGCTCTTTGCTCTGGCTGCCTCCCGACCTGATACACCTCCACCCGTCTCCTTCACCTTCTGGCGGGAATTTGCCGGCAAATACCTCGTCGAACTATGCCGTACGCCGGAGCTTGTCGGAGATACTCTCCCGCCGGTTGAGTTGCCTACTCCGGGCGAGTTGGCGACGATGATACTCAGTATTCCGCCGATGGCGGGGGGAGAGTATCTCACTAACGAGGTTCTTCAGAACCTCTGGATCTGTCTCGATAATTGGGTCCGCGATGAAGTCTCCTCCTCCGGTGATGGTCTGTCGGTCTGGCTCAAGAAGCGCGCTCCGATCTACCATCAGGTTGGGCGGATCTGTTTCCATCTGGCGGAGAATAAGAGCGATCTGGACTACCCGTTCGCGTTTATGGCTACTTACGCGCCGCGTCTGTCCAGCGTAGGCCGGGTGCAGTATCAGCCTCTCGGGCGGGCGTTAGCGGAGTATGCCGGCGAGAGGAATAAAAAAGCCCTGATAAAATTGCTATCTCCGGTGCAGTTGGCCTCGGAGAAGAGTGATCTTGTCAGACAACTCTTCGAATCGAGCGAGATATTCCACCCTCTGGCCTGGAGTCCGGAGGAGGCCTACTGCTTTCTTCAGGAGATCCCAATCTTCGAGGAGAGCGGAATCCTGGTCCGGATTCCGAACTGGTGGCGTCGGCGCCCAAAACCCAGGGTTATGGTAACGATCGGGGAGAAGAAGCATAACCGATTTTGTGCCGCCACGATGCTGGACTTCAATATTGGTTTGGCTATAGGAGACCGGAGACTGAGCGACGAGGAGTGGCGGATGGTGATGGCCGCCGATGACGGCCTGGTCTATCTCAAGGGACAATGGGTTGAGATTGATCGGGAGAGACTCTCCGAGGCCCTGGAACACTGGAGACAGGTGGAGGAGGAAGTGGCCCGGGACGGTATCTCATTTGTAGAGGGGATGCGCTTGCTGGCCGGTGCTCCGGCGAATCTGGATGACGCGGACGAGTCTCTGGGGGGGAGACCGGAATGGTCTGTTATAACCGCCGGCGGATGGTTAGGGGATATCCTCTCCGGGCTCCGTGATCCGGATCGACTCCGGCAGAGAGAGATAAGCCGGAACTTTCAGGGGACTCTCCGGAACTATCAGGAGATCGGTCATAACTGGCTCTGGTTCCTCTCCAATCTGGGTCTGGGCGCCTGTCTCGCTGATGATATGGGGCTGGGAAAGACGATCCAGGTACTTTCTCTTCTACTGGTTCTCAAGGAGTCGGACCCGCCGCCCGGCAAACCGTCGCTCCTGGTACTTCCGGCCTCGCTTCTGGGTAACTGGAAGGCTGAGATAGAACGGTTTTCTCCTACGCTCAGAGCTCGATATGTTCACCTCTCTGAATCTTCCAGATCTTCTTTAATCAAACTGGCCGGGGCCCCCGAAAAGGCGCTCTCTAAGATCGATGTGGTCCTGACGACCTATGGCATGCTGCTAAGGCAGAAATGGATCCGTGAGATGGATTGGCAGCTGGTAATTCTGGATGAAGCCCAGGCGATCAAGAATCCTTCCGCCCGTCAGACCAGGGCGGTTAAGGAACTCAAAGCCGCGGCCCGGATCGCCCTCACCGGGACACCGGTTGAGAACCGCCTCTCCGACCTCTGGTCTCTCTTTGACTTTCTCTCTCCGGGGCTGCTGGGGTCGTTCACTAAATTCAAAAAATTTGTAAAATCCCTGGAGAGCCGCGAGCATGATCGCTATGGACCTCTCCGTAAACTGGTCCGTCCCTATATTCTCCGGCGTCTGAAGACCGACCGGAAAGTTATCACCGACCTCCCGGATAAGACCGAAATTAAGGCATACTGCGGCCTGGAGAAAAGGCAGGCCGCCCTCTATCAGCAGACTGTTCAGAAGCTGGCCGATTCACTGGATGGATCTTCCGGGATAAAGCGGCGGGGGATGGTTTTAGCCTCTCTCCTCCGCTTCAAGCAGATCTGTAACCACCCCAGCCAGTTTCTCGGCGACGGGGGGTACAATCCGGCCGAGAGCGGCAAGTTCCATCGTCTCCGGGAGATCTGTGAAGAGATCTCATCCCGCCAGGAGAAGGCGCTTATCTTCACCCAGTTCCGCGAGATGACCGATCCTCTCCTCTTTTTTCTGACCGAGGTCTTTGGCCGGGAAGGGCTGCTTCTCCACGGCGGCACGCCGGTGAAGAAACGGAGAAATCTGGTCGACGCGTTTCAGAGGGAAGACGGTCCGCCGTTCTTCGTTCTCTCTCTGAAGGCGGGAGGTCTCGGGCTCAATCTGACCAGTGCCTCGCATGTAATTCATTTTGACCGATGGTGGAATCCGGCCGTAGAGAATCAGGCAACGGATCGTGCCTTCCGTATCGGACAGCACCGGAACGTGGTGGTGCAGAAGTTTGTCTGCCGGGGAACGATCGAGGAGAAGATCGACGCTCTGATCGAGGAGAAGATGGAACTATCCGACAGTATCCTTTCCGGCGGCGCCGGGACAATGTTAACAGAGATGAGCGACAAGAAACTTCTCAGCATCGTATCTCTTGACATCGAGAGGGCAAGATTCTAACTTACTGCTCCGTAATTTCCCCGAAATAATTCGGGATCCCGGTTTGTTTAATTGATATTACCGGGACAATAAATCTGCCACAAAGGCACTAAGACACGAAGAAAAACTTAAGAAAGTTGAAAAAACATTATTATTGCCTCATAAAATCTTTTCTTCGTGCCTTAGTGTCTTAGTGGCAAAATAGTTAGGAAGCTAAGTCCTTGGGCAGCTCGGAGACCTGGTCGAAGGCGACAACTTTTAACTTTAGGCACTTAAGCGCACTTAAGGCACTTTTTAACCCCATGAGCCGATACAACGAATACGGATGGCCTCAATACGTCTCAGTCGGAGAGCGTCGCGCGAAAGCGCGCCGGAAAGTGGATAAGCTGCGCCGGAAAGGCGACGTTATCCGGCCGATCGAGATCTTGGGGAGAAAGATTGCCCACAGCTTCTGGGGCATGGCCTGGTGTAAACACCTGGAGAAATTCAGCGATTACGAAAATCGCCTCCCTCGCGGTCGGTCTTATGTACGCCATGGCTCGGTATGTCACCTGGAGATAAAGCGGGGGGTGGTAGAAGCCATGGTGATGGGAACCAGACTCTATAATGTTAAAGTTACGATCAAGAAGCTCCCGAAAGCGAAGTGGGAGTTGGTCAAGGAACACTGCGCGGGCCGGATCGGATCCCTGATGGAACTGCTTCAGGGCCATATCTCACAGCATGTGATGGAGGTGGTTACCGACCGTGACCATGGTATCTTCCCCCATCCCCGGGAAATCAAGCTGGACTGTAACTGCCCGGATTGGGCCGTCATGTGCAAGCATGTCGCGGCGGTTCTCTATGGAGTCGGGGCGCGTCTTGATGAGTGTCCGGAACTGCTCTTTCTTCTCCGGGGGGTTGACTTCGAAGAACTGATCAGTTCCGAGGCGGCGATAGCGGCGACCGTGAATGCCGGGAAGAAGAGCGGACGCCGCCGGATTGATGAAGGTGAGCTGTCGGATGTCTTCGGTGTTGAGATGGCGGAAGAGGAGAGAGAGGCGGGCGAGCAGGCCGCCAGAGTGAGCGCTCCTCCCGCTGCCGGCAAAAAGAAACGACGGAGAAAGACCGCCGCCGTCCGGCGTAGTACCACTAAACCGGTCCGGAAGCGCGTCTCCGGCCCGAAGGCGGCAAAGAAGAGCCCGAAGATCAAGAAAGTCGGATCACCATCCGGGAAAAAACCGGCCCACCGGCCCGGAAAGGCAGCGAATATCACGGCGGGCAGAGTAAAGCGGCTCCGAGCAAAATTTAGAATCTCCCGGCCCCAGTTCGCCCGCCTCCTCGGAGTGAGTCCATCCGCCGTAGCCAATTGGGAGAAGAAGAAGGGTGAGCTAAAACTCCAGGACCGTACCCGGCGTGCCTGGGCGAAAGTAGAATCGCTATCCCGGGAAGAAGCCCGGAAGAGATTGGGATAATATCCTCATTGGAAATGAGGATATACATCTGACGAATTTATCTTTGATTACCAACTGATAGAAGAACGCGGCAAGGTGCTCTTATCAACATGATGGATCCATCTAAAACTTCCGGAGAACGCTCGGTCTATGACATTCAGCAGTTCTTAGCCACCTCCATCCCGGGGACCGAGCGGGTACTCTGTGATGAACTGCTGGAACTTGGCTTCTCCGGGGTCCGGTTCAACCGGGGGGCTATCCCGTTCCGGGGGAGATGGCGGGAAGGGTGGCGGGCCTGCCTGGTCAGCCGGATCGCTCAGCGGATTCGGGTGCTTCTCCATCGATTTCCCGCCCCCGATGAAGAAGCTCTCTATGCCGGGGTCCGGGCGGTGGATTGGCGGCCATTTCTCTCCTGGCGTCAGACCCTCTCGGTCGGGGCCTTCTGCCGGGCGTCCTCTATCCGCCACAGCGGCTTCGCGGCCCTCAAGGTCAAGGACGCGATCGTCGATCAGATCCGCGGTGACGGGGGGAAGCGTCCCTCGGTATCGCGGGAAGACCCGGATGTCAGAGTTTATCTTTATCTGTTGAAAGACCGGGCCTCGATCTACCTGGACCTCTCCGGCGAGTCCCTCCACCGGAGAGGATACCGGATGGAGACCGGCGAGGCGCCGCTCCGGGAGACCCTGGCCGCTGCCATTCTCCGCCTCTCCGAATGGGATCGTACCGCGCCTCTGGTCGATCCCATGTGCGGATCCGGCACCATCGCGATTGAGGCAGCTCTCTGGGCCTCCGGTCGTCCGCCGGGTCTTAGCCGCGAGAGGTTCGGCTTTGAACGCTGGGCAAATTTCGGGGACAAGGAGGAGCGGATGATGCGCGAACTCAGGGGAGAGCTCCGGGGGGGCGGTTCTGAAAAGATACCCCGTATCCTGGCCTCCGACCTTGACGAGAACGTCCTCAAGGCCGCCCGGGCGAACGCCCGTCGGGCGGGGGTGCGGATCTCATTCAAGCATCGCTCGGTCTTCGATCTCCAGGGCGACGGCACCCGAAAAGTCCTTGTCACCAACCCTCCCTACGGAGTCCGCCTCGGCACCGGTCCCGACTTCTGCCGCCGGGTCGGATCCGTCTTCAGCCGTCTCCACGGCTGGCGGATCTGCTTATTAGCCGGATCCCCGGACTACGAACGTTCGATCTCCCTCCGCCCCCACCGGAAGATCCAGCTCCCTAACGGAGACCTGAACTGTGACTTTTTGACTTACGAGATCCCCTGATCCGCCGTGTAGTCCAGTCAAAACCAACCCTATTTATAATCCGGATTATGTCGTGGCCGCGGCAATATCGATGGCCTTCACCGGTGCCTTCTTCCGTGGTGTAGCCTTCCCCTTTTTCCCGCTCATCTTATCGAAGGACGCCATCAGCTCCGCCTGGTGCTCCAGGGCGTAATCTATCCCGGCCTTAAGCATTGTTGCCGCCATCTCGATAACTACACTTTTATCCTGCTTCTTCATCTCTAACCTCCTTATGGTTAATACGTTTTACTTACACCATATAAAGAAGGAGAGATCCCTGAATTATTCCAAATAAAATGAATTATTTTGAATTTTGGTTGGAATCGGGAGGGGGACAGGGGTGAATTCGCTAAAAGTGTTTCAGATAACCGAAAGAACGTAGTATTGCAGAAAAGATTACTCCGAAAGACCGTTCCCCGGATCCTAAGTTCCTAATTCCCACTTAAACAGGGAATCCGCTTCAAAACAACTTAAAAACGTCCCTATAATTTTATCTCTGGAATTATTTGAGAAATTGGGGGATTGGTGATTCTATATAGTGTCTGAACGAAAACCCCGAAAACTAAGTCATTACGAGGAGGGGATCCTTCGCTATCGCTCTGGACAGGCTACGCAATCTGCTCTGTTTGTGAGGAGATTACTTCATCGCTCCGCTCCGATGGGCGGCTACTTTGGTCCGGAATCACCGGCTACTTTAACCCGGAATGCCCGTATACTTTGGTCCGGATTACCCGGCTATTTTCACCGGAATATGCAGTTATCACTGTATTTTTAACATTGATCTTTTTTGTCATGACTATTTCCCTCTATTAGGGTTAAATTTAATCTTCACAACCATATGTATGTTCATATAAATATTATGTAATTACAACTTGTTAAAGCAGCAGGCATTATGAATTCTATCTCGTTTGCTGATTACATAAATCATTATCTAAAATTCAATTGCCGGATTTGAATTATGTAATATCCATCTGGCCGACCGGGTCGCACCTATAGACACAATGGACCGATCTTCCCGGCGCATTTCCTGCAAGAGATTAGTAACAAAAGTCTTCTTCTGCTTCTTGGTCAGTATGTCCGACAGCTTATCCAACAAAAGCTCATCAAAATCCTCCCTCGTAGCCCTTCCTAATTTATCTAAATACGTTAGAACCATTTTCTTGTAATGATTTTTATCAAATGCCCGTTGTCGAATATCTGCAGCCTTCGTTCTTGTTGTGGCAGCAATATCGGATGAGACATGAAGATTAGGCCGTCGGCCTTCGACCAGCTTTTGCGACTTGAGTGACTGGAATTCGGCTTCGGAGAGAACCTGATTCTTCTGCACCTTATCCAAAGCGATTACGTCCCAAAGGTCCAGATCCGTCTTCCGGGTCATCAATCGTGTGTACTTTTCATCCAGAATTGTTCCGAACAACCGAGCCTTTACTCGATAAGGATCGCTGAAATCATAATCCGGCATTGGGAAAAACCGATCCCGCTGCGTTCTGAAGATGCGCTTGATCCCGCTACCGATCGTCCCGATAACCATCCTGGGACTTTCTTGAACTCCCAGTATCAGCCATCCCCACTGCTGCCGCTTTAGATTCGCTTCATTGCTGAGCGCAGAAAAATATTTTCCCAATTCGTTGAAATGAATAGCATTCTTAGCGGTCTTGAACTCTACCCACTCTGTCTCTGATGGCATCATAAAAAGTTCATCAAATTGTATTTCAAGCTCTTCAGTATTCATCAGCTATCTCCCTAGTTCTTCACATCTTCGATTTTGGCTTGAGAGAGGATCTGGACGGCGTTGGTTTTGATGATTTTCGCCCTATCTCAGTTCTTTGTTATTTTCACGTAGCAAATGTGGCAAAGGTTCGCCGCATCGGATCGCAAAATTTAAGTTTTTAGTTTGGTGGAATAATAATGCCAGAGGATGTCCCTCATACCAACAGTCGGAGAAGTAGGCGTTTTATTCCAAAAAAATGAATTATTTTGAGTTTTGTTTGGAATCGGGAGGGGTGGGGGGGTGAATCAAAAAAAATGGTTTCAAAGAACTGAGAGAACGGAGTTTTGCCGAGAATCTCATCTCAATAGACCGTCCCCAGGTCTAATTCCTATTCAAGAAGGATATCCGCTAAAAAATAACTTAACAACTTAACAACGTCCCCAAGAATTTTTTATCTGGAATATTTTGGAAGGATGGGGGGATTGGGGGTTCTTTATGGATGGGTACGGGGTAACTGTGGGGAGGCTATGGGAACCGGACTCTCGTAGCGGCTGCCTTCAGGCTGCCACACTATTGTCTTGCTATGCGGGAGCTTTCAAGCGGCACTGATAGCCTGTTGAATTCTCGCAGCATGGCATAAAACTTTTTTACTATGGGATCGGATTTTATGTCGCTTAGCCGGATTGGTCGTTTTAGTGTGATGTCCTCCAGGGATGAGCAGCGGCTTAAGGCTACATAAACCTGGCCGGTATCAAATGCCCCGGTTCCTAAATCAACCAGGACCTTGTCTAAAGTTTTTCCCTGGGCTTTATGAATAGTCACTGCCCAGGCAAGCATTAATGGGAACTGAATGTACTCCCCGATTTTTTTCGCGATCACCTTTCCTTTTATCTCATCGTAAGTGAATTTGAGGGATTCCCAGGAAACTCGACTGACGGAATATATTTTTTGGCCGGGAATGGTCTCAACCTGAATGCTGTCCTTTGAAATATCCTTGACGGTGCCCAGGGTTCCATTGACCCATCGTTTTTGTGAGTCATTCTTGGTAAACATCACTTGAGCGCCTACCTTTAGATGTAAATTATATGGGGCCGGCAGTTTTTCTTTGGCTATGGGAAATCGATCAATTATTCTTCCTTCAAATGTATGTTCTTCAGTTGGCAGCAACTGGAGGCGTTTATTATTTATTCTCCCGGCTACCGCGTTAGTGCATGTCATCGTAATAGCCGGCCGGGAATGTTCAGAGGTCCCAAAACATACCTCGTTGATTTTCTCAATAGCCGTTCCGTGGCCTTCCTCCTCCCGGATAGCGGTTAAAAGGCCGATAAAATATTCACTCTCCTGGCGGTAGACCTTGTTCAATTCAACGAAAGCCATGTGCAGGTTCTTCAGGCAATTGGCACTGAAAAAGTATCTGCTGGCATATCTTCCGCCGAAGAGCCGTGCCTCTTCATCCCGGGCTACCACAGGCGGTAATTGGAAAAGATCGCCGATGAAAACAATCTGTACTCCCCCGAATGGTTCTTCAGTTCTGCCGGTATTAATTCTCAAAAACAACTCCATGGCATCGAGAAGATCGGCCCGTACCATGGAAACCTCATCGACTATGAGAAGGTCGAGCTTCTCATAAAGAGTGCGGTTGCGGAGACGTTTGACGTCTTCCCGATTGAGAGGACGGGGGGGGAATTGGAAGAAGGAATGAATGGTCTGGCCATGGGCATTGATAGCCGCCACGCCGGTAGGGGCAACAACAACCAGGTTTTTCTTTGTGGTTGCCCGAAGGTATTGAATAAATGTTGATTTGCCGGTTCCGGCCTTGCCTGTGATGAAGATTAATGGGCAATCTGACTGGATATAGTCTATGGCTTGCGCGTATTCCAGACTTACATCTATTTCATCGAGGGGGATATCAAGTATTCCCGAGGCCTGATTTTTTCGGGAAGACTTTTTAGTAGCAAGTTCATCAAGGGCGCCAATCCGGATCGTTCTAATTGGCCCGGATTTTGAGCCGAATATTATTTTTATGGCATCCTTGAGTGACATGAGATTATGTCGGATAAATATTTCAATACGTATCAACCAATCCAAAGAATGAAACCTAACAGTTCACCGAAGGAGATGGTCTGTTTCAGATATTTAGCTTTGGGGGTTGTCCTTTCTCAATCGAGGTAATTGTTGATTATTATCAGATCTCCTCAAAAAGTATTTCAGATCGTTTCTTCCTCAACCACTTCTTCGTGTATTGGTCTCTAAACGATATATTTACTCCGGATTCCTCGGCTATTCTCTCCAGAGAGATGAGGTTATCCTGAATACCCAATATTACTGCTGCTCGAATACAGACATTATCAGGCGAACATACCCACCAAGCGTCTTGTTGTGTTACCGCAAACGCTAAAAGATGCTTCTCTCCGGGGTCAAGTCCCGCGAGATTTTCAAGCCTCAATTCCAGGGCGATAATTTCACCTATTTGAACCTCCAGGATTGGGATTCTCTCCCGTAATGCCTCCACATCAATCTTTACATAGCCATCTCTATCCTGTTCTCCCGTACCGCATTCCTCGACACATTTTCCGACAGTTTCAATCCGGTGATGTCCTGTAATGACATTCCAGCACCGGGTTCGGTGGGCTTCGATGATCGCGTTGGAGTCAATAAATATTCTTCGTATTTCCATTCCGATCACACTCCTCAAAGGGCAAACGGAACAGGCAAACCATATATCTTGAACAGCTCCGCTAAATCTTCAATTGTATAATCAAGTAATTTTGCTAATTTCCGAACGGAGATAAAACCCCGGTCAAGCGCTTCATGAAGTTTCTCAGTAAAGATCCTGGAGAAAGGGAGTATATCTTTATCCTTATACCCATTCTTCTCCGAACTGGTCAGGTGATCAAGGGACGTAATGTCATCTTTTGAAATCCAGTTGAGATTAAGAAGTCGATAATAAAGCACTTTTCCGGAGACATGAAATTCCGGGGCAACCATATTTATCCATTCAGTTACTGTTCCTCCCCGCTTTTTCCAGAGCGGAGCGAGACTTCGGCGGGGCATAAGAATGCCGGCAGCAAAAGCATCGGCAAGTTTTTCTTTCCGGGGTCGGTATTTCCCTCCAATCGTTAGCTGCTCCCTGTGGCTTGGAGGAAGACTTTTCCAGGTGAGAATATGGAATAGTTCGTGGGCGCCGTCATAGTTCCGGCGGTAAGCAGGCTCATTGCGATTAATCAGAAGTGAACGGAACTGTGGCAAACGGCAGACAGCTCCTGAGATATCAGGGTCTGCGTCCACTCGGAGTACTAATATGCTAAGACTATTCTCTAGAAAACTTCGGAGAGTCTCTGCGGGAAACCTACCCAAATTCCATGTCTCTGCCAGGCTTTCCCCTAGAAAAGTAACCGTTTCAAATGAATCGGATTTTTTAACCCGGATACTCTGATCCACCTGTATATGGGGACGTCCAATGAGCCTGCCCAGATGTCTATAAGCAGCCAGGATATCTCGCATTTTCTCTTCAAATTCATTTAGCTTTGCTAACTCTGCCGAAGCCCTCCATGAGAATTCCACTTCCTGGGGCGGGATAATGAAAGGATCGGTAAAATAATCCAGAGGCTTGTCGAAAATGCTAATCAATGCCGTGAGCTCTTCTACCTTTATCTTGCGGTCCCCGGTTTCAATGGCTCCTAATGTTTGCCGGTCATTAAACCCGATTTTTTGTGCTACCTCAGTCTGAGTTAATCCGATTTCTTCACGAGCTAATTTAATTCTATTTCCCACAAATCTATCAAATCCGGTATTCTGTACTTTCATAACAGAACCTCTTTTTTCTTGTTGGAATGTTCCTTCTAAATGCGAAACCGCTGCCTTTGATGCGGCAGTTATTGTCATTGCCCCGGCTTTATGTGGGGAATTATGCTGGAAATTAGGAATAGGGGCATTACCAATGTATTAAATCTTCCATTTATATGCAAGGATTATCTTGCATTATAATATTTGCAAGATAATTCTGGCCGGAGTTCTGTCTCGATAAGGAATATCCATCCCCAGTCCAACAACTATGCTTTGGTCCCCTAACTCTGGCTGCGACTCTGGCCTCAGCCAGAGTACTGCCGTCTGAACCAAACCGTTGTCACAAATCCATCCTTAACGGCAAATTAAGGTTCCGGCAATCCGGCGGCAACACAGCACCAGATCATATCCCGGCTACCTGTTCCCATCCCCTCCATATATTTCAAAAGAAGAAATTGTCTTAGAGTTGCGATTTTTGGGGCAAAAGTTTACCCCACGATGAATGGAGTTCATTTTGCGTGGTGGACCTCTAAGCTTGAAATTGGAAGCTCTCAGTGAACCCCGTCCTCTCGTAGCGGCTGCCTTTAGGCTGCCACACGATGGCGACCTGAAGGTCGTCTCTACGAGCACGGGGCAACGGGGTTCACTGAAACCTTACTTAAAATCAGTGGGGTAATTTTAGATAACCCTGCATTATTCAGTCACTTAGCCAGGTCCAACCCCACTTCCCCATAAGTTCTTGTTTGCTAACTCCTTTGCTAAACACCAAAACCCCCAAAATCTTAGCAAAGAACAAGATGCTGCGTAGCAGCGAGTTGCAACATACGCCTTTGGTTTCCTTTTGTTTTCAGGACGAATTCCTTTGCTAAGTTATGGTTTTTTTCCCCAATATCCATCTGGGGTGTGACCGTGTACCATGGTTAGTGATTTTGCCCGCACGCCGGAGCTCCTGCATCAGGTTATGAACCTTCCGCCTCTTCTGTTTTTTCGTACCTCAACTTCGGCTCCGGCTCTCCATCAGCCTTGCAATCCGCCTGCATTTTTTCTAAATATGAGTCATATGAGGCATTTGTGGGTCATTCTGCATACCACCACCGTGGGGCATATGTGTCATAATTGAGTCATTTTCTTTACTATTGTGTAGAAGGTACCGCGACGGGTTCCGTGTCGTTCCAAAATACCTTTTTTTACCATATCTTCTAAATCCCGTGCTGTGGTCTGTCGACTTACGCCTGTCTGTTCCTGATATTTTCCACTGGTAAGCCGACCTTTTAGTCGAAGCAAAGTCAATCCGGTAATCTGACGTTCACTCAAAGCGGCCCCAGCCAACACATCATCCGTCAGCCAGTCGCGCCAGAGGGTGACAACGAAGGAACCCTCCCTCTGCTGGAAATCGGGTCCGGGCAGGCCGGCCTTCCGGCAAAGTTCGATCATCAGATCGGAAGAGCACACGTCTGAACTCCAGTCACACTGATATATCTCGTATGCCGTCTGCTGCTGGAAAAAAAAAAAAAAAAAAAACATACTAACTAAATCAATCTAATAAAATGAAAAATGACATTACTCCATCACATCGC
>CAKZYZ010000315.1 GCA_937885075.1 uncultured bacterium | reverse complement strand
GCGCCTCCTCGGTCCTTCCCTTCGGTCAGGCCATTATGTTTTTGCGCCTTCGTCGTCACGACATAACGTCGGGACTCCTCAGTCGCCACGGGCTCATACGGCACAATCCTGTGCCTATTCGCCCGGATAGGCCAGGGGCAAACTCCCGCCGCCTCACTCCCCACCCCGCTTCTCCCCGCATGAGCGCCAGGTAAATTGCCACATTTGCACTAATTTAAAAAATTAGTGCATGAACGCGGCGTGGCGGAGTTTCCCTTTTATCACTGGCCAGGCTTTGATAGAATCCATCGTTAATTAAAGAGATGTTTCGGATAAACTTTCTCCGAAAGTTTATGGAGATTCACCCTGATGCTATCGAACCGATCGACAATTTTTATTAGCAGTGTGCAAAAAGAACTGCAGGAAGAGCGCCTGGCGATCAAGGACTACATACAAGGCGATCCATTGCTCTGTCGGTTCTTCGAGGTTTTCCTCTTCGAAGATCTGCCGGCCTCGGATCGAAAGGCTGATGATGTCTACCTGGATGAAGTGGATCGCTGCTCTATCTACGTCGGATTGTTCGGCAGCCAGTATGGCTTTGCGGACTCCGATGGCCTCTCGCCTGTCGAGAGTGAATTTGACCGGGCCACCACAAAGGGAAAGGAGCGCCTAATCTTCATCAAGGGGGCAGACGACAAAAGTCGTCATCCCAAGATGCTCAATCTAATTCGCAAGGCCGGCGCTCAGCTTATCCGGCGCCGTTTCATCGGGATCCCCGATCTAACCGGCCAACTTTACGCGAGTCTTGTGGACTACCTCGCCCGGGAGGGCGAACTGCGGACTAAGCCCTTCGATGCCTCCGCCTGTCCCGAGGCAACATTGAAAGACCTCCCGCGAAATCAAATCAGGGTGTTCTTAGAAGCCGCCAGGCGGGAACGTAATTACCCCTTGCCAGTAGAGACCCAGCGCGAAAAAGCGCTGGCCCACCTCAATCTACTGGACAATGGAAAACCCACGCACGCGGCGATCCTCCTGTTCGGCAGGGAACCGCAACGTTTTCTCCTGACTTCTGAGGTTAAATGTCTTCACTTCCACGGCACCGAGGTCCGCAAACCCATTCCGTCCTATCAAATCTTCAAAGGCACGGTCTTCGAGCTGATTGACCAAGCCGTTAATTTCGTCCTGTCAAAAATCGACCGGAGCATAGGCACCCGGGAACATAGCATCCAAGCCCCTTCCAAATACGAGCTGCCTAAGGAAGCTGTAACCGAGGCCATCGTCAATGCCGTTGCCCATAGGGACTACACAAGCAACGCCAGTGTGCAGGTCATGCTCTTCGTTGACCGTCTCGAAGTTTGGAATCCGGGCGAACTTCCGCCGTCTCTGACACCAGAACGTCTCAGGGAACCTCACCCCTCGATCCCCCACAATCCGTTGATCGCCGAACCTCTCTATCTTGTGCGCTATATCGAGAAGGCCGGAAGCGGCACGCTCGATATGATCGAACGATGCAACCAGGCCAATCTCCCGGCCCCCGACTTCGAAGAACGGGCAGGACAATTCGTAACTACACTCTGGCGGGATTGGCTCACTCCGGCAGTAATGGATAACCTTGGCCTGACTCATCGTCAGAAAGCAGCGGTTACACATGCAAAAACCCATGAGAGCATTAGCAATAGCCAATATCAAGACATAGCCAAAGTCTCCGAGAGAACTGCACTTAGAGATCTGCGTCATCTCGTAAAGATTGGGGTTATTGAGAAGATTGGGGGCACCGGTCGAGCAGCACACTACATAGTTGCCAGGAAGAAACCTGTTGCAAACCCGGAACAAAAATAAACCCGCCATAAACCCGCCAAACCCGCCATAAACCCGCCATAAAGACATGAGAGAAGAAGAAAATGATCTCGATCTTAACGAAGATACTTTCATGAAAAAGAAAATACCTGAATTTAAAACCGAAGAAGCGCTCGCGGCATTCTGGGATAATCATGATTTCTTAGACTATCTTGAAGACACCGAGCCGGCCGATGATGTTATATTCAAACTCCAGGAGAATCATTAACCGTGAACCAATATGGCGGGAGATTCAAAAGATGACCAAAGAGAACCTTAAAGACCCGGTTATTCTTTTCTCATCCATTGAGCGGGAACAGCACGACGCCCTCCGGGCGTTGGCCTTTAAAAAGCATCGTTCTATCGCCGCTCTGACCCGGGATGCAATTGGAGCCTATATCTCCGGAGATAATAAGTCGAGCAGGCAGTAACCGCACACTCAGCCCTATACAGATCTTGATAAGCCACCAGGAATCGGCAAGCTTATAAATGTGGCATTTTTAACTATCACCGGATTTTCAAATCGCGATAGTTAACGTTCAAATAGTGATAGTTAGAAAAATTTGTGCTTAAATAGCCACAGTGAGCCGGAGATCTTATACATAGTACCGGGGGGGAGATGCCGGTCTGCCTGCAAGATTGGAAGGGGAGAAATGAGAGCCCAGAGACCGCCCGGTTGCCAATCTACCTTACAGACTTTTTACAGAAGCTTCAAAGGGGATTAAGCACAAATTCAGCCACTACTTTCGTACAGTTTTTCTGAAAAAGCTGTACGGCTTCACCGCTCAAAAGATCCCCAGGAACCCGCTACTCTTTTCTTCCGGTGTCTCCTCCGGAGTCGGGGGTATCGTAGCAACGGGCGCGTGGGTGGGGGAGGGAAAAGGGGAGGGGACTGCTACTTTCTCCTGGCTCATCTCCTCCAGCCTTGAGCCAATCTGCTTTATCTGCTCTACCATGGCCGCTATTCCCGCACTCTGAGCTTCCATACCTTTCCGCATAACTTCCATCTCGGCCCTTGATACCTTCTCCCCGTTTTGATATGCCTCTAATAATTCCTGTTTCGTCTGCCTGTCGGACTGTTCCAGTGCCCGGATCTGCTCCCGGGCCTGGGCCAACTCTTCTTCAAGGGTTGTTTTAAGGGCTCTTTGCTCCTTATTTTGGGCTTCTTGGCCCTGTGACACCGTTGTCACAAGCCCCCGGATTTTCTCCTCTGTTTTGTCACTATGTCTTGTGACATAAATTCCGACAATTGTCACAAGCGCCAAAATTATAACCACTGATAATATAACATACTTACGAATATATGATTTTTGAGCTTGTGACACGTTTGTCACAAGCTCTTCGGTAATTTCATTTAATCTTTGTCTCGTGACATCGCTTGTGACAATGCTTATCTGTTCTACCAATTTTTGCATGGGGAGAGCCGGGAGGCTTTTTCCCCCTTCTTTCTCCCCTAAAATGTCACTCCTGGACACCATCCGGGGGTCCGTTTTGCCGGCCGTCTCCAGAATAGTATAGCGCCCCTCCTTGATTCGCCTCCAGACGGTGCGCTTGCTCACCCCCAGAATCCCGGCGGCCTCTTTAATTGTGATCCACTCGTTAGTTGACATAAAAATAATCTCCTCACTCAGAATCTAATCCATAACTTTAATCTTTACCCAATGCGACAATAAAAAAAATCTTTCAGAACAACTGTCGTTGTTCTTCTACAATACGATATCCCGTCGGGCTTTCCCGGAGAGTAATGCCTTTCTTCTTCCAGGCCCATTCTGTGAAATCATTATATTCCGGGATTACCACATCGATAAAGTAGGATTTAAGGTAAGTGTGTTTTGGCTCACCGTTTTCTCTAAATGGTTTCACGAACTCATTGGAGGGGAAATTCTTATCAACCCAGGTTTTAAATGCTTTCTTCTGATCCTTCGTATAGTTCTTAACGAGTTCCTCCAATTTACGGTTCTTCTCCTTCTCAAAAGTCGTCTGCAAGGTTTTCACCAGCGCGGCATCCTGTTTGGCCTGTTCTTCCCGATCGGCTTTCTCCCGGGCTTGCTTCTTCTCCAGGAGAAAAGCCAGTCCTGCTTTATCCTCAAGTTTCTTCGCGATAAAGCCGCCCGGGTTGTGAATGGCCTTCCCGGCAGAACGCATCTCCCTTAACGCAATCTCCAGACTGGCTTCAACAAGTTCAATTCCATCTCTCCCTATAATTCTATCCGGATTTGCCGTGTATCCCGCCAGGCGTAATTTGTCTCCAAGAACTCCCTCCGGAGTCTGTTTGCCGGCGGGCAGAGAAACCGATTCATCAGGTTCTTTATTGAAGTTCGGATGGATCAGGAAGAGGATGGCTTTAACCTTCCGCCCCTCTTTAATCTCCTCAAACTCAAAATAGATATCGGTATGGTCCCGGAGTTCTTTTTGAGATGAGATCAGGATTCGTTTCTTAAAATCATTGTATCGTGTATATTGATCCGGTGAAATCTGAAAGGCGGTCCTGAGGAATTCTATAGTGAATTTTTTCCTCCCAAAACGCTGATAGCTTTTAAGCAATTCATATATCCGGATACTATAGACGCTTCTTAGGTTGGCGATATGTTTGAGGAAATAATTGGTAAACTGTCCTTTGAGTTGAAGCAGGAAGGGTCTCATGTGTGGATCAAAACAAAGTTTAACAACCCCGGTTCCATCTATATATTTTGCCGAAGATAAGAAACTCACCTGTACAATTCCATTGGAACCAATTGGAAGTGTTAAAACTCGAGTCATAAGTTTCTTTGTGAGTTGTTTTGTTTGGTCATAGATATGATGCCCGCTTATCCCCACAAAATCAGTAAGGGCTGATATTGAAATCTCATATTCCTGGAAGTCTTTATCGTCCCGGTGGATCTTCGATGCAAGCAGACACACAAGCCGTTTCTCGGCAAGATTCATCTTATAAGAAGCTTCAATCAGTTTATTTGATTGACTAACAATGATTTTATTCTTCTTCACTCTCAAACCTCTTGATTTATTGAATTAAGAGGCATAGTATCGCTCTTTAGCGACGGCTTGTCAACCATAGGTTTTATTTTATTTTTACAGCTAATACGCCACTAAATGACTTTGGCGCTGACCGGAATTTGTCGTCTTTCACCCGGAATTTGTCGTCTTTCACCCGGAATTTGTCGTCTTTCACCCGGAATTTGTCGTCTTTCACCCGGAATTTGTCGTCTTTCACCCGGAATTTGTCGTCTTTAAAAAATGTTTTTGTTGATAATCAACGACTTACAACTCCTCCAATAGTTTTCAATAGTATACAATCACCACCAATACGCGCGCGAGGAAAAATGGGTAACAATGGTGGTGGTGTTTTTAAATTTAAACAATTGGAGGATTGGAGTTAACTTGTGAGCTGTCGCATGTAACTCCGAATTTGTCGGATTTCACTCCGATTTTGTGGCCTTTGGATAATGAGAATTATATAAAAATATTAAAGTTTCAAAATTAGGTGTGATAAACTATAACAATAACGGAGCATCAGATGACAGATACAGCTATAATAACAAGGTCCCCTCAACATCCCGCTCAGGTTGACTTCCTGAGCCGCCTCCAGCGCCTTAGATCCTCATATTTGACTACACTCAGTCCCCACACCCGGAGAGCGTACAATCGAGATCTGAAAGACTTTGCCGATTTTCTCGGGGAAGAGGATCCAATCCAGGCCCTCCGGAGACTGATAGAAAAAGGGCAGGGGGAGGCCAACTCTCTAACACTCCAGTATAAGGCTCACCTCATCGAAGAGG
>CAKZYZ010000314.1 GCA_937885075.1 uncultured bacterium | reverse complement strand
CCACGAAGGTCACGAAGAACACGAAGAAAAACAAAGAAAACTATGGAATTTTCCTTTGTTTCTTCAAATTCCTTCGTGAACTTCGTGTTCTTCGTGGTTTAAAAGGCTTTTCGAGTAAGGTCTAGCCTGCCTGTTCTTCTGATAACATCCTGACTTATCGGGAAATCCTGATTTATCGGGTCTGCCTCAACCTTGATCTTGTGGTCAGCGGCCATGAATACTTTAACGTCTCTCTGTAGCCGCGGTCGCTGACCGCGGCCCTTTTCTCTTACATTATTTCCATCGTGTAAAGATCAACTCGGGGCAGTGGGCTGACCGGGGAATCACAAGGGTTTACTATGGATCTTAGGGGGATCTTCCCGCACCAATCTATCCAGACTAATCAAAGGAGCCACGGGGGAGGCGGTTCCAGTTGGATCCACCTTTTCTTTGTAGACTTAACCTCGCCTGGAATACTACATAGGATTCTGCATAACCCATGCGAATATTAAGGCCATCAAAATGGTAAAGTTAAACAAACGGTAAAGTTAAACAAAGGTATTCCCATAACTTGAAAATAGGAGTAACTTTTATCCTACTGATAGTGGCTTGTGCGTGCCGGAATTGTCGGAGCAAGATTTACACGAAATTGTCATACTTAAGCAGAGCGATTATAGCTGATGAATAATCCGATCTATAGTTTTTTTGATACCGAGACTACCGGATTCGATCCATATTGGGATGGTCACCGGGTGATCCAGGCCGCGGTCTTACGGGCCAGGGGAGGGGAGGTTATCGATACCTTTGACTCTCTGGTCAATCCGGGTCGTCCCATCCCAGAGGAGACTATCTCCATCCACGGGATTACCGGGGAGATGGTGGAATCCGCTCCAACTTTCGATCTGGTTCTTCCACCCCTCCTTGACCGGCTCCGGGGAACTCTGGTTGTCATCCATAACGCTCCCTTCGATCTCGCCTTTCTCGATCAGGGAATCCGGGAATACGAACTCGATCCGGAAGAGCTGACCATCGTGGATACGCTGGAGATCGCCCGCCGCCATCTGAGATTCCCCGGGAACGCGCTGCGAAAGATATCCCGGTATTACGGCATTGAGTCGCCGCTTCCCCACCGAGCGACATATGACGTAGAGATCCTCCGGCAGGTCTTTGATCGGTTTGTTGAGGAACTGGAGATAGAGACAGTTGATGATCTGATGGCTCTATCCGGGGTCTATCGGACAACTATAGGAGAGAAAGCAACTCCCCCCGACTTCTGGCAGGCCGCGATAGCCAGCTCCGCCGCTGTCACGATTACCTATCAGTCCCGGACCGGTTCCACCGAGCGGGTCATCGAACCGATTGGCTACCAGGAGCGCTCCGGGCGGCAGTATCTGATCGCCTTCTGCCGGTTGAGGAACGAGCGCCGGACCTTTCGCCTCGATCGGATCCGCGTCATCACCGACTGACCGGTTCTCTCACCATTAAAATTAGTCCTCTTCCCGCAAAATCTCTCTTCCCCGGTATATCGGGCAGAAAGGAGATTATAGGTGCCCTTATCTTCAATCCCTGTCCTACCATAGGACCAAGCTGTTTTGGCATAAAATCCCGCAAAATTCCCGGGATTTTTGCATTAATCTTGCGGGATTGTGCGGGATTGAAGTCCTTAGAGGCGTTTTTTGACCCTGAAAAACGCTCCTAAGACCAATATAGAGCCCAATGTTTGAGGTAACCAGTTGGGAATCCACAACTTAGTGTGGTCCGACCTCTCCCTCAAAACGCCAGTCCCAAATTGGGACTGGCGTTTCTGTCAAGTATTTATAATTTTGGCATCCGACTTATAATCAGAGGATAACATTAAACCAATAACCTTCATTTATTACGCTGGTCAAATTTCCCCTGTTTCCGTGTAATGGACCAGGCATATCCGACAGCCGG
>CAKZYZ010000313.1 GCA_937885075.1 uncultured bacterium | reverse complement strand
GTTTTTTTATTTTTTTTGGCGGGAGGTGGGAAGGGATATTTGAGTTGGTTTTTGGACCTGGTTTAAGATACTATTCATCTATGATTTTTTTTGAAAATAATCCTTGCCCCGATTTATTGAGATGATAATATATGCAGTCTATTTGCAGTCTATTTGAACCCTGATATAGGAGGTGTTAAAGATGAAATGGGCGATTGCCTTATTGTTGGTTATCCTGATTGTTATCCCCCGCGCCGCGGTTTTCGCGGCTCCGGAGGCGGTGATATCATTCTCCTCCTATACCGCCAACGAAACGATCGGGGAGGCCTCGATCACCTTCACCAACGGCACCGCTCCCCTGGAGACCGATGTGGCGGTCTTCTTCCGGGCTAACTTCTGGCTGGCCGGGGAGATCTCGCCCACCTCGCCCAACTCCGGTTTCCAAACCCACTGGGCCACCCAGTCCAACTACGCCGCTCTGGCCTCCGAACTGGTTCCCACCGGGAGATTGGAAATCTCCGCCGGACTGGTCAATGTCCAGAGGCGCATCCTCAAGGTGAAAGTTATAAACGGTCACCTCGATCCGGGCGCGAGTTTCACAATCAACCTGAAGAAACTCGCTCTCCGGCCCGATGCCCTGGGGTCGAACGCCGAGGAGCACGCCTTCGGGTGCGTCATTGGCGATCCCGATGGAGCTGATCCCGAGCCGGACAGCGGCATCACCTATACCGTTGTCCCGGTCAGCGGGGGGAAGTTGCTGCCCCTCCCGGTCAATCATATCTACGCCATCGCTCCTTCCCGGGTCCAGGTTGATGAGGAGTTCTCTCTCCGTCTCAGCGTACAGGATGAGTATGACAACCTGACACCGGATACCGTGGGGACGCTTCTGCTCTCCTGCACCGATCCCGCGGCTGTCTTTGCCTCCCAGACCGCCCTGGCCGCGGGAGACGAGGGAACGAAGGAACTCTCCGTCACCCTGAAGACCCCCGGCATCCAGCGCTTCACGGTGTCGCTGGCCGGGTTCTCCGCCACCACCTCCACCTCCAATGTGATTGATGTCCGCTCGGCGACCCCAGATCGGATTCTCTGGGGGGATTATCACAACCACTCTTCCCGCTGCGACGGAACGGGAGAGCCCGAAGAGCTGGTCCGATACGCCTCCGGGGTGGCCTTCCTCGACTGGTACTGTCTGACCAGCCATGACGCCCCTCCCTGGTACCTGGCGGGCACCATGCGCTGGAACGACATCAAGGATGTCATTGACTCCAACCAGTCCTCGATCTTCATCACCATCCCGGGCTATGAATGGACGAAGGATTTCGATGATGACGGGAACGCCGGAGATGGTCACCGGAATGTGATGACCACCAGCTGGGATTCGCTCCTTCCCGTTCTCCGGTCGAATGACAGCAATTACGATCACAGTTCCGAGCTCTACCGGGGAATGATGGCGCGGACCTCCGAATTTATCATCGTTCCCCACCACCTCAACTCCTACAAGTGGTGGCATCTCCCGGCTTCCGGTTCCGCCGCCGCGATCCCCGATGCCGAGCGGGATCGGTATATGCCCATGATTGAGGTATATTCACAACTCCACGGGAACTACGAGGCCCCGGCGTCCTTCTCCGCCTGGAGCGTTCCCCCCGCCTGGCGGGCTCCCACGGACTGGAAGACCAACCCGGACCAGCCCTGTTATGTGGTGGGCGGTCTGGCCCGGGGCGCGGTGGCCGGCCTGATGGCCGGGGGTGATAATCACTCCGCCCGTCCCGGGAGCCATGTCTATGGAGCCTTTACCGCCGTGCTGACCGATGACTTCTCCCGGGCCGGCATCATCGAGGCCTTTCGCCGACGGCATACCTACGCCACCAGCGGGCATCGGCCGATTATGGAGTTTTCTTCCGGCGACGCTATTATGGGGGATATCGTCCGTTTCAGTCCCGGGGCCTCCGCTCCGGTCTTCAGTTACCGGGTGGCCGCCCCTCTGGAGATCACCGGCCTCAGGGTGGTCCGGGTGACTTTCGGAGCCTGGAGCGACCTTGAGATCGCGGTGCCCTCAGGTTTCACCGAGTTCAGCGGGACCTTTACCGATCAGGACTTCGACCCCTCCTGGTCGTTTGCCGACTATTACCTGGTGGCGGAGTATAAAAATAATCGCTCCCATTATGTCTATCCCGAGACAGGAGATGACGCGAACGACCGGGCCTGGACCAGCCCTATCTTCTTTCTCCCCGATGAGCGGCTCATCATCGCCTCGGGAGACTACGACGGGGACGGGACCTCGGATCTGGCTGTCTTTCGGGGCAGCTCCGGCCTCTGGGCGGTCCGGGGGATCACCCGGGTTTATTTCGGCTCCGCTGACGATCTTCCGGTGCCGGGTGATTATAATGGCGACCGCCGGGCGGATATCGGAATCTTCCGGGGATCGTCCGGGCTCTGGGCGGTGCGGGGGATCACCCGGGCTTACTTCGGCTCCTCCTCCGATGGTGCCGTCCCCGGGGACTATGACGGTGACGGGAGCTGCGACTTCGGTATCTTCCGTCCTTCCTCCGGACTCTGGGCGATCCGGGGGGTGACCCGGGCCTACTTCGGAGCCCCGGGGGATGGGGCCGTCCCCGGGAATTACAGCGGGGCACCCTCCTCGGAGATCGGGATCTTTCGGGGCAGCTCCGGGCTCTGGGCGATCCGGGGGGTCAGCCGGGTTTATTTCGGCGCCGCGTCGGACCTGCCGGTTCCGGGAAATTATGACGGCGGGGGATGGGATATCGGAATCTTTCGCCCGGCATCCGGACTCTGGGCGATCCGGAATGTTACCCGGATCTATTTCGGCTCATCTTCGGACAATCCGGTTCCGGCCGACTTCTCCGGTACCGGGGTGGATGATATTGGAATCTTCCGATCCTCCAGCGGCCTCTGGGCGGTCCGGGGGGTGACCCGGGCCTACTTCGGAGCTTCCGGAGACCGGCCCGTGACGCGCTGATGGGTGGGGGGAATATTTCGCAGACTCAGAAGGAGAAGGTCGCGGGTGGTCTCGGCCAATTCCCGGAGGGTGGATTCCGACACAGCTCCATGAAGCGCCAGACTGCTCACTTCCCGCTTCCGGGTCGCCAGCACCACGCTCGGATCTTCGGCCTCCTCGGGAAAGGTTCTGATCCGGTCCACCTCCCGCTGGATCTCATAGTAGACCTTCTGTTCATTCGCCCCGGTGAGGAGTTCAACATTTACCGTCCCGAATCCTTCCCGAGCGGTTGAGCTCACCTCCTCCACCCCTTCCAGGCCGCGGACCGCTTCCTCGATCGCGAGGATAATTCCCTGTTCAATCTCCTCGGGACCGGCCCCCGGATAAGCTACGCTGACCGTAACCATATCCAGTTCGAAATCAGGGAGATATTCCTGCTTAATCGAGAAGACTCTGACCAGGCCGCCCAGGAGCAGAGTGAGCATCAGCAGGTTGGAGGCAACCCGGTGTTTTACCATCCAGGCAATTGGGTCTTTTTTGATGTTTTATATTTCGATTGTCATCTCTTTTTCTCCCCAACCTCGGCCCCTTTACAGTCCACTAATTACACGAATTGTTTCCCCCCACCTCCCCCCCTTTTATTTGTCCACGGATTACACGGATTTACACTGATTTATTCCCCCCCTCGGCCCCTTTTATTAAACCGCGAATTTTACCCCGCGATGACCGAAGGTCATTTTGCGCTGCTCGCTAATCTTCGCGAATTTGAAAAACTAAAAAACTGAACTAACTGAATTCATTTTTCACTGGCTAGTGCTTACTCGAAAAGCCTCACGGGACTCCCCCTCTGAGGCCCGCCTATGGGCAGACTCATGAAAATTCACTTCTCAGTGGTGCCTACCAGGCAATTTGTCCGTGATATTCATTCAATCAATCTTCGGCAGATACATTCCTACTGCATTTTATGACTGACAACCGGCAACTCCGCTGTTTAAGCGGCCCGTTTAAACTGCTCTCGTCTTTTCTTCTGCCTCTCGTGGATTATCCGGCAACAATTGTAAGCCAACACCTTCTCCAACATTTCAGCCCGCACTGCTTCTATTCCTCTCCTCCACATGTGCCCGAAGTAATAGCAATACTTCAATACGAAAATTTAAGGCGCAGGGTCAAGTCTACTTATTGCTTAACTCCGGGAAAAAATAGGGGTCAAGTCTACCCTTTGCTCTTTTGCGGGGCTTTGGGAATTGCCGGCGTATCAGATGACCGTCCGTATGATGGAATCGATGTTCTAATTGAGGCATCCGCTGTACATTCCTTCACGGGGTCACCTTGATTTAATATTTAATGATCCCGCCAACAACGGCCTCCAGATCTGTTAAATCTTGAATTATATTTCAGGGACCTCCAGGAGTACAGTTCTTCTTGAAACTACTTTTCCCGGCTAAAGCCAGGTATGGAGGTAGCATAAATCTTATTACATTATCCCCTATAACCGAAAGGTTCATCGATGCATCAGAAAGATCATTCCAGACCGTATCGAATCAGTACTCGCTGAAAGTCCTGTTTAGACTCTCTTGATATATTTAGTGTCTGAACGAAAACCCCGAATTTCATAGAATTTGTCATTGTCAGCGTTTCCCAAAGCACCTATTCTATCGAGCAACTCGAGCAGTCGCCGGATTATTACTCCTGCAGTCTGTGCATTACCGACCAGACCTGGTGCAGTGAATGTTCGTAGGCTGCTCCCGCTTGGCCTTGATAACGAGCCACCTCGGACTTGAAGTTGTCGTAGTCGGTCTCTCCAGCCAGTTCCGAAAGCACCCGGGACCACACTTGTTTGTAAACGAATACGCGGTAGACGTAGTCGGTCCCGGTGAAATCATGAATATCACACTGACCGAGCATGTCGGGGAACCGTTCCTTCAGGACTTCGAGATGTTCCCGGACTCTCGCCCGAACCATGATGCGGTCAGGATCAATGGCCAGGCCGTACTTCCCATCTCCCTGCCGGGCGCAAACCGCACTGAAGAATCCATATCTGGTAAAAATCCACATTGATTGTCCCTCCTTATTCTAGTTTAATATATCTCTTCCCGTTTTCCGCGGTCAGCGACCGCGGCTACAATTATGACAACCCGGGGCCGGATTCCGCGGTCAGCGACCGCGGAAACAATCTCACCCGGGGCTGACTGAGTCGGGTGGAGGATAATGATTTACCGTTCCCGGTAGCTCCGCCTGCGGTGGAAGCTGGAGATGGGGTCTGAATTTCTCTCCGAAGCATTCCCGCTGCTTCTAAAGAAGGCCGAGTGAATCAAGGTCTCCTTATAGACCAGCGCGGATCCGACCATGCCGCCGCCGGAAAAACGGTAGTCCCAGCCGTAGCCGACCGAGGAGTATCTTTTCTCCCGGCAGGAACCCACGGCTTGGAGGAATGTCTTCGCTTTTTCCAGGATCCGTCTTTTATCTTCCGTGGTTTCCCCACTATCTCTATCCCGGTCACGATTACCGCGCGATGAGATGAGCGCGTCGAGGGCATAGCTCTTTACGAGCTTGTCGTGGAGATCCCGGTAGGCCGACTCACGGGAGAGCAGGTCAAAGCCGCCGATTTTGCCTCTGACCACGGCGATGAGACCATGCTGGCCGGGCTGAAGGGAGAAACTATCCAGATAATCGTTCAGATCCCTCTGCCTGTCTTCATAGATATCCTTCATGGCTTCGGTCGGGGAAGAAGACCCGAGGCAGGAAGCAGCCTCGGCGACATTTTCCCATACCTCCCCCTGATCCGACCTGAAATCGAATCCCTGCCGGAGTGAATATGAGACCGATTTCAGCTTATCCACTCGAGCCGAGGCATAAACTATATTCCCCGAATCCTTGAAATCCCTCGAAGCATAGGACCACCGGCCCTGTTCGGTGCAGCTGACCGGGATGATTGTCTCTGATTTTTCTTTTATCAGGATGGTAGTATTCAGGATCCGGTTCTGTTTGGCGCCGGAGAGTTCCTCCCCGTCCAGCAGAAGGATCGGGATATCACCTTCGTTGATCACCCTGAGTTCCGGCACTGAGCCTCCGGCACTGGCCTCGGTTACGGTTACCAGGTCCTGTTGCAGGGCCTCCTTCATCGTTATATATTCCGGCCCCTCCCCTATATCGGTAAATAGCGGGATCACGGCCATATTTTCAAACACCTGAAGCTTACCCAGTTCCAAACTTCCCAGGGTTTTGTTTATTATTGACTCCATAACAGTACCTCCTTTCGGGTTTCTATTGCGGCTTTCAATACAATAGTCCGGAAAAAGGCGGATTTTATTCCTGATTATTTTTTCTTTGGAAAAATAATCAGGAATATCGGGGAGGAGGAGGGAGGAGGATGGGGAAGTGGAATGTCCAATTTCCAACAAGGAATATCCAATATCCAGGATGATTCCAGGCAGGACTATTAAAGGCAAAAAGAATTAAGACGATTACAGACAGGACCATTAAAAGCAAAAAGAAATTAAGACAGGACGATTACAGACAGGACGATTAAAAGGGGACTAAAGAATGGACGCTGAACTTCGAGCGGATTAAATGATTTTTATATCCAGGGTTGCTCCCCGCATATAATCGATTCGAAGTTTATAGTTGCCGGGGGCGAAGACCACCAGTTCAATCACTCCGTTTTCGTCCGTGCGCCGGAAAAAGGGCTTGGTAGAATCCGCGCCGATATAAATGGCCACACCCGGAGCGGGCCGACCGTCCCCATCTTTCAGGGTTATGGTGCAATTAGCTTTCCCGTGTTTCACCGGGCGAAAACCGACCGCGAGGTTCATCCAGGGCTTTTTATAGGTATATTCGAGAATCGGTTCGGGTTTCTTCGCTTTAACGAGTTCCGGGTTAATCAACGCGGCACGCTGGGCCGCTCCCATTTTTTGGGGAGATTGAAAAACACTTTGTGATGATTTCTCGATACGCCGCTCCATAATCTCGTCTCCATCTAATTCTCCGCCGGCACCCTCATAAAAAGCCTCAGGGGCCATGAATATGCCAGAATCGGGCTCGGAACAAAAAAGGTCGGTCGCCCTCTTGCCGAGTCGCGGATGGGCAATCTCTTCATCAGATGGAAATAGTAATTCTTTCAGTTCAACTATAATGGAGCCGAGATAAGATTGTTGGGGGGGAATAAATATAGCCGAGGCCTTCCGGGACAACATCTCCGGTGTTCTTTCCAGACCTCGGCGGCGGACGGCGGCGATTGTATTTAATGCCGCCCGCGCCTGTGACGCAGCCCGCGAGCAGAATCGACACGAACCGAGGTGAGCGGCGACCTCCCGCCGGGCTTGCTCCGGAAGATGATCTTCCAGATAGGCGATTATCCGCTCCTCCCCGATACAGCCGGATCTCCTCTTCCGGAGTGGTTTTTCAGACAGATAAATCTTCTTCAGGGGAATCTCCACTTCTTTCAGCTCCGTCAACCGCACACGACATTCTTCGCACTTCCGGAGATGATTATCCAGCAGATGGCGTTCCCGCGGGGAGATCTCTCCATCGAGATATCTCGACAACATTTCTTTATCAGGGCAGTTCTTCATCTTCTTTCTTCAATAGTCGGTCGGGAAGTGATTTTTATTCCAGGATATTCTCCGGGCCGAATATATTCCTACTTTTAAGTATATCGATAATCTGTATTTTTGCTTCATAGATTCTCTTGCCTACCCAGTTAGCATCCGGCGGGTTAGTGCCATCATTATTCATCATTTCAGCTATCTCGCGGTAGAGGAAACCCTCAAGGCGTTTCTCGATTACAAACCGGTGATCTTCATCCAGGTCTTCAAGGACTTCATGGACTAAAGATTTCACTTCTTCGGAGATAAGTATATCGCGCGGAGTGACCGGTTCAATGAATAATGGCGGATCCGGGTATTCATCATCGTCGAGGGGGATAAAAGTTCCCCGATCCGGCCGGGAGGTCCAATAATCAGCACACCTGCGATAGACAATAGTTCCTATCCAGGACTGGAGGCGGGCCTCTCCCCGGTAATTACGGAGGGATTTCCGGATAGAGTACCAGGATTCCATAAAGACATCATCAGCATCAGCGCTTGATATATGCCTGCTGTTGATGATCGACCAGACAAGATCCTGGTAGGAATAAAATATATCTTCAAAATCCTCAGGCATTAAAATAGTATCCTTGAATTAATTCAGGCTTTATCCGGCCTTCATCAAATGACAATATATCGTCGGTGTAAGCCTGCAATGATCGCATCCAGCGAGAGTGCTTTTTCTCCTCTTCCGATATCTCGAGCCAGCAATTCCGGTAATCAGGAAATTTCTCCGAGTATGCTCTATACAGTTCTGCTATTAACTCTTCATTTTGAGAAAGCAATTCAATCATTTCCTTCTTCGAATCCGCGATATTCATACAATCTCCTTAGTATCTCGTTATGAAAAAGACCGCCTTAACGGTCCAGTCACCCTGCCGGTGTTCTCCGAAGGGGACCTCTGCTTTCAGTGAGAGTCCGGATTTCTTGGAGAACATCCGGCCGATCAGAAGGCCCCCCTTATAGTTTGTCCGGTTGTTTGTCTCCCAGTTGGTTGATGATTCACCGTCCAGCATCATCCAATAGCGCTTTGAGAGCCTCCAGAGGAATGTCGGAGTCACCGTCAGGTAGTGAACATCGGGCCTTCCGGAGTCCCCCTCGAACGAGACCCAGTCCTGGACCTTGATATAGGCGTAACCCTGGTGGGGGAAGAACCAGATCGGAACCGCGATCGGTGAGACAATCCATTTGCCCCGGCCGAACTCATCCCCGGTCGCGGTGGGGAAGGTGAACCCGGTGCCGAAGGCGAGCATGAAGTTACCCGTCACCCGCGGAATCAAGAGAGCCTGTCCGTAGAGGTCTCCCAGGCCAGTGCGGGTAGAACCGCCTCCGTGATAGGATACCAGCGGAATATCGGCCCGGAGGATCACGCCTCTCCGGTGGCCGAGAAGTTCCTTCTTATCCAGAATGAGTTGATCGGCCCGGAGGATCACAACATTCTGCCAGGCGTCCCCCTTGAGATCGTAAAACTCTTCGCGGAAACTGAAGGCGACCGGTTTGGTAGGGTCGGAGTCTCCCCCTATTTCATCCAGATCGGCGGACTGCCCGTTCTCTGCTTCCAGGTCGGACTCCTGAGCCAGGGTGGGGGAGGGGGCAAGAATGAGAAGCATAAAGAAAGAGGCAACGATAAACGCTGATATAATTTGATTTCGATTCTCAGTCATTATTTATGAATACGATTTAAATGGTACCAGAACAAAGCCCCAGAATATTTCTGGGACTCCTTGGTGGCGCAAACGATAGATATAATACCTTAAATATAAAAAAATGGCGCACCTTAAAAGGTGCAACTACTCTGCCAAACCCGAGAAACCGGGTGGATGTGAACAACTTCAGGCGCCAGATTTCACTTCTCCGGTCATAATACCAGTGACCAGATCCCCACTATGGCGAAGGCCGCCGGGAATATCACCCGGCACCAGATATCTATCCGGCGGGCGGTATCAACTTTATCCCTCTTGGCCAGTATCCCGGTTACCACGGCCTGGATCAGGGCGGCGAAGATGATGAAGGTACAGCCAAGTATAAAACGGTCTATCCTGGTAAGATAAGGGACGGGCGGCAGCTCCGCGCCCACCATGAAACGATAGGCGATCAGGGTCAGCATCGATGTGGTCGCCACTCCGATCTGGGCGCCGTATTCCTTGGGATCGATCCAGAAGACAATCCCGAATATCCAGCGGCTGGGAGAAAGGCCCCCAGACCCGCTGCCGGAACTCCACTTCTCCGTCCGGGGAGATGTGGGCGACCCGGGGTAGTGTCGGCCAGATCTTCTGCTGATTGACGAAGACCAGCTGGGGGTTCCAGATCTCATCCAGCGGGACCACGCGGCGGCCGGAACCGGGATGGGCCAGGCGAGGGTCATACCAGCGGGCCGTTATGAAGAGGTTGGCGGTAAAATTCTGATTGGCGGTGTCGATCTCATCGACATCGAGCAATCCCATTGCCACATAGATTTTGGTCGGCCCCTCGTCCTTCCCGGGGCGGCTGAGTGCTACCCCCTCCATCTCCCCGCGGGCGGCAACCGCCGGGAGAAGAAGAATGACCAGGCAGATCGAAACCATCATTATCGACCGGAATAGGCCGGGCAGACCGGGGACCTTCATAGAACATCTCTCCCCTATTCGTTCAAGTCTCTGTTCTTCCAATACTTGGTGCCGGTGATATCGGCGGTCAGCTTCAGACCCTTTTCCGTAAGCTCGTAGGCGGCCACCCCGTCGACAAAACGGACTGCCACACCTTCTCCCTCTTCCCCGAAAGCGGCATTGGCCGCGGATCCGACTTCAACACCCTGATCAACAAATTTATCAAAGGCAGCCTTATTCTCAAAGAGAAAAACCAGCTGGAAGAGCTCCGCTCCCAGGCCGATATTGACTCCGCCGGTAGCCATTTTCATGTAGATGGGTTTACCCGAGCCTTTAACCTGCGCCAGCCCGGCGCCGGTACCGGTGGTAATCATAAAGGAGAACTTTCTGGTATCAAAGATGGCGTAGCCGTAACTGGCATCATAGAGTTTTTTCGCCTCCGGGGTCTCGGAGAAGAGGCGCTTCAGGGTATCACCGCTCATCTTGTCGATCTTCGCGCGGGTCTCCTCCGGGGTCTCATCCCCGACAACCTTCTTGACTGTATCCGATACGGTATCGGTAACACTCTCCGCGCCCTTGGCAATCTTATCAAGAATCTCGCCCGCGAAAGAGATCGAAGCCGGGCAGATCAGACCCGCAATCAGGCCGTATAAAATTAGTCGTTTCATATTGGTTTTTCCTTTTTAGAAGATAGCCATCGCTTCACCCGGACATCTTTTCCTCTAAGGAAAGCATGAAAGCAGGAAAATTTAAATAATCCCCCTCCTGCCTTCCTGCTTTCCTTAGGGGTTATTGAAATTCCGAAGCAGGAACATAGCGCCTTTGGCGCAACCTCGTAGTACAGGACTTCAGTCCTGCCTTCGTTGGCAGGACTGAAGTCCTGCACTACGAGGTTATTGTCCCGAGACTAAATATTAAAAAACTCGGGATCCCGAAGGATTTTGGGAAAATTCCGAAGCAGGAACATAGCTTCGCAACTTTTTTTGCCACAAAGACACTAAGAAAATACTTCAAGATGCAATAACAATGTTTTATTCTTTCTTAAGGTTTTCTTCGTGTCTTAGTGTCTTTGTGGCAGATTAATTAAAATTCCGGGACCTCTACGAAATCGATAACTCTTCCAGGAGGATCTCTTTTTCCTGTTTTTCCCGGTCGGCTCCCGATATTTTCTCCATATCTTTCACTTCCACGGTAACCTTATTAATCTTACCGGTAAACTTGGTCTCGGTCGGGCCGTAACCGACACCTTCCGCTACCGGGGTCTGGTTGTCCAACCCCACATCAGCGGTCTCATCCGCGGAGAAAATGTTGGGTTGTGTCTTCTCTACCCGTCCGTCCGCGACCGCTTTGTCATTAACATAGAGGGTGGCTTTGCCCCCCTGGCCGACGCCTCCGCCATCATAAACAAAATCAAGTTTAACCGTTACCGGACCGGCCGAAAGTTTTTCCGGACTTAAAACTTCGTATCTTTCCAGTCCCAGGAAGTTATAGGTAAAGCCCGGTTTGCCGTCCTTGAGGTAGAGTGACCAGCCGCCGAAACGACCGCCCTGCGAGAGGATAACACCTTTGGCTCCATCTTCCGGAATGTTCAGGTCCGCGGTGATTGAGAATGACCGGTTCTTGATATTTATAAAAGTATTCTCCATCATCCCTTCCATCCCCTCATAGAGGGTGAGGGATTTTCTATCACCCAGCAGATCGGGTCGTCCGGCCAGGGCGGCGTTGGTTCTCTCAATAGTTCGGTCATCAATGGGCAGGACATGATATTTCTGCGCCTGCCACATGAATAAGTCCTCCATCTCTTTCAGTTTTTCCGGATATTTATCCGCCAGATTATCCGTCAGACTGAAGTCTTCGGCCACATGGTATAGCTCCCAGACATCTGATTCCAGGGCCGGCAACTTATCGGTCTCCCAGGGGGCCCGATGGATAGTGCGGGCGAACCAGCCATTATTATAGATGGCCCGATTGCCGAACATCTCGAAATATTGAATGGTATGACGCTCCGCGGCATCCGGGGAATTGAAAGTATAGGCTAAACTGGTTCCTTCAATAGGGGTCTGAGGGACACCATTAACCACTTTAGGTTCCGGCAGGCCCGCGACCTCTAATACGGTAGGGGCGATATCAATAATATGAGAAAATTGCGTACGGATACCGTCTTTCTCTTTGATCCCTTTGGGATACCGGATAATCAGTCCGTTCCGGGTGCCTCCGAAATCCGAGGCGACCTGCTTGGTCCATTTAAAAGGCGCGTCAAACGCGACCGCCCATCCGGCGGCCATGTGGGGGAAGGTTGAGGGGTCACCCCATTTATCCATCAGAGGGATAAGGTCTTCCACCTTCTCTTCCACGCCGTTAAAGTAAGTCATCTCATTGTACATCCCCACCATTCCCCCTTCCGCGCTGGTCCCGTTATCACCGGCGACAAAAATAATCAGAGTATTGTCCAACTCTCCGATATCTTTAATCGCGTCCAGTAATCTGCCGATCTCGTAATCCGTCATCTCCAGAAATCCGGCGAATACTTCGGCCTGACGGGCAAATAAGGCTTTTTCATCCTGAGATAACTTATCCCAGTCCTTAATATCTTCCGGCTTCGGAGCCAGGTTGGTATTTTCCGGGATAATCCCGATCTTCTTCATCCTCTTGACCGTCGCTTCCCGGACCTTGTCCCAGCCTTGATCAAACTTTCCTTTATACTTGTCCGACCACTCCTTTGAGACATGGTGAGGGGCGTGGACCGCCCCGGTAGAGAAATAGACAAAGAAAGGTTTATCCGGGGTCATCGATTGCTGGGCTTTTATCCAGTTGATGGCCTGATTGGTCATGTCGGTGGTAAAATGATAGTTATCCATCTTGGGGGGATTAACTTTTTTCAATCCATCATAGATAAGCGGAGCCCACTGATCGGTCTCTCCGCCGATAAATCCATAAAATTTATCGAACCCCTGACGGGTCGGCCAGCGGTCAAAAGGACCGGAAACACTGGTCTCCCAGGCCGCGGTTTCATGCCACTTGCCGAACGCGGCTGTACTGTAGCCGTTCAGTCTGAGCATCTCCGCCAGGGGAGCCACACTCTCCGGAAGCTGACCGGTATTTCCCGGATACGCGGTAGCGGTCTCCATTATTGATCCGGTGTTACAGGTATGATGATTTCTCCCGGTTTTCAGAGCCATCCGGCTGGGGGAGCAGAGCGCTGTGGTATGAAAATTATTATATCGCAGACCATTATCAGCCAGCTTATCCATAGTGGGGGTATTAATGGGCCCGCCGAAGGTGGAGGATGAGCCAAATCCCATGTCATCGATCATTACAATCAGTATGTTGGGAGCACCTTCAGGAGCCGTTACATTAAAAGGACTCGGCGGCTTGGTATTACGAACATCCAGCTCGGTATAGGTTTTAGGTTCGGGGGCTGTAATCGGCAGCACCTCGCGATTCAGCGCGGCCGACGCGAATGTCGGGGCCGCGGCCAGCGCCATCGGTAATAAAGCGCTTAAAAGCCCGGTCCTTTGTTTCATGACTTCACATTTAAAGATATTATTTTTCATTTTATTCCTCCTGGTTTTGTTGTTTCCCATTCTTTCGAGATGAATCTTGTCTCCGTCATATTCACATCGCCTCAAGGCACTCCAGCGAAAGAACGGGGAGATGTAGTTCGTAGAGCGTACTGAGAACACCCGCGAGCGCCGCCTGATCCGCCACCCGTCCGACCAGGATTGTCTCCGGCTTCGCTCTCGTTTGGCCGGACTCGGTAATGTTCATCCCCTCCAGCCGCGGCGCCCAGGACGCGTCCATACCGCTCCCGGCCACGGGCAGGAAGATTATATCTCCGGGAAGAGATACGGTCTTGATGTCATAAGTCCGGTTGACAGCCGGGGCGCTTTTACCGGGGAGATCCCGGACCTGGAAGGAGT
>CAKZYZ010000312.1 GCA_937885075.1 uncultured bacterium | reverse complement strand
TATTGTCGAATGTTTTGGTTTTTTTGTTGAATATATATATTTATGTTTTTTTTTTTTTTTTTTTCAAGCAGAAGACGGCATACGAGATATATCAGTGTGACTGGAGTTCAGACGTGTGCTCTTCCGATCTCCGGAAGAAGGGCTATGCTTCAAGAGATTTGTTCCCACTCTGGCTACCGAAGGAATTGATCTTTTTAAGCTTTCGGTCGGCAGCGTATTGAAGATTGGTGATAGCATCATGGAGATCAGTCGGGTGGGGAAGAGATGCTACCCGGAATGCGTACTGGTTCAAGCCGGGACCCTCTGCGTCATGCCGGATGAGGTTGTATTCGCGCGGGTAGTTGAGTCGGGATTGGTACGGGTGGGAGATATGATCCAAATGGTTGGAGCCATTTAAACCGTTCTAATCGGAATCCGGCCTAGTCAGACCATATTAGAAAAGGTATTGCCAACTTTTTGTGCTAAAAATAACTAAATATTCACCACGAAGATCAAACCGGTCAATTGGCTAACCGTTGAACTACTGAAACGGGTCAAACTTTTGGATTGATGTTTCCTCTTCCTCCTCGCTCTCTCCCTGTTCCATCATCCCGATCCATTCCAACTGGTTGAGTTCATCGAAGACCAGCTCAGCGACAAAACGGGCCAGGTCACTATTGAGTGAGACTACATCAATTCTGGTCTGGCCCGGACTTTCCTCCTTAAAGAAAAACCCGACCTCGGTGGTATCGATACATTGGGGGAAGACCCGGTCAAACCACATGGCTGTCAGATAGCCCTTTCCGGGACTATCCAGATAAATATAGAATCCCTGATCCTCCAGCACGGCATATACGCCATCATAGCTCTCCTCTACTCCCGCCAGAGCAATCCCGCTGAACCGCCCCTTCTCCTCCTCTTCCAGCGCCTGAATCGAGGTTCCCGCTATCCTCCGTCCCATCTCAATTGGAGAACAGGCAGATGCAACCAGGGCCAAGCATAACAATATCTTGTAATTAATTTTCATATAGAATTTTTCACCTTCGGCGCTTTCCCATGTCTTTATCCGGGGCTGAGAATCAGGCTCGGATAAAAATAGAGTCGTCAAATATATGCTCCACCACCCCGCTGATGGAGGCATGAATCGGCGCTCCCAGGGATCCTTCGGGAGGTCTGCCGATCATCATCCCCTCCTCTACCCGGTCTCCTATCTTAACCATCGGCTGACAGGGAACGCCGACATTCTGGTGGAGGGGTATCCGGACCCGGTTGACAGCCAATGGCTCACTTTTAAGCGGCGCGTCTCGATCGTACCTCAAGACATCTATGCGGCGAGAAATCCGTGATACCGGGATCTTTCTTCCCTCCCTGATAGGATGAGGATCAAACTTATCACTGAGGAGTGTCCTGGCCACTCCTTTTTCTTTCATCGCGCCCACTAAAGCGGCAATTACTTTATCCGGAGATATGGTAGTAGGGCAGGCAAACATACCACAGAGTCCACACTGACAGCAGAGATATGCCTTAGCCAGATCTTCCGGGGGAATAGCGTCGGCCCGCTGCTGGCCGACCAGCCTCATGATAATATGGGGTTCAATTCGGTGTCCCAGCAGATATCGCGGGCACATATCGGTACAAGCCCGGCATTGGTCGCAGGCCCAGGCCGCCCGTTTTATATCGATCTCTATTGAACGCTGTTTGTAAAGAACCTGTTTGTGATCTCTTGGGAGAACAATCAGTCCGGTCGTCTTCTTGGAGACATACCCTGAAGTAAACGCCCCCATAATCGGTCCCCCGTCCAGTATCTCGTATTCATCAACCGTTGTCCCCCCGGCGGCGGCGATAACGTCTTCCACAAAAGCACCAACCGGAACCGAGAGCGTAACCGGATTTTTCACTTCCCCGGTCACCGTTAAAAACCGATGGGTAACCGGAACCCCTCGGCTGGCCTGATAAAGGTTGATCAGGGTTCCCACATTATCGACCACGACCCCCACATCCAGAGGAATTCCCCCTTCCGGGACCAACCGTCCGGTTACATCATAAACCAGGACCTGCTCGTCTCCAGCCGGATAATACCCACCCAGAAGGGAAAGCTCGACCCGGGAATGGAGGCGGGCAATCTCAGTCCGCAGGGCGTCAATCGCTCCCTGATATTTCTTCTTCAGCGCGATGATGAGTCGGGACGCTCCCACCGCTTCGCCCATCAGTTCCAATCCCGCGATCACCTCATCCGCCCGGGCGATCATCAACTGCTGATCCACCCGAAGGAGCGGTTCACATTCGGCGCCGTTGGCGATAACATACTCAGCCCGCGCGCCGACTTTAACATGGGTGGGAAACCCCGCTCCGCCGCAGCCGACCACACCGGCGGCTTTTACCTGTTCGCCTAATAAACTCATTGTCAGGTACTTTTCAAGAGACTCAATGCCTCGGACCGTGTTCTCTCGTCACTGCGGAAGTTGCCCCGAACCGCCTCGGTTTTAACTATCGTTCCCGGTTTCTTCACTCCCTGCATATTCATGCAGAGATGTTCCGCTTCTATTTGAACCAGTACCCCGCGCGGATCTAATTTTTTCATCAGAAGGTCAGCAATCTCCGTGGTCATACGCTCCTGCAACTGAAGCCTCCGGCTGAAAAGGTCCACTATCCGGACCAGGTTACTCAATCCGGTAATTATACTGTCTTTGGGGATATAAGCGATATGAACCTTCCCCATAAAAGGGAGGAGATGGTGTTCACAGAGTGAATAGAAAGATATGTCTTTTATCAGGACAATTTCATCAAATCCCGGACAGGGGAAGGTCTTGACCTGCGCGGAAATATCTTGCCCGATCCCCCCCAGAATCTCCCCGCACATCTCAGCTATCCGTTCCGGAGTCCGGACCAACCCGGGCCGGTCAGGGTCTTCTCCGATCCCAACCAGCAGATCACGGATCGCCTGTTTTATCTTTTCCTGGTCCATATTCAGTTACCGCCTTCGACGCTAACTGAATATCAGGAAGATAGCGCCATTTACTAATAATATTTATCAAACTATAATATTTTTCGAATAAGAAATAATATGCCGCGGGCAGACCTCAATACATTTACCGCACTTGATGCATTTCTCATAGTCTATTACCGCCAGGTTCTCTTCAATGGTAATCGCGTCCACCGGACATTCTTTGACGCACTTTCCGCAGGCGATACAGCCGACCGCGCAGACTTTGACCACCACCTTCCCCTTAGTGTGAGAGGAACATCGAATATCCACTTTCGCCGACTTGGGAACCATCCGGATAATCTGGCGGGGACATTCCTGAACACAGAGTTTGCAGGCCCGGCACTTCTCTGCCAGCACCACGGGATTACCACGGTCATCAATTATAATCGCGTCAAACGGACAGACATCACGACAGGTATAATACCTTAAGCATCCGTAATCACAAGCAGTTACTCCCCCCCCGATCTGGTTGGCGGCCGCGCAGGTAGAAAGACCTTCGTATTTATACCTTTTTGCGGCGTCATGGCCGCCCCGGCAGAAGATCCGAGCTTCAAGTTGCTCTTCTTCCTCCAGCATCTTTCCCAGCAGCTCGGCGATCATCCGGTGAGATTCCGGGGGAGCGACCGGGCAGACGGATGGTTCGGCATCACCGGAGAGCAGGGCCCGGGCGCAATCAGCACAGCCGCCGTATCCGCAGGCTCCGCAGTTGAGCTGGGGTAGAAGTTCCCCAATCTTTTCCAGCCGGGGGTCGGTCTTAACATAAAATATCCGACTCCCGATGGCCAGACCGATACCAAAGATCAACCCCAGAATACTTATTGTTAATATCGCCGATAATATGATTGTCATAATAATTAGCGCGTGAGGTACTACTTTAGTTATAATTTAAATTTCGAAGAAATTTAAATTAGCCCGGTGAAACCCAGGAACGCCATCGACATCAGTGCCCCGACCAGGAAGGCGATAGGGGCCCCTTTCAGGGCCGGAGGAATATCCGCCAGTTCCAGCCGCTCCCGGATCGAGGCCATTAAAATCAGGGCCAGGGTAAAACCAACGCCGGCTCCAAAACCCTGGGTCAAACTCTTCAGGAGACTCCAGGATACCGCCTCCCCTCCTTTAAAGAATATATCTATATTTAATACGGCCACTCCCAGGACCGCGCAATTGGTGGTGATCAGAGGAAGGTATATCCCCAGCGCATGATACAGGGCCGGGCTGGTTTTAATAATTACCATCTCCACCAGCTGCACCAGGGCGGCGATTATCAGGATAAAGGTTATTGTTCTCAGATATGTAAAGTCAAAGGCGGAAGGATCAACCCCGTCGCCGAAGAGAGCGAACCAGACATTATGAGGCCCGGGCGCCAGAAAATAATAATAGATAAGCCAGGTAACGGCACTCGCCATAGTCATAACAAAGATGACCGCGATTCCCATACCAACCGCTGACTTTAAATCCTTGGAAACTCCGATATAGGGACAGAGACCGAGAAACCTGACCAGGACAAAGTTATTGACCAGGACAACCCCGATAAAAATTATGAATAATTCTCCAATCACTCTTTAGCCCCCTCCGGCAGAGCAATTTCAGCATTCATCATTTTCTCTTCTCGCTCCACCCGCCGGGATCGGATCAGGGCAAATAATCCCAGAAGAAATCCGATGGTAAGAAATGCTCCCGGAGGGAGGATCATGATCATGGCGGGCCGGAAACCCGGGATCAGTTCATAACCAAAGAGTGCGTTGGAACCAAGGATCTCCCTGATGGAACCCAGAAGTAAGAGCGCCAGGGAAAACCCCACTCCCATCCCCAGGCCATCAGCCAGTGATAACATTACCGGGTTCCGGGACGCGAATGCTTCGGCCCTGCCCAGGATGATGCAGTTTACCACAATCAGGGGAACGTAGAGTCCCAGACTCTCATTCAGATCGGGCAGATAAGCCTCCAGAAATAACTCCACCATGGTAACAAAGGTAGCTATAACCACGATAAAACAGGGGATCCGGATCTTTTTGGGAATAATATTTTTAATCAGTGAGACTAGAATATTGGAGAATACCAGGACAAAAGTTGCCGCCGCGCCCATCCCGATCGCGTTTTCCACCGAAGTCGAGACCGCCAGAGTGGGGCAGAGTCCGAGCAGGAGAACAAAGACGGGGTTACGCTTAAAGATTCCTTTTGTGAATTCCTGGATTATCATTATAAATTAGCTCTCTTCGTTCGCTACTTTATAGTTTTGAAAAATGACTATCATAATTAAATTGGCGCAGCATTGAAAATAGTCCAATTATCTATAATTAGTTTTTCTTTAACTGGTTGAGGAATTTATCTATACTCTCTCGAACCGCTTTTGTCACCGCTTTGCTGGTGATGGTAGCGCCGGTCAGGGCATGGATTTCGGTATCGGTCTTTCCGGTTACCACCTTCAAGTTCTTAAGTTCCTTTCCCGAAAATTGTTCCTCAAACCAGGGACGCCCCGGTTTCTCCGATCCACCGCGCCCCAGGATAGCTTCCCAGAAAGTTTGGGTAACCGGAACTTCAACCGATTTGGTCCCCAGTCCGGGGGTTTCTTTCTGCTCGGTAATTTTGATCCCGGTAACAGTTCCTTCCGGATCTATCCCCACCATCACCTTGATCGTACTGCTGTATCCCTTGGCCGCGCCGGCAAAAGCATATCCCACCACCTTTTTCTCCTTATCAACTCCCTCATAATAATCTATCTCCGCCCCTGATTTGCGCTCGGAAAATTCGGCCGCCTGAGGAAGAACTACTTTCAGCGCATTAAGCTGCTGGGCCTGATACTGCTCCTCAACCAGGCTTTTGGTCATCCGATAGGTAACCGCCAGAGCTGTCCCGGCCACAAAACAGATCACCATCAAAACTAACCCAAATTTAATAATACTATCTTTATCCATAGGACTTAGCTTCGCAACTATTTTGCCACCAAGACACAAAGAAAAGAATTGAAGGAGTAATAATTACATTTTTCCTTGGTTTTCTGATTTTCTTAGTGTCTTAGTGCCTTTGTGGCAGATTTATTGAAATTCCGAAGCAGTAAATTAGCGACCGGAGAGAGCTAATTTATTGCCGAATACTCTCGGCTTGACCAGCTTATCTATCAAGGGGGTAAAGGCATTCATAATCAAGATGGAATAGGCAACGCCTTCAGGGAATCCTCCATAAAGACGGATGATTGCCGTGATCAAACCACAGCCCAGACCGAAAATCAACATTCCGGCACCGGTTATCGGAGTAGTCACCATATCGGTAGCCATGAAGATCGCGCCCAGCATCAGACCCCCGCCCAGAATGTGATAATAGGGCGCCAGGGCAATCGCGCCGGTTTTGGCCGGCAGGAGCCAGGTGAGCAGGGCGACTGTGCCGATAAAAGCTACCGGGGTCTCCCATCGGATATATCCCCGGTAAAGGAGGAATAAACCCCCGATCAATAATGCCAGGGCCGAGGTCTCACCGATACAGCCGCCGATATTTCCCCAGAACATATCCATCGCGGAGAAGACTCCGGAGGAGGAAGGGACCAGGGCTACAATGCCTTCTTTAGCAGCTCCCAGCGGGGTGGCATAAGTAAGCGCGTCAACCTTAGCGTAGAGCATGGTCCGGGGCGGAGACCAGGAAGTCATCATCGGCAGCCAGGAGTGCATGACAAAGATCCGTCCGACCAGAGCCGGGTTAAAGATATTATGCCCCAGGCCGCCGAAGGCCTGCTTCCCCACCGCTATCCCGAAAGCGGCCCCCACCGCCGGCAGCCAGAGCGGCACCCCGACCGGCAGGTTATAGGCCAGGAGCAGTCCGGCTATCGCGGCGCTGCCATCGGTTACCGTGATGGGCTTACCCCGCAGCCTCTGGATCAGGGCCTCGGTCAGGATAGCTGAAACTACCGCGACAACTTCTATATGCAACGCTCTCCAGCCGAAGAAATAGATACTGGCCGCCAACGCCGGGAGGAGAGAGAGCATTACCGCCCACATAATCCGCGCGATTGATTCTCCTCCGTGGAGTTGAGGGGATGGAGATACCTGGAATAATTTTTTCTCCGATTTATTCATAAATCAGCTTTCAGTATTTTTGGACAAGATAATTTTGGGATAAAACGATTATCCTCTTCTCGAACCCAACTAATAGTAAGCGGCGAATCAGTTTTCTGTTGTAGAAAATCACGTCCTGATTAGAAGTTATCACTTTTTCTGATTGGAACTACTGACTCTTCACCCCCCCCACCTCCCCCCCTATTTTTCGAATATCCAACAGCCAACAAGGAATATCCAATATCCAAGT
>CAKZYZ010000311.1 GCA_937885075.1 uncultured bacterium | reverse complement strand
GCGGAATGGGCGGCTACTTTGCTCCGGAATGGGTGGCTACTTTGGAGCGGAATGGGTGGCTACTTTGCTCCGGAATGGGTGGCTACTTTGGAGCGGATTAGGTGGCTACTTTGCTCCGGAGTATGCACAAAGTAACCAGCCACGGTTTAGGCGACTATGTTGCTGAAATTCAATGGATGATTAAACTTGATTATTTAAAACAATTTATAGAACTTGAAGAAATAGAGCCTATAGCGAGAAAAATATTATCATCTCAAGAATTCGAATCTTTTGATCAGCAAGAACAGTTAGCGATAAAGACATTTTTGGATACTATAGATGGGAAAATAGAAGATCCGATCTAATAATAAATGTAATAGTAAAACGAATGTGACCTTGCACATTGAAAATCAGCACCATCTTAGATCAAATTGATAATGGGGAAATTGCGTTGCCAGTAAATAATAAGGAAACTTGGCTGGGGATGGGGTCGGACCTGCGCAAGTGATTGGGGATAGTTGTATTACGTAGAATTTTGGTCTCCAGGAAGGCTTAGAGCTTACATTCCGCGGTTCAAAAAACCCGTTTTCTCTGCCTTAATATGTCGCTACTCCCGATTTACTGGAATGTTATGACTTTAGTGGTCTGTCCGATTTTCAGGTTTTATGCAAGTAGTTTGGGAGTTGGGCTGCATTTTTTGTATTTAAACCCAAAAAAGGCATACCTGCCCGACTGTCTTCGATCAATGCTATTTGATAGCAATCCAGTGCTTGTTTTATCTGCTTATTAAGCTCCGATAGTTGGCGCCGCAGCGAGCGAAAATGCCGATAGTTATCTGTCAAGTCACGGACACGGGATAACTTATCCGCTGGAATCTTTCGGGTAACTGTTTTGCTATTCTGATTCCAGGAAATTCGGATATGGGCATGTCCCCCTGGACCGGCGGCACACCAGCAGTTGGGTTTCCCACAGCGAGTATATATTTTATTCACCGTTCCTTTCAGTAGCGGCCGCACTTCGAGCAGTTCCCTGAGTACTTTTTCCTGTTGCCTCTGTAGATCCCTGAGCTTTTTTCTGTATTTTTCTGTTGACATCTTGACGATAGTAGACCATCATATCCTCAAGATGTCAACAGCTTTCGAAAAAAAACTTATCCGTCTTAAAGTCGATGGACTTCCACTGATCGATTCGATCATGCGCCGAATGCGGATGCGGCAAATACTATTTGAATATATCCCGGACTCAAAGCGGGGAGCTATTCCTGCCGTTGAGACGCTGCTGCTATTGGTGATAAATATGGTGGTAGCCAGAGATCCTCTTTATGAACTTCAACAATGGGTCGATTCGCTTGATCTACGCTGCTTGGGTTATGGGAAAAGACCAGATACCAAGTTTAGCGATGATAGATTTGCCCGAGCGCTTGATAAACTTTTTCAGGCTGATCGCGCCTCCCTTATGACATCGATTGTGGTTTCAGCGGTCAGGACATTTGGACTTGACCTGAGTCGCATCCATAATGACTGCACCAGTGTGAAGGCATTTGGCAGGATGGAAGGAAAGACGAGTTCGGGATTTGAGCTCCATCATGGCCACAGCAAAGATCATCGGCCCGATCTCAAGCAACTTGTGTTTTGCTTGAGTATCTGTGAAGACGGAGCAGTTCCGGTACATCATAAAGTGTATTCCGGGAACACCAACGATGCGAGTACCCACATCGAGACATGGGATACATTGTGCCTGATTCACGGCAGGACTGATTTTATTTACGTGGGAGACTCTAAGCTCTGCGGGCAACCACAACTCGACTATATTACGGATAATCATGGTCGGGCAATAACCATAGTGCCATCTAACTGGTTAGAAGTGGAACGATTCAGAAATATGTTACGCGCTGGGCCTATAAGTAAGAAGTTGCTCTTGAGAAGGCCCCGGCCCAACGATGAATCAAAAACTGAATACTATTCTGTTTATGTAGGACATACAGTTACACAGTTACTGGATAAATATTCACTCTGGTGGTTTGTCTCCAGTGAAAAACGAAAACGAGATCGCTACAGTCGCGAGGATCGGCTAAGAAAGGCAGAAGCTTCCCTGGTCGAGTTGAGTGTGAAGATCAACCGGGGAAAATTGAAGAAGAAGGGAGATATTGAAAAGGCCGCTTTTGAAATCCTTACAAAGAGGCATCTGCAACATCTCATGGGGATCACGGTTAAGACACATATGGAGCGTAAGCAAGTTCTGCTGCGCGGACGAGTCGGAAATAAGTTTCAATACAAAAGAACCTGCCGGGTTTATTACAGCCTACATTGGGAGCGTGATCGAGATGCCTTGCGCCGAGAGACTCGGGTAGATGGACTATTTCCATTGCTAAGTACTGACCCTACAATACACCCCAGAGATGTATTAAAAATTTACAAGTATCAGCCGCGTCTTGAGAAACGGTTCAGTCAGTTCAAGAGCATTCATCGAGCAGCACCTTTATTATTCAAACGAATTGACCGGATTGAGGCAAACATGTTTGTGTTTTTTCTCTCTCTAATGGTACAGGCAATAATTGAACGGATGATACGGCAGCAGATCAAGGAACTAAAATTTAAGCCGCTGAAGCTTTATCCGGAAGACCGAGATGCCCCGCATCCAACGACTTCTCAAATTCTAAAGACTTTTGATGGGATATCTACCTACAAGATTACTCAAGAAGATTCAACAATCGAGGAGTATAAAGATCCATTGGATCACACTCAACGGCAGGTATTAGAACTGCTGGATATTGAAGAAGAAGAATACTGGAAAATTTGAATGAAATTAGGATGATAAATACCATAAAAACTTTCCAGAAGCGCGGAATGTAAGCTATAAGGGAAGCATAAAACCAATGCTAATTTGGCTTAATGCATTGGAATTACACAACTTACTGTGGTGAACCCATAATCTTTGCTTTTTTGAACCGCGGAATGTAAGCTCTAAGCTTCATAATAGGGGGTATTATTTATGGAAGCGACTCTCCCCCAGTCTGTTGTCGTGGCGAATCCACAAAGTAAACAAAGTACCCTCCTCCTTTGAGAAAGGTTAAAACCCTGCATTACACGAAAAACAGCTACGACATCTCGATGGCTTTGATTTTCCGGAACACAATCTCAATGAATAGTTCTTTTCCCACGGGGATGCTTCCGGGGATGGAGGAGGATCGATCCGATCGCGCCAGCGACCACCAGGACGATACCGGCCACCGTTAATAGATCCGGGATTATATCCCAGAAGATCCAGTCGATCAGTCCCGCGAAGATTACGCCGAAGTACATAAACGGCGAGACTTTCGTCACCGGGGCCAGTCCGAGGGCTAAAACCAGGAACAACTGGATACCGAGGAAACCCGACCCGATCGCCAGAAGATAGAGCCACTGGGACCCGGCCGGTGTCTGCCAGACCGGGATGGCCAGCAGTCCGGAGATGATGGTGGTCATCAGAAAGACATAGAAGAGAGTAACATCAGTCCTCTCTTCACCGCCGCTCTCCAGGCGCCCCAGGATAATGTCGTCAAAAGCGACCGCTACTCCGGAGAGAAGAGCGATCAGGACCGCCGGCTGATGGAAGATAGCGCTGCTCGGCTTGAGGATCATGACGATCCCGATAAAACCGAGCGCGATCGAGATCATCAGCTTGAGGTCGATCCTGGTCTTGAACCAGAAGAAGCAGATAACCGGGATAAAGAGCGGCGCTGAGGTATTGAGGAGAACCCCGTTGACGGTCGGTATGCTCCGGACTGCCAGGTAGAGGAGATAGGATGTGAGAAAGCCCACGACTCCCTGAGTGATCTGCAACCCGGGGTGTTTGGTGGCCAGGCTGAACTTCCGAGTCCCACGTCTCAGGTGCCAGATAACTATCGCGGTCAGGGGGATCAGACTCTCAAAGAAGACGATGATCGGGGTGGGAAGCCTGGTATCCGAGACCCCCTTGACCAGAGCGCTGCAGACAGCGACAAAGAGAAAGGCCGTGATCATACAGATTACGCCGAGGGAGATCCGCTGGGAAGGGACTGGTTTTTCTTGATTCATCTGTTGGTCCTGTTTACTGAAATTTTAACACTACTAACGCAGCAGGTACAATATAAAGCGACAGGGATAGAAACTGAACATCTGCTTGCATCCCGATTATTTCGGGGGAACATCGAACCAGCCGTCGCTAAAGCTACGGAGGGCAAAGCGCTCAACTTCGAACGTCTGGTTGAAACTCCCCCTACCTCGTCCTCTTACTTAACCGCGAATCTGCGCGAATTGATTACTAACGCTACCCCATGGGAGGGGTTTTTAACCCCGATTGCCTTGACTAGATCGAAGTTAAAAGTTTACCGCTTACTGCTTACTGCTCACCGATAACTGCTTACCCCGTCAACCGTCAACCGCCAACCGCCAACCGTCAACTTTCTTTCCCCGTCAACTTTCTATAACTGTCCGGGCGGGGATATCGATTAGATCACTCCGTTTCCGGCCAAGAATCAGTACTCGCTGGAGAAGGGTCAGGCCGGAGGGGGGGGCATGGGGGATTCGCTGGTATTTTATCACCATCCGGCCGGCTTCTTCAAAGATCCGGAAGTAATTAAGGCAGAATGTGGGATAGTAGATATCGGGCATCAGTCTATTCCACGACCGAATCCGGATCAGTCTCTTCAGCCAGGTGCCGGTATTGATAATTATCCGGCCGTCAATCTTCTGAAGAAACGGGTTGTGGGTATGGCCGAAGAGAAAGACGGCTACCTCCGGATCCCGGGAGAATACTTTTCGGGCCGCTTCCAGATAGACATCAGTCTTCTGCTGGTCTAACTCCTTACCGGTCCTGAGCCCGAACCGGCGGAGTGTTTTCAATATATCCCGGAAGATAAGTCCCAGGGGGATCGCCAGAAGGATCAGGAAGGAAATAACCACAAAATCAACCATCAGGATCAGGCCGAATAACTTCCCGAAGATCCCGAAAGAATCGAGAAACTCCCGGCTGAAGATGCTGGTTCCCAGAATACCCTGCTGCTCCAGGATCATCCCCACAAAAGCCACCAGACTGACGGTGAAGAGGAGGAGGAACGGCAGCATAATCCAGCGGAGGATCGGACTCATCTCGCGGTAATAATAATTGGAGAGGAACCAGTCGGGGATATGTTCCAGGGGCTGGACCGACTCCAGATCCTTGAGCCACTGGCTCTTCCCGAAGGTGGCCTGCCTCCCGGTAGTGCTGACAATATGGTTGGTAATGTAATATCCGATCGGCGTAACATAGGGATCCCCGAATTCGGAGGCGCGGTTGAAGCTGTCATACTGACTGCCGTGTTCGATCCAGATCTTCTTCCCGGCTACCTCCCGAATGATATGCTCCCGTGGTTCCAGCCGGAGATTATACTCGGCCAGTGCTTCTATAAATACGGATTCACAGGCCAGGGAATAGTCATGATTACCGGGAAGAATGGTGATGGTAATCATCTCCCCGGTCTTCCGGAATTGATCGAAGAGTTCCCGGTGTTTTCCGGCAATAACATCCAGCTTTTCGACCCCATCCGTCCCGGTCAACTCCCAGAACCCGAAGACATCACCAACGATGATCAGTTCAGTCTCCCGGTCTTTATTCTCAAGCTCTTTCAGGAACCCGATCAATTCCGGTTCGAAATCACAGATATCAAGTTCCGCGTCTCCTCCGATATGAAGGTCGCTGATAAAGTAATATTCCTTATTCATATGCTAAAAACCAAGCGATACGGCGTTTTCGGGCTTTCCTCTTCTCCCAGGGGTGGACCGGCTCTTTCAGAATCTCAGCTGGGACACCGCCGGGCGGGAAGAGGGGGAGGATGATATCATTCTCCCTCCTTTTCGCGATGATTACCCGGGGGGGAGGACCGGCTAAAAACTCCTTCAGTTCAGCGGTCTGATTCTCATCAAAAACCCTGACCGGGGTCTTTTTGTCGAGATAGAATACCATATTAGATCTGACATCGGGATAGAAGGCGATCCGCTCGGCGGGGATACCGGCGGTCTTCTCCCGCAGTTCACCGGCATAGGCCCGCTCGGTCCGGTAGATATCGAGCGCGGGGAGGAGGATCGAAAAATACCCTCCCAGCAGGATGACGGCCGCGGCGATCAGGGCCGATAATCTCCTGCTCGACCCGGCATTCGATTTCAGGGCCGCCAGGAGCAGGATAACCGCCGCTGCTCCCAGGATCAGAACCGCGGTCAGGAAGCCGGGAGGAGGGGTAAAATCCACCCGGGAACGGATCAGCGGCCAGATGAGTGGAGCGATGAAGATGGCCCCGGCCAGCAGCCCTAATAATGCCAGCTGAACCTTCATCCCCCAGATCCGGCATTTCTCCAGCCGTTCCCCTTTCATCTCCATTAAGAAATTCGCGGTCCAGAGAGCGATCAGGGGAAAGACCGGGAGGATATAGTAACTCCGCCGGGAACCGGATAAACTGAAGAAGAGAAAGATCACTCCGACCGCTTGAATCAGCCAACGGGTTCTCTCATCCAGCTTCTTCCAGTTAAACAACGATCCGATGAGCGCGGCCAGAAAGAGTGGAGACCAGGGGAGAAAGAGCAGAGGAATTTGATAGAGATAGATATAGATCGGGCCCTTATGGTCAAAGGGCTGGAAGTAACGGAGAATATTCTCCTGGAAGACCAGAACCAGACCGCTCTCTCCATAATCAGGACGGCTTAATGAGGCATAGACAAACGGGGCCAGGTAAACCATAAGAGCCAGGACCAGGGCCAGAAGATGAACCGGCTTAAAGATCAGCCTCCACCGGCCCCGGCGAAGAAGATCGGGGAGGACCGCCAGAACCGGGACCACCACCGCCGTCAGTCCTTTGGTCAGGGCGCCCAGAAAGGCGATCAGCCAGAAGACAAAGAAGGAGGTGAAGTTGGGCCGGTCCCGTTGGGCCCAGTACCAGGCGACGCAGAGAATAACGGCCAGGAGGTTCTCCGATTCGGCGGTGGCGGTCCGGGACCAGAAGATGAACCCGTACCCGGTGAGGAGCAGCCATCCGGCGATCAGGCCGACCCGCTCCGACCAGAGACGCTTCCCCAACCGAACCGTGGCCCAGACCGCGGCGATCCCGGCCAGAGCGCTGGGAATCCGGGCGGTCCATTCATTGAGCGAACCGGTAATCAAAGATACCAGAGAGATCAGCCAGTAAGTGAGGAGAGGCTTATCGAAGTAAGGTTCTCCATTGATGGTGGGATGGAAGAAATCCCCGCTTAAAAACATCTCCCGGTTGATCTCGGCCCAGCGCCCCTCGGCCGCCCAGAGTCCGCGATCCCCCACCGCCCAGAGGAGGATGAAGCTGGCGGTGAGCAGGAGGAGGAGAAGGACCATCCCCTTGTTTGGAGGAGGGTGATTGTTCCCTTCCATTAAGGTTCCTCCGAGATAATCTTTTCATCCGCGGGGACCCAGGATTCAATTGCTTCACAAACAACCCCCACTGTCTCGCTATCCTCACTGAACGACCAATCTATCTTCTTATAGGTAACGGTCGAGTCATCCAGAACATGAAAGAAAAGAAGAGATTTGACTGCCGGGAAGTGGCGGGGCAGATCCGTCAGCGCCTCACGATACCAGGCCAGACGGTCTCCCCCTACTGCCAGTGTTCCGAATTCCGAGATCATAATCGGCTTGCCCAGACTGGCAAACTGGTCGTATTTATCGGAAAAAAGCTGCTTGAAACTCCACCACTGCGACCAGTGTGCTACTGTCCCGAAATTAAGAATACTGGTAGCGACCCAATCAACCACATCATTTCCCGGGTAGTAATATTCATATCCCCGGTAAGCAAGGCTGGGCGCCCAGACCCAGATAACGTTGTCGGCGTCGGCCAGATGAAAACGCTCGACCAGGTGTCTCCAGGCCGCGATATATTCCCGGGGCTGGTTATTCGGAGGTCCCCAGGGATAACGGTAGGGATCGTTCATTTCGTGACCGAAACATAGAAAAAAAGGCTTCCCGAACCGGGCCGCCTCTTCCGCCCAACCATCGATATAGAAATCATATTCCCCTCGGGCGATACTCGCCATGCCTCCATGATCCCGTTCATTCGGGGGAGGGAGTTGGGGGTGTAATTTATTTTCAAAGTCTACAAACCAGGGTTCCCAGTTAATTACCGGTATTGATCCGATATCCCATATAGCTTTAACCAGTCTCGCGGGAAAGTACTGTTCGGGTTTGTCCCCCCAGGCGGTATAGAAATGAATGAGCGGAAAAGTCATACCAAGTGATTTTTCCAGAGAAACTACGCCTTCCAGTGATCCCGGCAGGTTCCCATCGTAGGCTCCCAGCAGTATCACCTCCGGCTTTAAAAGCAAATCCCGATCCACTCGATAACTTTCAAACCATTGCAGTTCCCGGGAGCGCCCCGGGCCCCGGAACAGGGCGACGATCCGACTTTCGAAACTGCTGGCAAAAGAACCAAGATTCGAGATCGCCCGGGAAAACGGGCCCTGAGCTTTAGAGCCGGCATAATTCAGGAACATAATAATAATGATAGCCAGAGCGAAAGACAGTCCAACCAGGATAAGACGCTGCCATTTATTCATAACGCACTATCTCCTCCAATCGAGCTCCAGGGATGGCCCGACGGAGGTTTCCGGGAATCCCAGGCGGCATAAAATGCTCCGCTGTTCATTAAAATAAATAAAGTCGCAAATCCCACCATCCCCCAGACCGCTTCGGTGGTAAGGATCAGAGATTCTTCGGGGGTGATGATCAATCTCATGTATATTACCCGGATCAGAGTTATAAAGTAAATCACCAATAATATCAGATGAGGCCAGATTAGCTGAAAAAAACGACCTTTAACCGCCTCTTTCGAGGTGGGAATATAAGGAATTTTAGCCCGGATCAGAGACAGAATAAAACCCAACAGATAAACCGGCCAGCAGGCCACCTTGAGTAAAAATCCCCGCCAGTGAAGGCCCCTTTCCATCTCAGGATGGCAGAGCCACCGCTGGGCGAATATATATGCCGTCGCCCCGATAATAGCAACCGGAGCGCCCATTACCAGAAAATTCTCAATCCGCATCGCGGCCGGCTGAAGCCCGGTCAGATCGGAAGAGCGTCGTGTAGGGAAAGAGTGTAGATCTCGGTGGTCGCCGTATCATTAAAAAAAAAACGGTACCTATTTAGTCGTTACACTCCCTGCCCACCAGTCTGTCCATCCCTAGTCACTGTCTACCATACTCACAGCTATCCTCACTCCC
>CAKZYZ010000310.1 GCA_937885075.1 uncultured bacterium | reverse complement strand
TGGGAAAAAAAGTCAAAAAATTGAGATTGGAATTTGAATTTTCACAGGAAGAATTGGCAGCCAGGATCGGGATACCGAGGCCTTCTCTCTCCGGGATTGAGTTCGGAAAAAGAGAAGTGAATAGTTCTGAACTGATAAAGTTTGCCGAGATATTCGATGTCTCTGTTGATGAGTTGTTGACCCCGGAAAAAATAATTGAAGAAATCAGAGAAGAGTCGGTGGAATATAAGATCTCGCCGAAGCCAAAGTTCAATAAGGACAAATTCAAGCAGGTTCTTCTTTATATGCTGGAGAGATGCGGGGCGAAACCCAATGTCGGGGAGACCGTTCTCTACAAGTTACTCTACTTTATCGATTTTAATTATTACGAATTATTCGAAGAGTCATTAATGGGAGAGTCATACCGGAGAATCAAATATGGACCCGCCCCCTCTCATTTTAATATGGTAGTGGATGAGATGATCAATGCCGGAGAACTAAAAAAAGTTACAACCGATTATTATGGCCGTCGGCAGAAAAAGTATCTGCCCCTGGTCTTCCCGGATTTGTCCATAATCAGTGCCCGGGAAAAACAGGTGATCGATTCAGTCATTGATAACTTATCTTCAAAGGATGGGGTTACTTTAACTCATTATTCCCACGAAGATATGCCCTGGAAGATGGCTCAGGATAAAGAAATAATCGACTATGAGTCCGTATTCTACCGGACCCCGGCCTATTCGGTCAGGTCTTATTCCGGGGAGATGATAAAAGACAATTAATCCCTAACATACAATTGGTAATCGTACGCGGAGGGACTGTAAGATGACGAATAAGGAATCTCAAACCGTTGAATATAAAGCAAACTGGCGCTCCGAGTGCCTTAAAACCATTTCTGCGTTTGCAAACAGTGATGGCGGAGTATTGATTATCGGATTAGACGACAGCGGTAAATCTTCGGGATTAAGAAATGTAAAAAAGCTGCTTGAGGATATTCCAAATACGATCAGGAATAAACTTGGAATCATTCCATCTGTAGAACTGGACAAGGAAAATATAATCAAGGTCTCAGTCGCGCCATCTTCCGTTCCAATTTCCTACAATGGCAAATATTATCTCAGAAGCGGAAGTACTGTGCAGGAATTGCAGGGAAAATATCTTGCGGATTTTCTTATGAAGAAGTCCGGTAGTAGATGGGATGACATTGTTGAAGAAAGAATAGGTCTTAATGATATAGATAATGATTCCATAGAAAAATTCAAGAAGTATGCCGTTGATAGAATCCCCTCAATTATTAAAGAAACGGACAATACCGTACTCCTGGAAAAATTAAATCTGATTTCTGACGGAAACTTAAAGAGAGCATCAGTCCTTCTTTTCGGCAAAGACCCGCAAAGAGTCTACCATCAGGCGATAGTCAGAATCGGCAAGTTTCTATCAGATACGAATATTCAAACAACCGATATTGTCAAAGGGAATCTCTTTACTCAACTGGAAACCACATTGGAAATCCTCCGGACAAAATATCTTCTCAGCAATATAAAATATGAAGGGATTCACCGTCGCGATATTCTGGAATATCCCCATGAAGCATTAAGGGAAGCTGTCATTAACGCGTTGATTCATCGGGATTATTCATCAACTTCCCAGATCCAGATCCGGGTATATCCGGATAAGTTAATGATTATGAACGCGGGGAAACTCCCGCCGGAAGTCCCGGTAGAAAAATTAAAGACCAATCATTTATCCAAACCGCGGAATACCCTCCTCGCTGAAGTTTTTTATTCCGCCGGCTTCATTGAATTATGGGGGCAGGGGACTATAAAGATTATGGATAATTGCCTGGAACAGGGATTACCGGAACCGGATTTCAACGAAGAAAACGGTGTGATGACCGTAACTTTTTATAAAGATAATCTGACCGAAGAAAATCTAAATAAGCTTGGACTGAATGCCAGGCAAATTAAAGCCATAGTTTATATGAAAGAAAAGGGCTCAATTACTAATAAAGAATACAAGTCATTTTTTAATATTACGGATCGCACTGCCTTACGGGACCTGAATGATTTAATTTCTAAAGAATTTGTACAAAAACGGGGGGAGAAAAAAGGAACACGTTATTTTCTCATAAATGTCGGATAAATGTCGGATATATGGCGGATATGTCGGATAAATGTCGGAAAAACGTCGGCAGATATACGATTTTGTGAATCTGGCGGATATCTGGCGGATAAATTGAGCGATTAGAGAATGAAGACTAAATTAATAGAAAAAATTTCCGGAGATGAAGCATTAAAGATATTACGCCGGTTAGCAGAGAAGGATCCGAAAATTGGAAAACAAATTGAAAACATGGCAGAACAGATCCTGAAAGAAATCGACATAGAAGGAATCTCTGACGAAGTGTATTTCGTTTTAGATCAAATTCAAGTCGAAGAATTATGGGATCGCGCGGGACCGAAAAGAGATGGCTATACCTCCCCGGAAGACATGGCGGTGGAGATGATGGAAGAAGTACTGGAGCCATATAATGAAGGAGTTGTTAGATATTTAAAATTAGGCATGGCTGAAGAAGCTAAGCTGTATTGCATGGGTGTATTAAAAGGAATCTATCAATTTGACCAAGAGTCAAAGTCAGAGTTTAAAAGCTGGGCAATCGATGTTGGGGGGGAATGTTTTGGATACTTGTTACGAAAATGGCAGCACGAAACGAACAAAGAAGATGATCTAATTGAGATGAAGCAATTCTTAAAAAAAGAATGTCCTAAGTGGGCATAAGAGGCGGAGAAGAAACAACCGGGAATATTTATAAAAGCTCGAAAATAATCCACGAGATTTATTCAATAAAAAGCAGTAAGTTTAAGTTGCGAAGTTACCTCCGTCCCCTATTACGTCCTCGCGTCACGGTTCCGGTAACTTTACGTCAGGTGACCCATGCATTCAGAAGCAGATTTAATCCGAAAATTCAAAAGTATTGAGCGTCTCTTCATTGGGGCGAAGTTTGATGGCGAAAAAGAAGCCGCGTCAGACGCGCTTAATCGCATCAAACAACGGCTCGAAGATCTGAAAGAATCAGATCCACCGGTAGAGTATAAATTCACTTTATCTAATATGTGGTCACGACGATTGCTCTCAGCTCTTCTCCGGCGATATGGAATTGAACCATATAGATATTATCGCCAGAGATATACCACAGTAATGGCAAAAGTGCCGCCGGGTTTCGTGGATAATGTTCTGTGGCCGGAATTCAAAAAATTTGATGATATACTTCAAGAGCATCTTGATGAAATTACTACAGATATAATTTCTAAGGCCGTATTCAAAGATACCTCTGAAGCAGTTGTCAAAAATGGCAAGCTTCTCAATTAATTCGTGGGAGCCGTACTATTATTTGGAGAATAAATCATGAGAGAAGAAGAGCAAATACGAGAGATCCCCGAAGAAGACGAGGAGTTATCTCCTGAGTTCAAAAGGGAACTAAAGAGAAGATTGGCCGACGCTGACAATCCGGTACGCTATGTTGTTTACTCCGACATCACCGGTGATGGGAAGTGGCGGTTCTGGCTGGATGTCTCAACGGATTGTTACGGCATGTCAATCGACCAGGCGACCTTGTTCAAGCGAGAGCATGTGGCCCGAGCCGTTGCCGGGGCATGTTCAGGAAAAA
>CAKZYZ010000309.1 GCA_937885075.1 uncultured bacterium | reverse complement strand
GAGAGGAGTGGGAAGAGGGAGGGGAAGGGGGGGTTAATAAGGAGAGGAATGGGGGGGGGATAGATAAGAGAAGGATAGGGGGAGGGATAAAAAAAAGTCAATTGGGGGGATATAAAAAAAAGAAGAAAGGGGGGGGGGAGAGGGGGGGGGGGGGGGAGGGGTGGAGGGGGGGGGGGGGGGGGGGAGAGTTTAAAGTGCCTAAAGTGCGCTAAAGTGCCTAAAGTTGTTCGCCTTTTTCGTCAACATAGGCAGTGAGCAGAAGGCAGGGGAAAGCGGAATGTCCAATGGCCAATAACCAGTAGGTTGGTGAATTTGGAAATTGGAAGTTGGCAGTTGGCCATTGGAAATTCATAATGGGGCCGAGGTAGAGGGGAAGAAAAGCAAATGTCGAACTATATAAAAAGCGAATATCGAACCGCATAATATCGAATGTCGAATATCGAAGTAAAAGAAACAATCTTGAAGAAGTATTTATATTGCTCGATTATATTGATATCCGGTATATGGATATCGACGCTCTATTCCGCCCCGGCATCTTCCCTGGATATCAATCGGGTTATTTATGAGATGGAGGCTGTGCGGGAGGAGATAGATGAATTGGTGGCGGTGGTGGAGAGGAGTGTCAGTGATGGTTCGGTTGGTAGGGAGAGAAATGTTAAGATTACCTTAACCTATAAGAAGCCGGATAAATTGAAATCCGAGATTGAAGGCGGGCGCGAGGTCCTTATCAACGGTGACCGGATGTGGATTTACTCCCCCGACCTTCAGGTTGTGGAAGCCTATGATCTGAAAGATGAAGATAAGAGAAGAGCTACTCTCTATGAGATGAGCTGGGGACTTACCTCCCCGATCAAGGCGCTTCTGCGGGGGTCTAACCGCTCCGCGACTGAGCTAGCGGATGGGACAATACTGGTGACGGTTGTGCCGGACCAGAAGGACGCTCACCTCAAGGAGATCCAGGCCTGGGTCGATCCCCGTACCTGGCTGATCAAGAAGATGGTTGTCTCCCGGGTCGGGCAGCCCGCGATGATCTTGCGGGTGAAGGAATGGCTGATCAACTCCGATCTCCCGGATAGTACGTTTGAGTTTAAGCTGCCGGAAGGGGCGGATCTATTTGAACCCCTGGCCGGGTCAGGGGAGGTCCTGCAGTGAGAAAAAATCCCAAATTCCAAGCAGCAAATAACAAATAATTTCCAAATTACAAATTCAAAATTCCAATCAAATTATCAACGCAGATAAAATAATTATCAAGCCGATTAGAAAGTCTATGTTGTTTGGTGGGGCGGCTTAGCAAGCCCCGCCGCCGCCTGGCGAGGTTGGGATTTATTTGATATTTCCGCCTTCGCTCTTTGAGCTTCGGCGGACAGGTAGGATTTGGCCAAACCCAAGAAAGGCAGAACTAAAGTTCTGCACTACGAGATTACGCCTTAGGCGCGAACTCATGAAAAGCCGGGCGAAGGTGAATAACTTTAGGCACTTTTCCGCCAGAGGCGGATCAGCCTCTGGCTGAAGCGCATTTCAAACTTTAGGCACTTCAAACTTTTTGCATACTTCAGGCACTTCTTCTAATGGACTTATTCGAAAAAACCGGCAGCAAGATCCTTGACTCCCTGGAAGGGGTGGGAGGGACGATTGTAACTCTCTTCCGCGGACTCTACTGGTTCAAGCAGACCATCAAATACCGGGCCTTGATCTTTGAACAGATGCTTTTCTGCGGGGTGGAGAGTATTCCGGTGGTGATAGTAATCGCTCTCTTTACCGGAATGGTGGTTGCTCTTCAGACCGGCCAGGCCCTGGCCCGATTTGAGCTGGAAGGGACGATCGGGAATGTTGTCGCGGCCTCAATCTGCCGGGAGATGGGCCCGGTCTTTACCGCGATTATCGTTGCCGGCAGAGTAGGATCGGCCATGGCGGCTCAGCTGGGGACTATGAAGGTATCCGAGGAGATTGACGCGCTGGAAGTGATGTCGATCGATCCGACGCGCTACCTGGTAATGCCCCGGGTATGGGCTTTGCTTATAATGCTTCCTGTCCTTACCATCTTCGCGGATCTGATCGGAATCATAGGAGGAGGGGTAATAGCAAGGCTCCAGATAGGGGTAAGTTACTATACCTATTTCGACGGGGTGATGAGCAACCTGGAGATCAAGGATATATATACCGGGATGGTAAAGGCCGTGGTCTTCGGGTTTTCGATCTCGGCGGTAGCCTGTTATCAGGGGCTTCATGCCCGGGCCGGAGCCCAGGGGGTCGGGCGGGCTACTACCAGGTCCCTGGTATTTGCCTTCTTATCAATTTTAATCTTTGATTATTTTATCTCCGCTATTTTTTATTAGTCATATTCCTTACGTCCCCCCGATTTGTCAATCGGGGGGACGTAAGGAATATGACTAATAAAAAATAGTTGTATCGAATTTTTACTCCGTAAAAATTCGAGTTTGCAAGCATGAAGTAACATTTTATGTTTTTATAAAAAATAATTATTTGGCCCGAAAAGAAAAACCAGAAAAAATTATATATTCCAGAGCGTATTAATCCATCCAGCGGCGTTAGTTTTAGTGTATCCCCACTAAGTTGGCGACGAAGGCGATAACTTAATGATTGAGATAAAAAATGTTTATAAGAAGCTGGGGGGGAAGGAGGTCCTGCGGGGGATTAACCTGGAGGTACAAGATGGGGAACTGATGGTTATTATGGGGGGGAGCGGGATGGGGAAGTCGGTCCTGCTCAAGCATATTATCGGGTTTCTCAATCCTGACTCCGGGGATGTCCTGGTTGATGGGGTATCTATTCCCGGATGCTCCCGCAAGGAACTGTATGATATCCGCAAGGGGTATGGGGTGGTCTTCCAGTCTCCCGCGCTGCTGCAGTCGCTGACGATCGAGGATAATGTCGCGCTCCCTCTGAAGGAGCATAGTGATTATTCTGCCGATAAGATCGGCGAGATTGTCAGGGAACGATTACACTGGGTCAAGCTCTACGAGATTGAGCAGAAGCTCCCCTCTGAGCTGTCAGGGGGGATGCAGAAGAGAGCCTCACTGGCTCGGGCACTGACGCTGGACCCGCATCTGATGCTATTTGATGAGCCTGCCACCGGGCTTGATCCGATTCTGACCGCGACCATCGCGCAATTAATAGTTGACCTTCATGGAAGGATTGGATTTACTTCTATCGCGGTAAGTCATAATATGAGTTTCTCCTTCAAGATCGCGGATCGAATCGCGATGCTCTATAATGGCCGTATTGTAGCGGTGGGAACACCTGATGAGATCAGAGGGAGTTCTGATCCATTTGTCCATGATTTCATTCATGGGATAGCGAAGAAGGAATAATCTAAATAAACCGCGGATTAAGCGGATTGGGCGGATTGTTTTTTCTCTTAATCCGCATAATACGTATAATCTGCGGTTAAATAAGTTGTGTAGCTAAGTTCCTGCATCGGAATTTTAATAAATGAGATAATACTGGAGTAATGGAGTAATGGAGTGATGGGGGCGCCTTCCCAACACTCCAATACTCCAATATTCCAGAACAGTTGCCCGGAGCAAAGCGACGGGCTATGTTCTAATTATGGGGTTTTCAGCGGAAAAGAAAGTTGGGTTGGTCTTCTTCCTGGGGATAGCTCTGTTGGCGGTCTTTACCATCATGCTGACGGATATCAATATCTTCAAGAAGCAATACTCCTTTGATGTGTTCTTCGAAACGGTGGGAGGATTGGAGAGGGGGGATAAGGTTACACTGGGCGGGATGGTAGTGGGGGAGGTTAAAGCGCTGAAATATGAGCGGGGAAAGATCAGGGTTACGCTCAATATCGACCGGGATGTTGAGATTCCAGATCGGAAGAGCGTCGTGTAGGGAAAGAGTGTAGATCTCGGTGGTCGCCGTATCATTAAA
>CAKZYZ010000308.1 GCA_937885075.1 uncultured bacterium | reverse complement strand
CTTTCAGTGAACCCCGTCCTCTCGTAGCGGCTGCCTTTAGGCTGCCACCCGATGGCCCCGCCGGCGGGGCCTGTACGAGCACGGGGCAACGGGATTAACTGAAAGATTATACACCAAAAATAGTCCAATTATCTCTAATCTATTATAATTTTGAACCAGTAAAAGGAAATATACAAATGAATAGTATGAATGATGATAAAAGTCGCGAGGCATTGCGGAGAGCTTCGGAGATGGCCGGACCGGAACCGGTTACTCCGGATAGAGTTGATATTATCCCGGTCTGTCAGCCTACTCTGGAAGGGAATGAACGCAAATATGTCATGCAGTGCATGGATACCAACTGGATCTCATCCCGGGGGAAGTTCGTGGATGAGTTCGAAGAAAGCTTCAGCCACTACTGCGGCGTCCGGTTTGGGATTACCACCAACAGTGGGACCACCGCTCTCCACTTAGCCCTGGCTACGATGGGCCTGGGCGATGGGGACGAGGTGATCATCCCCTCATTCACCATGATCTCCACCGCCAACGCCGTCAGCTACCTGGGAGGGAAACCGATCCCGGTCGATGTGGAACCTGATACCTGGAATATTGATCCCGACAAGATCGAGGCAAAGATTACGGATAAGACCCGGGCCATTATTCCCATTCACACCTACGGACATCCGGCTGATATGGACCGTCTTCAATCGATCGCTGATAAATACGGGCTCGACATTGTCGAGGACGCGGCGGAAGCGCATGGGGCGGAGTATAAAGGGAAACGGGTAGGTAGTTTCGGAAAAATGGCCTCCTTTAGTTTCTATGCCAACAAGATCATAACTACCGGCGAGGGGGGGATGATCGTCACCGACAACGAGGAACTGGCCGATAGGATCGGGACGCTTCGTAACTACGGTTTCACCCAGGAGCGTCATTTCTGGCACAAGGTGATGGGCTTCAGCTACCGGATGACCAACCTCCAGGCCGCGATCGGGCTCGGGCAGTTTGAGAAGATCGATGAACTGGTCCAGGGAAGAATTGATAACGCCCGGCTCTATAGCAAACTACTGGCAGATATTTCGGGAATAACCACTCCCCACGAGTCAAAGGATGTCAAGGCGGTCTACTGGATGTACGGTGTATTAGTGGAGGATGATTTCGGCATTTCCAAGGACGAACTCCGCCAGAAGCTGGCCGACCGGGGGATTGAGACCCGTTCCTTCTTCATCCCGATCCATCTCCAGCCGATCTATTCATATCTACTGAGCGATGAATTCCCGGTCTCAGAGGAACTGGGGAGAAAAGGTTTCTATCTCCCTTCAGCCAGCAATCTCCGCCCGGATCAGATTGAGTTCATCGTTGAAGTAATCCGGGATGCCCGTCCTTAAAATTTTTCTTCGAAAAATTTTAAGGAAATTCCAAAACCCAAAATTCAAATACCAAATAAATTCCAATTCCTAAATTCTAAATACCAAACGGGCCTCCCTTCCTCGTCACAATGCTCTGCGTTGTGACATAGCGGGCCTGGTAGATTCTCACGCATAGCGTGGTAACGAGGGAAAAGGTTGAAGGAATAATGACCAAATATCCCATACTTTACTTTTCTCATGGGATCCACATGGAATGACTGAACACCTGAACATATTACTTATCAATCCCCCTTTCGACCCGGAAGAGTCGGTGGGAGAGAGCAGTTCGGTTCGATTTGTTCTGAATATTACACCTCCCCTGGGATTGGCCTATCTGGGCGCGGTCCTGGAGCGGGCGGGACACGGGGTCAGGATTATTGATTATACCGCTCGTTACCCCTACCAGCCGTTAGCCGAAATTATAAAAGAGTTTCAGCCTGATATTATCGGTCTGACCGCTACCACTCCATCGTTTGAGAGTACCTGCCGGATGGCTGAAATACTGAGTTCGCTGCGCCCAACCACCCCTCTGCTCCTGGGGGGCGCCCACGTCACCTGTGCCGCGGCGTCAGCAATGGAGTGCGGACTCTTCGAGATCGGGGTTATTGGAGAAGGCGAGGATACGATAGTCGAACTGGCGGAACATCTGAAGGATGGTGTTTTCTCGGAACTAAACCAGGTGCCCGGAATCATCTTTCGGGAAGGAGAAAACTTCAGGCAGACACCTCCCCGCCCCTATATCCAGGATCTTGATTCACTCCCCTTCCCCGCTTATCATCTCCTCCCTCCCCTCTCCCATTATCATCCCACGCCGGCGTCCTACCGGAGGCTCCCGGTGGGGATCCTGATGACCAGTCGGGGCTGCCCCTTCCATTGCACCTTCTGCGATCGTTCTATCTTCGGCAATACTACCAGATTTCACAGCACCGAAAGGGTATTGGCCGAAGTGGAATGGATGATCAATGAACTGGGCGCGGAGGAGATCAGGTTCTTCGACGATACATTCACATTAAAACGGGACCGCGCGGCGGAGATCTGCGCTGGATTGAAAGAGCGGCATCTGAATATTCCCTGGACCTGTCTCACCGCCGTCAAGGCCGTTACCCCCGAACTCCTGAAAACGATGAAAGCCGCCGGCTGCTGGCAGGTCCTCTACGGGTTGGAGTCCGGTGATGACCGGATGCTGGTGCTCCTGGGAAAAGGCAATTCGGTCGAGGCCAACCGTAACGCGGTAAAGTGGGCGAAAGATGCCGGATTGGAGATCCGGGGGGATTTCATCGTGGGCACTCCGGGGGAGACAATGGAGAGTTTGGAGAAGACGTTAAAATTTACTCTGGAGTCAAGGCTGGACTACGCCCATTTCAACAAGTTCACCCCCTTCCCGGGGACTGAACTCTACCGGAGGCTGGTCGCCGACGGCTACTCCTTCGACTTCACGAAAGGATGCAGCATCCTCGACCACGGGGCGCTCCTCTTCATCCCAAAGTCATTGGATCGGGAAGAATACCGAAAATGGCTCGACCTGGCCTTCAAAAAGTTCTATCTCCGCCCCACCCACATCCTCAAGCGCCTGATGGCCATCCGGACCTGGCCCCAGTTCAAAGGCCAGATGCGCGGCGCATTCGCCATTGTGGGCCTCTGATAACCTCATAAGATATATTCACATCAAGGTACATCAAAACACATCCAGCTACCAATAATCATACATATTCTGACGATCGTCAGTATTTGTATGATTACTATCGAGTATGAATAGTATGGCTGGTATAGGGCTAGAGTATATTTTAACAAGTAATATCACACACTTTCTGACGATCGTCAGAAAGTGTATAATTATTAAACTACTTCTATTTCCAAATTTCTACTTCCAAATCCAAATTTATACTGAATATTTCACGTACCTTCTTTTGGGCGAGCGTGATTAATTGCTCCACATCTTTGCTACTCGCGGTGCTCCTATTGATTATAATATTAGCGTGCTTCTTCGATATCTGAGCGCCGCCTATCCTCTCCCCTTTCAAACCGGCCGCTTCGATCAGGCGGCCGGCATAATCTCCGGGGGGGTTTTTGAATATGGAGCCGGCATTGGGGTATTTGAGAGGCAGGGTTTGTTTTCGCGGGGCGAGGATCTTTTCCATTCTTTCTTTGATCTCCGGGGGCGAACCGGGGGACAGTTTGAATTCAACCTCCAGGACAATCTCTCCGGTTCCGCGGAATCGGCTCGAGCGATACTTGAATTGACAGTCTTTTTTCGTCCAGTCTTTTATCCCGGACCCGGGTTTGAATGTTCGGACCCGGGTCACCACCTGTGAGATATCCCCTCCCCCGCAGCCGGCGTTCATCACCACTGCTCCCCCCACTGTCCCGGGAATTCCGGCCGCGAACTCCAGACCGGAAAGTCCCCTCTCGGCCGCGGATCTCGCTAAACGAGAGAATCTGACTCCAGACTCCGAGACCAGAGAATCTCTCCGAAATTTGAAGTCGCTCAACCCAGGACCAACCTGGATAACGACTCCTCTAACTCCCCGGTCCGAGACCAGTAGATTCGAGCCCCCTCCCAGAATGAGATACGGGACATTTTCTTCCGTTAGAGACTTGAGGAGCTCTATCAGATCATTCCCGTTCTCGGGAATGATAAAGAGATCCGCCGGGCCGCCGATACGGAAGGAAGTGTGTTTCCGGAGCTCTTCCTTTTCCCTGATCCCCCCCTGAAAACCGGAGGTGCGACGGATTTTCTCTGCAGATATATTTGGTGTACTGCGGTTCATTAGCTTATGAACTTATTCACCCGTCACCCGAGGTGACGGGGGTCTTTTGGTTCTCAGTCATATTGTATGGCTATATTCTGTCTATAAAATTATTGTAATACCTTTGCTCTTTGCAATCATAACTTTGGCTCGTAGTGCCCCGCTTCGGCGGGGTCTTACTCCGGCAGAGCTGAAGCTCTGCACTACGAACCGGACCACTCCGGCAGAGCTGAAGCTCTGCACTACGAACCGGCCCACACCGGCAGAGCTGAAGCTCTGCGCTACGAGTCGGGATGATCAAGGCGATCATTCGGATGAGGTGAGGAAGGGCTCAGGTTTTTCTCTTCTATCACCCAACCAGCCTGATCCTCTTTAAATGTGAATGATTTTAGCTCCCGGGGTGAAAATATCCATTGGTAGGTTCCCTTCTTAATGAATTGGGCCATTCCGCCGTTCCAGCAGAGGGCGGGCAGTCTGCCGGCGATCCTGTCAGCCAGATAGAGCTTTATCTCCGGGTTGATCCGGCCGTCCTTCAGTCCGGCTTTAATCTCCGATAACATCTTTCCCAGAGGGGCCATCTGACGATCGATGATCGAGATATGAGTTCTCAGAACAACCAGATTTATCAGCAGGACCACGCCTAAGATCACATAAACCGCCGGCCGGGCTTTTCGATGAGCTTTTATCAGGCGGTCGGTCAGGAAGAGTGCCAAAAGGATAACCATGGCATTCGGCACATATTGATAGCGGAACTGCCGGAATATATAGAGGGGGACATTGGTGATACCGCGGCCATGATAAAGGGTAAAGAGAGCGGTCAGAAGAAGAAAGAAGGAGAAAAAGACCGGCATTGCAACGGATCGGCCTTTCCGGTAGATACAAAAACCGGCCGCGGCCATTATCAAAAGAGCGATAACCCCCGCGACAACTATGATCGTTCGCAGTTCCCGATCCACCCCCTGCCAGAGACTGTCCAGATCAACATTCTTGTCAATAATAAGAGGAGGTTTATTCAGATTTAACATCGCAAATATTCGATAAACCAGAGACCTCGTACTCGTAGTGCAGGACTTTAGTCCTGCCATCTTCGGGCAGAGCTGAAGCTCTGCACTACGAGCTTTTGTCCAGATAACCCCAGCCTCACCATTTCCCGAATGTCTGCTGAATATCCAATCCGTTTCCCGTCGGGTCAACGCATCCCTCAGGGGCGGACTGCATTTCAGAAAAACTCCGCCCCTCCCGATATTGTCCTGGATAATTACCGGGCAGGTCAGGATCGGAGCGATATTGGTGATAACCCCGTTAAAGACGATGGCCGAGGCGGAAGCAGTCACGCTGAAAGTTATCCGGGAAGGGGAAATCAGCTTTTTCACTACTTCAGATGAACCTGCAACCGGGCTATAGGATCGGGTCAAACCGATGACCGCGCCATAAGCCAGATAGAGCGCCACTATGCTAAGAAAAGCGGCCCGCCGCAATCTCCTCCGACCAGGAGACTGAATCGGCAAAAACGCGGGGATGAAGGAAAGGATGATGAGCCCCGGAGGCCAGAGGATAAAAACCTCATAAGAGAGCATCCCCGGCAAAAATAATAGCACCGAGAGAATAAGCCTACTAAATCGGCCGGTCCGTAGATACCGGATAAAAAGAAGAAAACCGGAGATACAGAGACAGAACCCGATAATCAAAGCGAGATGGAAGGTCCAGGCCACTATGTCGAAATGGGAGAAGAGGAAGGCAAAGACTGTCAGAAATGCCACGGTGATCACTCTCCCGCAGCCAAAATTTCGGGCCAGAAGGTAAAGCAGCAGAATGCTCAGGCAGTAGAACCCGAAGGTCAGAAGATGATACCAGAGATAATTCGCTCCAAAAGCCAGCCAGAGCCAGTAAAGCACCAGGTGAAAGAGCGGACGGTAGGTCCCGTGCCCCCAGACATCATAATTCACCACCGCCATAACCCGGTCAAAGACCGGAAGATCCTGGTAATCATGAAAGTAGGAGAAGAGACACCAGTAATCACTCCGGGGAGGGTTGGAGAATGTCGGGGAAAATATCAGCAGCAAAATGCCCAGAAGCAGGAGAAAATAAATCGTAAGAGCAAACTGGCCTGTGGAAATTTTATTCCTCACCTTAAATAGTCTTGTTGAGAATTAACCACTATGATATACAAATCAATAAAATTTCTCCACCTGAGGCGGATTAAAATCGTAAACATTCGGTAAAACTGGGAAATGCCGCCGGCTATCTCGGGCGCTGGAGCCGTGGTCGTTGACTGCGGTTACAGCGATCCCCAGTCATCCGCGGTCAACGACAGCGGCTACAACACCTTGCGAAAAGCGCGGCGCCCCTATTTCACCGAATGCTTACTTGAAATTAATACAGAACCAATTCAGCGGCAAGATGGTAGTAACTTGTGAGTGACGAGTTCCATCTCATCATATCCTCTTTGTTCTAAGAGTTAATACTATGCGGTGGAGCTTTCTATTGCAAGTCCAATTACAGTCGAATTACAAGCGAGCCTAGATCGGAAGAGCAACGTCTGAACTCCAGTCACACTGATATATCTCGTATGCCGTCTTCTGCTTGAAAAAAAAAAAAAAATACAAACAATACAATATAATTAATAATATAATTAATAATTAATAATCAAAATAAGCTCACA
>CAKZYZ010000307.1 GCA_937885075.1 uncultured bacterium | reverse complement strand
ATGACTTAAGATAAAGGCTCGCTTGTAATTCGACTGTAATTGGACTTGCAATAGAAAGCTCCACCGCATAGTATTAACTCTTAGAACAAAGAGGATATGATGAGATGGAACTCGTCACTCACAAGTACCTCAAGATTATCGTTTATTTAGTTGCAGGAAAACTCACTTTTGCGAAAATTTGATTTACCCACACAAAATGACTGAGAACCAAAAATAAAGACGTTAAAGATCGTTGAAGACCGTTAGACACCTCGTAAAATACGGGGCAAGAGTCTTTTTTCTTACATTTATTGTCCCGGTAATATCAATTAAGCAAACCGGGATCCCGAAGTATTTCGGGAGAGAGAAACTTCCGAAGCATGAACTTAGCCCTCAATTCGCTCGGGCAACTTTTCCTCTTAGGAAAACAGGAAATCAGGAGAATTTGAAGTAATCCCCCTCCTGCCTTCCTGCTTTCCTTAGAGGTTATTAAAATTCCGAAACATAAACTTAGTCCTCGCTTCTCGGACACTATATTCACCGCAATAGTAAGACAAAAAAAGGGCGGTTCCTCAGGGAACCGCCCTTCTTATTTCCGGAGATCTCCGGTTCAGGATTTATTTTTCCCGTCCCAGGGGAAGATCGCCGTCTTTCCCGTAATAAACCCGGGTAATTCCATCAATAGCCCAGAGTCCTACGGACGGCCGGAATATTGTAGGATCTTCCATTAAGAGCGGCATATCATCCGTTCTTCCGTAATATATCCTGGTTTCACCGAGTGCGGCCCAGAGGCCGGTGCTGGGACGGAAGATGGCAATGATGCCGTCCTGAGAACCAACCGGGATATCGCCATTCTTGCCAAAATATACCTGGGTAAGATCCGCGATCGCCCAGAGACCGGTACTGGGACGGAAGATGGCCTGATCCGCGGTGCCATCACCATCATAGTCTCCCGGAATGGGAAGATCACCGGCTTCCGCGCCCTTGCCAAAATATGATCTCGCCATAAGCACTCCCCCGCGAACTGACCAGGCTCCGGTAACACTGTCATATCGAGCGACATCACAGGATCCATCGCCATCATAGTCGGCGGGAACAGGAATATCCTGGCTATCCCCGAAGTAAACTCTGGTAAATCCCTTAATCGCCCAGAGACCGGTGGAACCACGGTAGATGGTTACTTCCGTAGTCCCATCACCATTATAATCACCGGAAGCCGGGATATCTCCCGCGTGACCAAAGTAGCAGGAAGAACTGGGATTACCGCGGATAGCCCAGAGACCGGTACTGGCTCGAAAAATACCGATATCTCCGCTTCCATCCCCGGTATAATCCGACGATTCCAGGACCAGATTGGTGCTGGGATTCCCGGCCATCTGGCCGTATACCATAGGAAGCAGGCCGGCAGTAAAAATAATCACCGCTGCCAACGGCACTCCATAAGATAATGCCTTCTTCACAGTCTCCTCCTTTGGGCAGTCGCCCTTTATTTTATATATATTGCAAAAGGCCCGGAGAGATGCCCTGAATATTTTCTAAGGTATCTTTACCGTATATCCATAAGAGTCCTATCAGTCAAGACTGTCAAGAGAAAAATATTATTTTTTCATTTTATGTCAAGTATATTATCTGTCCAAACTTCCAGTTGTCAGCAGATCTACGATTCGCCGGGCGGCCTGCCCATCCCATAACGGCGGAATTCCGGCAGCGGTGCGACCCCCGGAAGTAAAATCGCGATAAGCGCCCAGAATATTATCCGTCTCTACCCCGACCAATCGATTGGTCCCGATCTCACAGGTAACCGGCCGCTCCGTATTCTCCCGAAGCGTCAGACACGGAACATTCAGAATCGTCGTCTCCTCCTGGATCCCCCCCGAATCGGTCAGGACCAGGCGGGCGGATGACATCAGCTTCAAAAAATCCAGATAGCCAACCGGATCGACCGGACGGAGATCAGGCATAGCCGCGAACTCTCCCGCCATGGAAGATGAAGCAATCCGATTCCGCGTCCGGGGATGGAGCGGAAAGATGATCGGCATATCATTCTGAATCACCGAGAGCGCGTTGAGGATCGAGAGAAAGACCTCCGGATCGTCAACATTGGAGGGGCGATGGAGGGTGAGAACCGCATAGGATCCCGGGGTAAGACCATGCTTCTCCAGGACAGTCGAACTCTCCGCCCGTTCCCGATTTTTCAGCAGAGTGTCAATCATCACATTACCGACCAGAAATACCTTATCCTCTTCCACCCCTTCGGCTAAAAGATTATCCACACCGCTCTGCTCGGTACAGAAGAGATAGTCACTGATCGAGTCGGTAAGGATACGGTTGATCTCCTCCGGCATCGCGCGGTCACCACTCCGGAGTCCCGCCTCGACATGGGCCAGCTTGACACCCAGCTTGACCGCCACCAAACCGCAGGCAATGGTACTGTTGACATCCCCTACCACCAGCACCAGATCCGGCCGGTGTTAGATCGGAAGAGCGTCGTGTAGGGAAAGAG
>CAKZYZ010000306.1 GCA_937885075.1 uncultured bacterium | reverse complement strand
CCCCTCCACGACGCCCTTCCGATCTCGGGCTACACCCCGGTAGAGATGTCTCCGCGTCCGGCGGAGCCGAACGACACCCTGACAATCATCTTCGATGCCACCGAACCGTTGAACACGGCAACCACCGAGGTAAGCATCGACGGCCACGCGGCCGTCTTCCAGACGAGTTCCGGCAACCGCTACACCTACCAGTATCAGGTGATCGGAGTGGAGGAGAGCAGTTTCGTAAAGGTCCACGGCTACGACCTGGTCGGCAACCACTCCTGGAACTACGAGGGATGGGAAGATATCGAGGTAAGCGCCACCGACCAGTACGGGAACCCGGGGACAGGGGAGGGGACGGTGAGTATCATACTGCAGAGATATGATAACTAAGTTAAAAGTTAAAAGTAAAAAGTTAAAACTGGCCTAGGCTTGGCGTTGTAGCCGCGGTCGGTGACCGCGGAAAAAGTTAAAACTCAAAAGTTAAAAAGACGAATATCCAATAGCCAACTTCCAATATCCAAATACACAATTAGTGTGAATTAGTGTAATTAGTGGACAGCAAAGCCGCCAAGCTGAGGCGAAACTTTTAGCTTTTAACTTTTGCCTTTTAACTTTGGAAGAACGGAACTGATATGAAAATAATAGTAAGACAATCAATTATCGCATTCATCTTCACACTGGTACTCCTATTGATTCCCATCCGTTCTTCCTTCGCTTTAGTGGATATGCGTCTCTCGGTCTCCACCGGAGAGGCACAGCTGGAGCGGAACTCCAGTTATACCGTACAGTTCGCCGTCCAGCCCGATAATTTGACCGAGATATCCCAGGTCTACGCATACTTTACCTACGACAGCCGGATCTTCGAGAATGTGAGCCTGACCGATCGAATGGGGCTTTATACCTCGGTGGCCTGGGAGACCAATTACGCGAACCCCAGTTTTGATGTGGTGGGAGACCTGGTGACGGCCCAGTATCTGAAAGCCAATACCCAGGGTGACAACTGGTCCCCGGGGGCCGGTGAATACATCCTGCATACATTTAATTTCAAGATCAAAAAGGACGCGCCTCTGGGGAATACCGGGATCACATTTACGATTGACGCTACGATCTCCGACCAGAGTGGAGGAACCGTCACCGGTAACATCTCTAACTGTTTCATTGAAATTGTGGAGGATTCGACCCCGCCGGTAACATCAGCCGCGCCCCCGGGAGGGTATTACAACACCAATCGGCAGATCTCCCTCTCGATCAACGAAGAAGGCACGATCTATCATACCACCGGTGGTGGAGAGCCGGACACCCTCTATACCGCGCCGGTAAATATAATAGGAGACGAGGGAACGGTAACCACGACCGTGCTCTGTTTCCGTGGGGTGGACGAGCCTGATACGCATAATCCGAACTGGGAGGCAACTCACTGCGAGACCTATCATATCGACAAAGAGCCTCCGGAGATTCATAATGTGGCCGCGGACCCCGCAGTAATCGGAATGGGTGGGACGGTAACGGTTACTTTCGATGTGACCGACCTCTCAGGGGTGCTGGGGAACAACGGCCGTCCCAATTATGTCCGTCTGGGCGGTCAACCGATGAGCTGGGTAAGCGGCGCCGATACCGGATCATTTGAGTACAGGCGGACTATTAACGGCGCGGAGACAAGCGGGGACGTGGAGATCATGGTGACCGACCAGGGTGGGAACAGTACTCTTCACACCGCGCCAGATCTGGTTGCCTATGACCTGGACGGACCGACTTTCACGGTCACGCCCAACCCCGACCCGGTCTATTTGATGCGTCTTCTCCATATCGATGTCCAGGCCAGTGAGCCGCTCTCGGAGGAACCACCCGTTGTGACGGTAGGTGGTGAGCCCGCGACACTCAACTCTCAGAATGGACAGCAGTACGACTATACCTACCTGGTCAACGGCCGGGGCTGGGAGGCGTCGTTCAGCTTTCTCCGGGCCGAAGACAGTGACGGGGACGGGATGCCGGACTGGTGGGAGGACGAATATACTCTGAACCCGTTCAGCGCGGTCGGTGACGACGGTGCGGCCGGAGATCCCGACGGGGACGGGTGGGCCAACCTGGCCGAGTATAGATTTTATGAGAAGACGGGGAAGATGGTCGATCCGAAGGACGCGGAATCGGGCGGCCAGGCGATCCCCCTACATCATGGCTGGAACCTGATCAGTTATACGGTCAACACCTGCTGGTACAGCGAGAATATCCCGACTTCCGTCCTCTCCGGGGTGGAGATGGAGCAGATCAGCGGAGGCGACTGGGGCAACTTCTATAACTTTTCCCGGTTCAAGGAGACGATCAGCAACTTTATCGCCACGATGACCCGCCATCCCGACAATGCCTGGACCTACTACGGTTACTACCTGCCGGATTGGCAGAACTCACTGGACTACACCAGCCCGGATGAGGGGCTCTGGATCAACATGGAAGAAGAAGATTTGCTCATCCTGGAGGGGCCCCGGGTTACCTCTTCGGTAACCTATCCCCAGATCGGTCTCAGCGAAGGCTGGAATATGATCGGCGTTATGCCCCAGACCAAGTTCTACGTTAATGGATACGACAATGACGCCGAAGATCGGAAGAGCGTCGTGTAGGGAAAGAGTGTAGATCTCGGTGGTCGCCGTATCATTAAAAAAAAAAACAAATAAACATCAAAAACTTATCTGTTACCAGCAGATCGGAAGACTCTATTTCGTCTTTCTCATCTCCACTCTCTCTACCACAGCAGTCTCTCACGACTACTTATCATTCTCCCCC
>CAKZYZ010000305.1 GCA_937885075.1 uncultured bacterium | reverse complement strand
GGTATGGTTGTGTTTTTTTTTTTTTTTTTTTCAAGCAGAAGACGGCATACGAGATATATCAGTGTGACTGGAGTTCAGACGTGTGCTCTTCCGATCTAGAATGATATCTTCGATGTCTGGTTTGAATCCGGCTCATCTCACCGCGCGGTGGTGATGGAGAACCCGGAACTCCGCTTCCCGGCTGATCTTTATCTGGAAGGATCGGATCAGCATCGCGGTTGGTTCCAGCTTTCACTGCTCCTCTCTACGGCGACAATGGATGAAGCCCCGTTCAAGACCGTGCTTACCCACGGCTTTGTGGTCGATGAAAAGGGCGAGAAGATGTCAAAGTCCCGGGGGAATTATATTTCAGTGGATGGGGCGTTGAAAAAATCCCCGGCCGATATCCTCCGGCTCTGGTTCGCCTCCGTTGATTACCAGAAAGATATCGGAGTCTCATTTGATCTGATCAGGAAGACTTCCGAGGCTTACCGGAAGATCAGAAATACCTTCAAGTATTGCCTGGGCAACCTCTATGATTTTAATCCGGAGACCGACCGGGTGAGATATGAGGATATGGATGAGATCGATCGCTGGGCGCTGATGGAAGTGGAAGGACTGAAAGAGCGAGTAGAGGCCGCCTACCGTAATTTTGAATTTCATAAGGTCTATCGGGATATTTATATTTTCTGCGTGAACCAGATGTCGTCATTTTACATGGATGTATTGAAAGATCGTCTCTATACCTGGGCCGCGGCCGGGGAGAAACGGAGAAGCACCCAGACAGCGCTCCTGGAGATCACTTCGATCCTGACCAGATTGCTGGCTCCGATCCTAGTCTTCACCGCGGAAGAGGTCTGGGGCCATCTGGGAGAGAAGCTGGATCTGCCGCGGAGTGTCCACTTAGCGTCCTGGCCGGCTGATCATCCGGAGTGGCGGGATGAGAAACTGAGAGAGAGATGGGAGAGGTTACTCATCCTCCGGGATGAAGCCCTGAAACTGCTGGAAAAGTTTCGTTCCGAAGGAAAGATCGGTACTTCCCTGGAGGCCGCGATAATTATCGAGGTTTCCGATGACGGATGGGCAAGCCTGTTAAAAGAGTATGAGGCAAAACTTCCGGAACTGCTGATTGTCTCCGGGGTGGAAGTGCGCCGGGTGAGCGATGATGCTTTCAGTCCGGCAGCTCAGATTACCGAGATAGAAGGGGTCAGGCTCCTGGTGGACCGGGCGGAAGGGGAGAAATGTTCCCGCTGCTGGAAGTATTCCTTAACAGTCGGCGAGTCGCCGGAAGACCCGCTTATCTGCGGCCACTGCCGGGAGCAGATTTCGTTTTGAGAGACACTAATTGAAACCACGAAGGATTCTGTTTAATACCCCCTTGAGGGGTGCACGAAGATCACGAAGGAAAAAGAATAATTATTCTTATTTTCGATTCTCTCAAATCCCTTCGTGAACTTCGTGTTCTTCGTGGTTAAAAAGGCTTTTTAGTAAACTCATGCTAACCGGGACTATAGCTTTAATAATAATCATTGCCGATCAGATTGCCAAATGGTGGGCGATCGATCTCCTCAGTTCCGGGAAGATCAAGGTGATCGATGATTTCTTCTACCTTACTCTGGTCTATAACCGGGGAGCGGCCTTCGGTATCTTCCCCGGCCGTAACTATCTTTTTATTGTTTTATCTCTTCTGACCATAGCAGCCCTGATCTTCTTCTATCGCAGTTTCTTCTCCGGGAGTTCGATGGCCCGAATCTCCGGAGGATTGATTCTGGGCGGCGCGGTCGGGAACCTGATCGACCGGTTCCGTTTCAACTATGTGGTGGATTTCCTGGATTTTAAGTTCGGTTCCTACCACTGGCCGGCCTTTAATGTCGCCGATAGCGCGATCTGTGTCGGGGTGACGTTTTTAATCATAGTGGTCCTTTTCGGGAAAAAGCAGAATGATTGAAAAAGAAAGGTAAGCAGTAATCGGTAAGCGGTGAGCAGTGGAGTCGGTTGCCAGGTGATGTTTACCGCTTACTGCTTACCGTTTACTGTTCTTTAAAAAGGGGCCGAGGTAGGGGGAAATTGTCCTGGTCTCCCCCGACATTTATTTCGGGGCCCAGAAATCGTCTTGTCAAAAATCCTGCGAAGGCTAAGTTCCTGCTTCGGAATTTCAATAACCTCGTAGTGCAGAACTTCAGTCCTGCCTTCATTGGGCAGGACTAAAGTCCTGCACTACGAGGTTGCGCCATAGGCGCTAAGTTCTTATATTCCAATGTCGGAGAAAAAAGAGTTCTGGGTTTCCGAAGAAGAATCGGGGATCCGCCTGGATCTATTTCTGGTTCACCGGATACCGGAGCACTCCCGAAGCCGGTTAAAGGCGCTGATTGAGGAGGGAGGAGTCCTGGTTAATCGGAACCGGCTGAAGCCCCACCATCCGGTCTCCTCCGGAGATCGGGTTGAGGTATTAATTCCTCCGGCGCCTCCCCAATCCCCGATCCCTGAGCCTATTCCTCTTGATATTCTCTATGAAGATGACGCGATTATTGTGATCAACAAACCTCCGGCGCTGACGGTTCATCCGGTTCGGGCGGGGCAGGGGGGGACACTGGTCAATGCTCTGCTCCATCACTGTGATCAACTATCCGACGGCGGCGGAGTCCTCCGCCCGGGGATTGTCCACCGGTTGGATCGGGATACTACCGGGGTGATGATAGCCGCTAAAGATAATCGGTCCCACGACCGACTGGTCAGCCAATTCAAGGATCGTACGGTGGGAAAAGAGTATCTTGCCGTTGTATGGGGGGTACCACCTCTTAACTTCGGAAGGCTGACATATCCCATCGGCCGCTCCGATCGGAATAGAATCAAAATGGCCGTAAAATATACCGATGGGCGCAAAGCCCATACGGAGTACGAGGTGATTGAGAGATTCACTAATTGCGCCTACCTCCGGCTGGTAATCAAGACCGGCCGGACCCATCAGATCCGGGTCCATCTATCCCGATTCGGTTATCCGGTTCTGGGCGACAGAGAGTATGGTTCCCGGGGGGCGGAGGAGAGTCGCCGTCTGAACATTTACCGGCAGATGCTGCACGCTCATCGTCTCCGGATTGCTCACCCTGTCAGCGGAGAGCCGATGGATTTCATTGCTCCCATCCCTGCCGATATGAAAGATCTGCTGGATAAACTGACGTTTAATCACAAGAGTCTTAATAAATAGCCACACGCGGCAGAGAATAGCATTTACGAGTAACCCGGAGTTCTGAGTAGTTTATCAGTGATATGCCTCCATATACTAGTAAGGCTTCAGTGAACCCCGTTGCCCGGTACTCGTGGAGGCGACCTTCAGAGGCTGTCCGATAAAACTTATTTTGGCAAATCTTGTTGTCATTCAGATTGCGATGAGCGCAGCGACGAAGCAATCTCATCTTTTTGGATACGAAACAATTATAAGAGATAAAATAGATTGCTTTGCCCTTTGGCTCGCAATGACTTTAAGTCTGATTTATCGGACAGCCTCTTCAGGTCGCCATTGTGTGGCAGCCTAAAGGCAGCCGCTACGAGAGGACGGGGTTTACTAGAACTTAGGGTTTGACCCTTGCTTGTTTCTTGTTTGTTTTTGTTTGCTACCAAACTTAGAACTTAGGGTTTGACCCTTGTTTGTTTTAGGGTTTGACCCTTGTTTGTTTTAGGGTTTGACCCTTGTTTGTTTTACTTCCGGGAAGACCGCCTTTCACTTCCGGGACGAGATCGCGATCTTCCGCCCCGCCACGGGCTTGTGGGCGATCCGGGGTTGGAGCCGGTCTTATTTCGGCCAAACTGAGGATAGACCGGTAACAGGGCACTTAATCGGGAGCTTGCTTGACGATATCGGCATCTTCCGACCCTCTTCCGGCCTCTGGGCGGTGAGGGGGATAACCCGGGTCTACTTCGGCACCACCGGCGATATCCCGGTGACCAGATAAGGTTGGGGAATAGGGCCCCGAAAAGTTCCTGCGGCACCTCGGGGTAAAAATTGAGAATGGGGGAAAGGCGGCTCCGAAAGGAGCCGCTTTTTCAGTTTAGATTAATACCATAGACAATCACCTGTTCTTTTGATACCTTCACCATCTTATTTTCTCTCTCCACGATTAAAGATTCGGGGTAGAGCGGGGGGGGGCGAAAAAATAAGGGTTTGCAAGTATGGAACCGGTATTTCAGGCAATTTTTGCAGTTGAAAATATAAATTTTAGAGGAAGAGTTAAATTATGATCAGTATGACGGGATATGGCAGTGGGGATTCAGAGTCGAATGATTTTACGGTGAAGACGGAACTGCAATCGTATAATCATCGTTTTCTTGATATTAAAGTTAAACTCCCGTCCCGGTATCAGAGTCTGGAGAGTTATATCGTTAAAAAAATATCGAATCGTCTCTCCCGGGGAAGGGTTAATGTTTATATCGCTTTTAAGCAAACCGGAGAACGTTATCGGGTGATCATAAATGAAGCTCTGGCTAAAAAATATTGGAATTCCCTCAACCGGCTTCAGAAGGTTATTAAATCCGACTCATCGATAGGACCGGAGGTTCTGATCAACCTCCCCGGCGTGCTGGAGACATCAGCGATTACGCCGTCGGTCACGGGGTTTAAGAGACAGGTTGTAGCCAGCCTGAATGAGGCATTGGACGAGCTTATATCCATGCGGGAGAAAGAAGGGGGCCGGATGAGAGCCGATTTATCAAAGCACCTTCGCGCTCTCAACGGATCTTTGATCAGGGTACGGGCACGGCTGAAGAAGAAAGAGAAGGAGATAGAGGAAAAGAAAAAAGGGAGACCATCCGGGAAATCCGGCGGGGAGAAATCGGGCGTGGTGAATGTAAAGGAAGAGACCTCCCGGCTGGATAGCCACATAATACAGTTCAAGGAGTTTCTCGATTCCGACGATCCTTCCGGAAAATCACTGGAGTTTCTCTGTCAGGAGATGCTCCGGGAAGTTACGACTCTGGGGGATAAAGCGTCAGACAGTCTGATCTCCCGTCAGGTTATACTGATGAAATCGGAACTGGAGAGTCTCCGGGAACAAGCCAGGAATGTAGAATAAGTGAAGAGAAGTTGAAAGTGCCTAAAGTGCCTTCCTCCGTCGCTAAAGCTATGGCGGATAAAAAAGTTGTCGCCTGGACGTAGTGCACTGATTGTTGAACAATGATAACTGGTCGCTTTGGAATTTCTTCTCTCCCGAAATACTTCGGGATCCCGAGTTGTTGCACATTAAGTCTCGGGACCGAAATACTTCGGGATCCCGAGTTGTTGCACATTAAGTCTCGGGACCGAAATACTTCAGGATCCCGAGTTGTTTAATATTAAGTCTCGGGACAATAACCGCGGATTAAACGGGTGATATTCTCCCTAATTCAGTAAAATTCGTGTAATTCGCGAAATTCGTAGTTCATTTTTTCTTTTAATTCGTGAAGATTCGCGAGATTCGTGGTTTAATTAGTTGCGAAGCTAAGTTCCTGCTTCGGAATTTCAATAAGCTCGTAGTGCAGGACTTCAGTCCTGCCCAACGAAGGCAGGACTGAAGTCCTGCACTACGAAGTTGCGCCGAAGGCGATAAGTTCTTAATAATGAACGGACATCTATTTATATTATCAGCACCATCCGGAGCGGGTAAGACTACGGTCTGTGACGCTCTACTGAAGGAACTGCCTGATCTGAGGCGAGCGGTTACTACCACGACCCGTCAGCCCCGGACCGGTGAAGTAAACGGGGTGGATTATTTCTTCCTCTCCCGGGAAGAGTTTCAGGATAAACTGAAGGCCGGGAGGTTTCTGGAATCCGCGGTTATCTACGATAACTATTATGGTTCGGGGAGGGATTATATTGAATCGGAACTTACTGCCGGGCATGATGTTATCCTGGTGGTAGATGTTCAGGGAGCGCGGTCAATACAGGAGACAGGGGTCAAGGCCGTATATATATTTCTCCTGCCCCCTTCGCTTGATGTTCTGAAGGCGCGGTTGGTAGATAGGAAGACGGATAGTCCTGAAGTAGTAATGAAGAGATCGGCCCAGGCCCGAGAGGAGATAAGCCAATATAAGAGATATGATTACTGTGTTATCAATGATGACCTCCCGGTCGCGGTAGCGGATATAAAAGCGATTATCCGGGCCGAAAAATTCCGGGTAGATTATTTTGACAGCATCGTAGAAGATATAGTCAGTATAAGTTAGCGCTTCGCGCTAACTTGCTGCTTCGGAATTTTCCCGATATCCATCGGGATCCCGAGTTATTTCATGTTAAGTCTCGGGACAATAACCTCTAAGGAAAGCAGGAAGGCAGGAGAGTGGATTATTTAAATTCTCCTGATTTCCTTAGCGGAAAAGTTGTCAGAGAGAAGCGAGGGCTAAGTTCGTTATGAAAAAAGACTAACACTAATATATTGATGCGGAGCCGAAAATAGCTCTAACCATTCAAACCAGTACTTTATATCAAGAATCCAAAGGTACAATACAAGTAAGCTTTCAGTGAACTCGGTTGCCCCGTGCTCGTAGCGGCCCCGCCGGCGGGGCCATCGTGTGGCAGCCTAAAGGCAGCCGCTACGAGAGAATGGGGTTCACTGAAAGCTTACCAATACAACAAATAAAAATATTCAAAATGGAGAATATATAATGTTTGCACTAACTACAGAGTCCTGTCTGAAGAAAATTGATAATGTTTATTCCCTGGTTTACCTCGCCGCGAAAAGAACGGTCAGTCTCAATCGGGGGGAGAAGAGTCTGCTTCCTGATATGGAAGGGGAGAAGCCGATTATGGTCGCCATAGAGGAGATAGCTGCCGGAAAGATAGCACTGGCTTTGCCGGAAGAGGATCATGAACCGGATGAATCCTGATTCTTCATTAGCCGGGACTACCATTATTCTGGGAGTTACCGGTTCTATCGCCGCTTATAAAGCCGCGGACCTGGTCAGCAAGCTGAAACAGAGGGGAGGAGAGGTCTTCGCGGTAATGACCCTCGCCGCCCGTGAATTTATCGCTCCTCTGACATTTGAGACCTTATCCGGAAACCCGGTATACACGGATCTCTTTGAGGAGCAGAGGCAGTTTTCTCCGGTGCATATCTCTCTGGCAGAACGGGCTGATCTATTGGTAATCGCCCCGGCTACCGCGAATTTTATCGGGAAGATGGCCGTCGGCCTGGCCGATGATCTGCTCAGTTCGGCTGCGATGGCAACCCGCGCGCCTATTATTATCGCCCCGGCGATGAATACCAGCATGTATGAGAACCCGATTGTTCAGTCAAATATCAAGAAACTTTCCGATATGGGGATAACTTTTATCGGTCCGGAATCCGGATACCTGGCCTGCGGCTACGAGGGAAAAGGGCGGCTGGCATCGACCGATATGATTCTTAGCGGGATTGAGGAGATCTTAAGAACTTAGCCTCGCAACTTTCTTGCCACAAAGACACTAAGACACAAAGAATAGAATTAATGGCTCAATAGCTACATCTCTTCATATTTTTCGGATGTTTTTCTTAGTGTCTTAGTGCCTTTGTGGCAAATTTATTGTCGAAGATGCGGCTTCAGACGTGAAAGTCCGAAACGGAGTAAAGGGCGATACTACTATGAAGTTCATCATCACAGCCGGTCCTACCAGGGAGTTTATCGACCCCTTCCGATTTATCTCCAACCCTTCCAGCGGAAAGATGGGTTACGCTCTGGCCCGGGCCGCGGTAGGCCGGGGCCAGGAAGTGATTCTGATCAGTGGACCGGTCGAGTTGCCTCCAATTCCAGGAGCGGTTTTGGTTCCGGTGATTTCGGCTCTGGATATGAGAGAGGCGGTGAATAGTCACTTTCCCTACGCCGACGCGGTTATCATGTCGGCGGCAGTCGCGGATTATCGCCCGGAGGATAAGTTCCTCCATAAGTTAAAAAAAGGCGGCGCGGAAATATCTCTTCAGCTGGTAAGAAATCCGGATATTCTGGAAGAACTTGGTCAGAAAAAAGGAGATACAATCCTGGTTGGATTCTCGGCGGAGACAGAAAATATTATTGACAATACCTTGAAAAAGTTAAAAAGTAAGAATCTTGATTTAATAATCGCGAATGATATCTCCGCCCCCGGCAGCGGATTCGCCGGGGATACAAATCAAGTAATTGTCTTTGATCGCCGTGGGATGGCTGATCAATGGCCCATGATGAGTAAAGACAATCTGGCGGACCGTATCATCAAGTGGACGATGGATTATTCGGAATTTCATGTCTGAAGCCGTATCTACGATAATAATGTCGCCACAAAGGCACAAAGACACCAAGAAAAACCAATAATTTTGTCATCTGCCTTTAAAGTTTTCTCTTTGTGCCTTAGTGTCTTAGTGGCAAAAAAAGTTGCGAAGCTGAGTTCTGGAGAGGAGCTAATGAAAAAGATAATTTTACTGTTACTGCTGGTATTTATAGTCTCGGCCTGTGCCTCCTCATCGCCTCCGCCACCCCGGCCGCGCCGCCCTCATGCTGGTGCTCAATGGGTCCCGGCGCATCGAGCGCCGGGTGGCCACTGGAAGCCGGGGCATTGGAGATAAGTCGGGCTAATAGCACGGGAACTATGACCGGACTCAATTATAAAGACTTTAATTTTCGCCCATCACTCCATGGGAATCGGGGAAAGGTACGGGCAATCCCGCCGACCAGGGATGCTTTTCTCAAGACAATTGATCTATATATATCGAAGAACAACCGGAAGATAATCAATATCGAGACTCACGAAGGGTTCTTTCGGGTCTGGTATATAGAGTAGCTCACTTTGTTCGCTACTCTATAGTTTTGAAAAATGACCGTGATTTATTTTAGATAGCAATGAAGTAGGTTTAATCTCACGATTAATTTTATAGCATAATTTTTACAGAGTAAAAATTATGGCGCGGTAGCCAAGTGGTAAGGCGGCGGTCTGCAAAATCGCTATTCACCGGTTCGAATCCGGTCCGCGCCTTATAGGATAAACCGACTGTTTATCCTTAAGGAAGCAAAAATTTCATTTCATTATAAGGCAGCCTGAATGCTCAGGCTGCCTTTTTTGTTAAAAACTACGGTATTTGTTGAGAACCCTCTGGCCGACCGGGGGGGCATATTCAGAGCTTAAATGAGGGGAGGACAACACTGAGCATTGCTGCTGCCTAGGTAGCCAACGACAAGATCGCGAAGCCGCTGCATTTGCAGATTCCCGCTCGGAAGTAGCGATAGTCGTTGTGGGAAAAGCCCCCTCCCGGATCCCCGGTTGGCGGCTTTATTGGGTAAAAGTGTCTAAATAGAAACGATGGGGCCTAGCTGCCATGCTCCGGAGGATCCAAGAATAGTTAAGCACGAATTAAGCAATATTATAAAACCAAGGATCCTTATTTATCCCTATATTAGTTGACAACTCGCGATCGCCAAAAATCCTCCGGAGAATCAAAATGGAAAAATAGTACTAATCGAATGGCTGGATAGCTATGGAACTCCATCTGGGTGGGAGCACAAAGAAGATGCGGAACCTGGCCCGAATCTGCATCCCCGTCTGTTCGATTTTAAGAATAAAGAAAATAAGTAACTGATTATTTTTTCCATTGACAGGCGATAGGCAACTCGCTAAAGTCGGACAATAGAAACTGGCCGACTTTAGCGAGTTGCCTATCCCAGTTTATTAAAATATGTTTGAACCAAATGCTCATAAATTCGTCTAAACATATGAATCGATAAATTCTGTTGTAGGGTTGTCATATTGTGATTGGGATGATATATTTATAAGGGGAGAAAAAAATCTAAAAAAAAATTGAGTTTTTTCTTGACAGGCGATGAAATAATTTCATAATCTGGCACAATGCTAATAAACCCCACAGGTGGTTGTTCGGGGACAACCCGGCTTATTCCACCTGTTATTATTACCCCAGGGAGTACTTTCGAGTACTCCCTGTTTTTTGTCCGGACTTATTAAAGGAGGCATTGCCATGGCCGACCAGGATATCCCAACCACAACCAACTTACAAAAGGTCAGAGTATTTATTGATTTTTGGAATTTCCAACTTAGCTGGCAGCGATATACAGCAAAAAATTCGCACTATCGAGTTGATTGGAATATATTACCGTTATGGTTGGCTAACAATGCCGGTTCCCTGGCACTGGGTAGTCCCGATTCCCGCATTCAATTTGAAGGAGCACACGTATATCTTTCCTATAACGCAAAAACCCCACAAGGTCGTAAGTTACACCACTGGGCCCATAGGCGACTGCAGAGAGTGCCAGGACTTCAGCTGATTGCCAAGGAGAGAAGGCCAAAGAATCCACCTGTTTGTCAGAAATGCCATAAGTCAATTAAAGAATGTCCTCATTGCGGCGAAAAATTGGCAGGAACAGTGGAGAAGGGAATCGATACTGCTATAGTTACTGATATGATCAAGCTCGCTTGGGAGGATTCGTATCAAATAGGAGTATTGGTTTCAGCTGACCGTGATTTTATTCCCGCAGTAGAGTTTCTCCATGACAAGGGAAAAAAAATAGTACATGCCGGATTTCCACCAGAAGGAACTTCTCTTGCCAATGCTTGTTGGTCGTCCCTCAATTTAACTGCAAAAATTGACGAATTTCGAAGGCATTAATATTACTTAGAAAAGAAAAAACCCCGGGACGATTACTCATCCCGGGGTTTTTTTGTTTTAAGAAACTCCCGCTAGATCTGTATCTTCTTGGGAATTTCAATCGTATCTAGCAGGAAAACCTCCATTTTTGACTGTTTCTCATCAAACCACCGGCAGGCCGCACCAGGTCCAAAATCATATGTTTCTATTTCTTGAATTGTCATTTTGGGACCGCCAGACTTCAATCTAACAACATCTCCAACTTTTAAATCTACCATTAGAATCACCTCCAATTAGTTTATACTTAATTCCCGCAACGACCATTCGTTCCAGGGTTTTGTAATATGGCAACCGAGATCTTTGATTTAGTGGATTGAATTACAAGTAACCACCACCAGAGCGACTGTAACCAAGACCAAGCACCCCGTAATTATTATCAGGGCTCTCGAATGCCGGTCCGATGACTTCGAAGCCTTTTTAGTGGCTTCAGTTTGTTCTCTTAGAGCGCCTGTGTGCTCCTTGATGGATCGTTCCGATAACTTGGCAGAATATAATTCAGATGTTGCCCTGACCCAGGTTTCTGGCCATGTCGAACTTTTTTGGATAAACTCTTTCTCCTTTTTTGAAAGCGAGAGCTCTGAGGATTCAAATAATTCTTCAGATAATTTTGTGTTATCAATGCTCATTTTTATCAGCACTTTCCCCGCCCCTAAGCTGGGGGCAATGGAATCGGATCCGGCCACTCCGGCCCGACGCGTATCAGCTTCTGTAATGTTTATCAGCCATCGACCGAGCTTGAGATATCTCCCCGGAGGGTTTAGTTTTTATAAATCGTAATCCCTATGTCTAACATTTCGTAAATCCCCTTATCTTCATTTATGACATTAACGTGCATTCCATTAGTGGTTGAATATGATTTTATCCCGGGTTTCAGCTCTGGCCTACTCTGAAATTTAGGTATCGTAAAAAATATGGTGCGTTCAATAATTTTAAATTCTTTGCCGTCTTTTGAGCGTGCTTTGAATTGTCCTGTTATTTTCCATTCTTTCTTTATCATAGATATCCTTTCCCGGAATTATTCGACCCCTCGAAAACTCCTATATTCTCAGCTGATTTAAAAATCCCACCAGGCGCATCCCCCAAAAGTGTAACCAAAATTTCACATTATATTCCTGTTACAGTAGTCTCTAAATAAATAATGGGTTTATCGGTAGTGATATCCTCTATTCTGTAGAACGATGCTCCGCTCGCAGAATAAGGAGCTTTGAATTTCCATTTTCCTCCAGGGGCAAGATTATGAATAATATCTGAAGTTTAGTCTAAAATGTTTTTGTCTCGGTCATATAGCTTAAATAATAACCATAACAAAAGGGCAGGTCCGCTGATCTCTGTTGATGATAATCCCTTGAACATATTTTTGGTAATTCCAACTATAAATTTCGCTGGATATATATTCCAGATTATATGGTGGAATTACATCCTCTGGTTGGTTTTGCTTGCACCCAAAGATTAAAAGAAAAGTAAATCCAAGTATCCTAATTAGGCCAAATTTCATATTACGAAAAGTTCTGCATCCAGATATATTCAGATAGGAGAAATAGCAATAATACTATATTAACATGCAGGAGTTACTATTCAAACGGGAAATATTAAATTTGAGCAAAAAAATTACACATCTATATCGCCCCCTTATCCAGCAAAGATATACGCATATGGGAAAGAATAGACCACAATAAATTGATAATGATTATAATAGCTCTTGAGTCCGAAAGGGGATCCACTGGACTCTCTGATAAAAGACTTGAATTCTACCCGCAAAATCATTTATAACTTACATGATTTAAACTTCAATGTATGGAGAGACAAAGATACGAGTCTGTGCCTTTTTTCTTTTTTAGATATAGACCGCTATCATTTGCCAGCAGCGTTAGTTTCAATGTAGTTGCAATAGGGCAATAGTGTAGGGAATAACTTATATGGCGACAATATTGATAATAGAAGATGACACCGAGATCCGTGGGATGCTCGTTATGGGCGTAAAATCTTATGGATACGATGTCAATACCGCTATTGACGGTAATTCGGCCCGGGAATTACTTAAGGGGAAGAAGTATGATGTGGTGGTAACCGACCTGGTGATGCCTGATGTTAAAGGGACGGAGTTAATCTCTTTCATTAAAGAGGTATCTCCCGATAGCAAGGTTATCGTTATGACCGCTCACGCTTCGGTGAAAGTCGCCAAAGAATGCGTTGAAAAAGGCGCGGCCTCTTTTGTGATCAAGCCTTTCTCCATGGAGCAGATGTATTACACGATTGAGACCGCGCTGACGGAGAAGAAGCTGATGGAAGAGGAGGAGACCAGCTATGAAGACATGATATCGGAGAATATCTTCTTCGGCCTGGCCGGCAAGAGCGTGGAGATGAAGAAGATCTACCATACTATCCTGACCGTGGCGAAGACCAGCAGCCCGGTTATTATTTATGGGGAGACAGGATCCGGGAAGGAGATGGTTGCCCGGGCCATCCATTTGAACAGTGACCGCCGGGAGAGAGAGATGATGGTTGTGGACTGCGGCGCTCTCTCGGAGCATCTTTTTCAGAGCGAGCTATTCGGATATGTTCGGGGGGCTTTCACCGGGGCTTTCAAGGATAAGATAGGCTTATTGAAGGCGGCCTCCGGCAGCACTATCCTTCTGGATGAGATTGGTGAGATCAGCCATCAAGCCCAGTCTCAGCTCCTCCGGTTCCTGCAGAACGGAGAGTTCAGGCCGGTCGGAGGAACACAGAATCTGAGATCGGATGCCCGGGTCCTGGCGGCTACAAATGTCGACCTGGAGGAGAGAGTAAATTCCGGTCAATTCCGGGAAGATCTCTACCACCGTCTGAATGTGTTGACGATCTCTCTCCCCCCTCTCCGGAATCACAGAGAGGATATACCGCTTCTCAGTTACTATTTTTTACGGAACTTCGCCCGGCAGCAGAAAAAATCTATCAGGAATATCTCATCCACAGCGCTCAGCGTTATGATGGCACGGAATTGGCCGGGAAATGTGCGGGAATTGAAGAACACCATAGAACGGGCGGTTACCTTCTGTCAGGATGATACTATTCTCCCCTATCATCTCTCTCCGGGGATGGAGATCTCTGATGTAAACGATGAGAGTGGGACAGCATTAAGTCTCTCTGAGGCGATTCATAGAACCGAACAGGCGCAGATTGTCCGCGCGATGAGAGAGTGTAAGGGAAATAAGCAGGCCGCGGCCCGACTGCTCGGCATCGATAGAATTACTCTCTGGCGGAAGATTAAATCGTATAACTTAAAAATCCCGACTTTTTCCTGAATGTAGATAGACCTTACTCGAAAAGGGTTTCGAGTAAGGATAGAGAGAGGGTATGCCGGAGTGGTGGAATTGGCAGACACAAGGGACTTAAAATCCCTTGAGGGAAACCTCGTGCGGGTTCAAATCCCGCCTCCGGTATATTATTTTTCTCCGAAAAATAATAATGTGCAAGCATTGATCCATCATTGCGGGCATGTTTTAACGTGAAATTTCTCCCCAATAGTTGCAAAAGATGGCCTGCGATATAAGGAAAAGCTTGGTTAAACCTCTTCTGATTATGGGGGTATTTTTTCTTTGGGGTGGAGTTATCTCCATGGGCGGGGAGGGGATAGTTGTTGTTGACTCTACCGGGGAAACGCTCCGGTTTTCAAAACCACCGCTTACGATTGTTTCTCTCAACCCTGATTTTACCGGGAATATCATTGCTCTGGGAGTTGGCGACCGGTTGGTTGGGATAACCGATTACTGTCGGTATCAGGATGATCTTACTGCCCCGGAGCGGCTGGGCGGCCTCTGGCAGCCGAATCTGGAGCGTATTGTAGCTCTTAAGCCTGAACTGGTCCTGGCTACCAGGGAGGGCAATAACCCCGGGATTATCTCCACTCTGAGAAGGCTTGATATCCCGGTCTTTGTCTCCGGGCAGTCTTCATCTTTCCAGAACTATTTTGAACTCCTCCGGAAACTAGGATATATTCTGGGAAGGGAGAAGGAAGCCGGGAGATTGATCACTGAATTTAAGGACCGGCTTAACCGGATTCGCCATGCCGCGTCCGATCGGCCTTTGGTAACGGTCTTTCTTCAGGTTGGAGTTAAGCCGCTGGTAACAATCAATAAAGAGACCTTGATCGGGGAGATGATCGAGATTGCCGGGGGAGATAATATCGCGGCGGATCTATCTTCCCGGTATCCTTCCATCAGCCGGGAACGGGTATTGGCCGATAACCCGGAGGTGATTATTATCGCCGCGATGGGGAGTGAGGCGGAGGCTGGGGTAGCGTTCTGGGAGAAGTTCCCGGAATTGTCGGCGGTGCGAAATAAGAGAGTTTACATAATTGACCCGGATCTTATCTGCCGGTTGAGCCCGGGGGTTATGGAGGGGGTTTCTCAGATTGAATCGTTTATTGTTGAAACGAAGGGAAGTAGGATGATGGACGAAGGGACGGAGGATAAAGAATGAACATTCAACGTTCAACGCTCAACTTTCAACGTTCAACGACGCCAGGCAAAGGCTGCCGGCAACCGGCAACCGGCAACCGTCTTCCGTCTTCCATCTTCCGTCTTCCGTCACGAACCAAACAACGGACAATTATCATCTTTATACTCCTGCTGGCCGGCCTTATCTTGGTATCCATAGGGTCTCTCCAGGTGGGGACGGTGAGCTTTTCTTTTGCTCGGATATTACGGATGTTCTTTGATTCTTTGTTCGGGAAGACGGATAGTTCTATAGACGCGACAATTGTCTTCCGCCTCCGGCTCCCCAGGATTATTCTGGGAATTGTGGTGGGGGGAGGATTGGCTGTCTCCGGGGTTCTCTTCCAGGGGCTCTTCCGCAATCCCCTGGTTGAACCATATACCCTGGGTGTTTCCGGGGGGGCGGCACTGGGTGTCAGTCTGGGCTTTCTGCTCGGGGGGGCTTTCCCTCAGGCGCTGCTGCCTCTCTTCGGATTCGCCGGCGCCTGGTTAGCGGTATCTTTTGCCTATACTATCGCCCGGCGCCGGAGGTTTCTGAAGATACCGTATCTCTTGCTGGTAGGGGTGATGATATCATTTATCTGTTCAGCGCTGATAATGCTGCTGCTCTCAGTGGTGAATCTAAGCACCTTCCGGGCGGTAATCTATTGGACCATGGGGTCCTTAGCCGGGTGTGATATCACTCTGATCCGTTTCGCGGTTCCGGTGATTCTTCTGGGAACGGCGGCATCCCTTGGTCTGGCCTGGACTTTGAACGCTCTCGCGCTGGGAGAGGAAGGGGCACACCACCTGGGGATCCGGCTGGAACGGGATAAGAAATGGATATTTTTCCTGGGGGCACTACTGGCCGGAACAGCTGTCTCCGTGGCCGGGATTATCGGTTTTGTGGGGTTGATAGTACCCCATACCGTCCGCCTTCTCTTCGGCAATGATCATCGATCCTTAATTCCGGCTTCATTTTTAGCGGGTGGAATTTTTCTGGTTCTCTGCGACACACTGGCTCGAACTGTTCTGGCGCCGATGGAACTGCCGGTCGGTGTGGTTACAGGGATACTGGGCGGCGGTATATTTATCTATCTGCTGAGCAGAAAAAGTTCAGGGTAAATACCCTGCCGTGAATCGAGGTGCGATTCAAGATAGTCTATTTAGAAAAATGGTTATCGCAAAGCAATGATTTATGTTAAAAGAAGCCTGGATATTTTACTGCTTCGAAATTTTCCAATATCCATTGGCGAAGAGAATTACTTTAAACAGTGTTACTATATGTAGCATCATGAGGATCTGATTACTTATGAAGAATGCGTTGATTACGGGTATTACGGGCCAGGATGGGTCATATCTGGCGGAATTTCTCCTGGAGAAGGGTTATAAAGTCTTTGGCCTGCAGCGCCGCTCCAGCACTATCACCACCGAGCGCCTTGATCATCTGCTGGAGAGCGGGATGGAACTGATCTCGGGGGATCTGATCGATGAGAATTCATTGATTAAGGCGCTCAATGATTCGGAACCGGAGGAGGTCTATAACCTGGGGGCTCAGTCATTTGTCCCGGCTTCCTGGAGTCAGCCTATCCTGACCGGTGAGGTAACCGGCCTGGGGGTGACAAGGATCCTGGAGGCAATCCGGATTGTCAATCCGAAGATCCGGTTCTATCAGGCCTCTTCCAGTGAGATGTTTGGTAAAGTCATGGAGACCCCCCAGAGTGAGACAACCCCATTTTATCCGAGAAGCCCCTATGGTGTTGCCAAAGTCTATGGGCACTGGATCACGATAAATTGTCGGGAGAGCTATGGTATGTTCGCTGTCTCCGGGATCCTCTTCAACCATGAGTCACCCCGGAGAGGTCTGGAGTTCGTTACCCGGAAGGTTACCCACGCGGTAGCGCGGATTAAGGCCGGACTGCAGAAGGAGCTCCGTCTGGGGAATCTGGAAGCCAAGCGTGATTGGGGTTTTGCCGGTGACTATGTCCGGGCGATGTGGCTGATGCTTCAGGCGGACGAACCGGATGATTATGTTATAGCTACCGGTGAAACCAATACGGTAAAACGGATGTGCGAGATCGCCTTTGACCGGGTCGGCCTTGACTGGAATGATTATGTCGTGGTGGACCCGAAATTTTACCGCCCGGCCGAGGTCCAGCTCCTGCTGGGAGACCCCGGCAAAGCCCGGGAGAAACTGGGTTGGGTACCGGAGGTTGATTTTAAAACCCTGATTGAGATGATGGTCGATGCTGATGTGGAGAGGGTAGGGAGTGGGAAGTAAACAGTAAATGGTAATCGGTGATCAGTAATCGGTGATCAGTAGCCAGTAATCAGTAATCGGTGATCGGTAATCGGTGATCAGGGAAAAAGCCAGTAATCGGTAATCATGGGAAAATCCGGTAATCGGTAATCAGTAAACAGTAATCAGTACGCGCTAGTCCGGCCGCATGCGGCGCGCACTGATTACTGATAACCGATTACTGATTACTATCCTTATAATTTCTACCTGAGAAGGGGCATTAAATGACGAAACGCGCTTTAATAACCGGAATAGCCGGCTTCGCCGGCAGTCATCTGGCGAGGGAGCTTATCGGGCAGGGCTGGATAGTCTCCGGGATTGAACGTCATGGCGCGGTCTTGAATAATCTCACCGATCTTATATACCGGGTCCGGGTGGATGAGTGCGATATCCTAAGTTCCAAGGATGTGGGACATGTGATCAGGAAGCAGAGACCGGATACGATATTTCATCTGGCCGGAACCTCATTCGTTCCTGATGCTCAGAATGCCCCGCAGATGGCTTTCGAAATTAATGTTAAGGGAAGCCTTAACATGCTGGAAGAGGCCCGGGAGAACGCGCCTGATGCCGGGGTAATTCTTATCAGCTCCGCTGAAGTCTATGGAGACGCTGATAGATCCCGGATGCCGCTCACCGAGGATAATGTCTTCAGGCCTTTGAACATCTACGCGCTTACCAAGGTCTGCGCGGAAGAGACGGCTTCCTACTATCATCGGGTTAAGGGGGTGAAATGCGTGGTATTAAGGCCGTTTAATCATATCGGCCCCGGCCAGCGCCCGAGTTTTGTCACATCCGCCTTCGCCCTCCAGATTGCCCGGATCGAGGCCGGGAAGCAAGATCCGGTTCTGAAGGTGGGAAATCTCCAGGCCTCCCGTGATTTTACCGATGTCCGGGATATGGTTCGGGCTTACCGGCTGGCCGCGGAGTACTGTGAGCCGGCTGATCCCTATAATATATGCTCGGGAAGAGCTTATAAGATCAAGGATATCCTGGATAAGTTGTTGGCTTTGAGTGATGTTGAGATTGAGATTGTCCAGGATCCGGAGAGAATGCGCGACTCCGAAGTGCCGATCTTCCAGGGCGACCATACCCGTTTTACTGAAGCCACCGGCTGGGAACCGGAATTTTCAATCGATGAGACCTTGAAGACAATTCTTGATTACTGGCGTGGGCAGGTCCGGTGACAGGACGGTAATCGGTTATCAGTAATCGGTGACAGGACGGTGATCGGTAATCAGTGATCGGCGATTGGTAATCAGGGAGGAGATATCTTAATGTATGTAAAAAGTTATCGTGATCTTGAAGTCTATAAGCTTGCCCGACAGTTGGCGAAAGAGATCTTTGAGATAACTAAAACCTACCCTAAAGAAGAGCGGTATTCTTTAATATCTCAAATTCGTAGGTCCTCAAGGTCGGTGGGAGCTCAGCTTGCCGAGGCCTGGGCGAAGAGAAGATACCCGGATCATTTTATAAGTAAGTTAACCGATTCTGATGGAGAACAACAAGAAACCCAGCATTGGCTTGGTACTTCATTAGATTGTGGCTATATCGATATTTCAAGGCATGAAGAAATAATAGACCGGTATCAGAAGATCGGGAGAATGCTCAACGGAATGATACGGAAATCGTCGCAGTTTTGTGGGAAGTTGATAAAAGAAGAAACAGTCGAATATAGCATTGAAGAGATCAATGGAGATGTCGGTAAAACATAAAGATCAAAGGTTCTGATTCCCGATAACTGATTACCGATTACTATCCTTTTACCGGGTTTGATTTTACTGATAACCGATTACCGATTACCGATTAATATCCCTTCACTGGGTATGATTTTACCGATAACCGATAACTAGCCTTCTACTGATCACTCCCCCCATCTTCTAATCTGTGTAGATAGAATGAAACCCAATCCATCCTTATTAGAAGAATTGTCGAAGATCCGCCGGGACCTAACCGGCCTAGAGACTGCGCCCCGGGAACCTGATCCTCTCTCCGCCTTCTTCTTTGCCCTGGAAGGGCTGAGCGAGATGGTGGTCATCACCGACCTTGAACATAAGATTGTTTATGTCAACGCGGCCTGTACTGATCTGCTGGGCTATAATCCGGAAGAGCTGATGGGGTTGAAAGCGAATAAGTATTTTGAGGGGATTCCGGGTAACCCGATTGATCTGGCGGGGCTGATCGCAGCCGAGGCTTCCGACGGTTTCTGGGAAGGAGAGATATTCAACCGGCGGAAAGATGGAGATCTGATAACGATCAATCTCAAGCTGACTCCTCTGGCGGATTCTTCAGGCCAGGTTCTGGGGTACGTGGGAATATCGGAGAATATCACCGAACGGAAGCTGATGGAGGAAGAACTTATAAATGCCCGGAAGCTGGAGTCGATGGGTACGCTGGCCGGTGGGATAGCTCATGATTTCAACAATATCCTGGCTGCTATCCTGGGAAATGTCTCCTATGCCCGGATCTATGCCGAAGAGGGGAGTGAACTGTATAAGCCACTTGTCGAAGCGGAGGCGGCCTGCCTCCGGGCCCAGGGGCTGACCCATCAGCTTCTTACCTTTTCCCGGGGGGGGAAGCCGGTGAAGGAGGTGATCCGGGTCGGAGAACTGCTGAAAGAGGTAACTGGATTTGCCACCCACGGATCCAATGTGAGCTGCCGGTTCGATATTTCTCGGGATCTCTGGCCGGTGGAAGCGGACCGGGGGCAGATTGATCAGGTGATCAGTAACCTGGTGATCAATGCCGTCCAGGCGATGCCGGAAGGGGGGGAGATAGAAGTGCGGGCGGGGAACGTGGAACTTAAGAAAGGAGCGGTGCCATCAATTGAAGGAGGTAGATTTGTAAAGGTGGAGGTGGCGGATAAAGGAGTGGGAATCCCCAAAGAGTATATAGAGAAGATATTCGACCCGTATTTTACCACAAAACAGAGGGGAAGCGGGCTGGGGTTGGCCAGCGTTTACTCGATCGTGAGAAATCACTCCGGCGCTATCCGGGCGGTATCGGAACCGGGGAAAGGTACCACATTTATTATCTACGTTCCCGCCTCGAAAGAGGAACCTCAAGAGAAAAAGATGAAAGAAGATATAATTTTAGGGGAGGGGAGAGTGCTCCTGTTGGATGATGAGGAGATGATACGGAAGGTGGCGGCACGTCTGATAGAGCAACTGGGCTATGAGGTGGAGACAGCAGTGGATGGGGAGGAAGCGGTGGAGAAGTACAGGGAAGCCAGAGAGTCCGGAAGGCCGTTTGTGGCGGTGATACTCGATTTGACGGTGAAAGGCGGGATGGGGGGGGAGGAAGCGCTGGAGAGACTGAAGGAGATTGACCCGGAAGTGAAAGCAATTGTCTCCAGTGGTTATTCGATTGACTCGGTGATGGCCGACTATGAGAGGGCTGGTTTCGCGGGGATGATAGCCAAACCTTACTCGCTGGCCGGGATAAGCCGTATATTAAGCGCACAGATGAAGTAATATAGGGGGAAGAACACAGAAGATTAAAGGAGATCGTTATGTTAATAAAAATTCTATTACTTGTAATGTCGGTAAGTCTGTTTATTCAGTCAGGAACAGCTTTTGGGGAAGATGATATCCCCGGACTGCTCTTTCGGAATGTAGAGGGGATGATGAGTGACGCGAACGCGTCTCAATTAAAGGGAGATACCGACTCGGCCCGTGATCAATATACTACCGCCTCTTACCTGCTGGAGAAGATCCGGCAGGATTTTCCGGATTGGAACTCGGCGACGGTAGATAACCGACTGACTGTCTGTCGGACGGCATTGGGAGAGGAGCCGGCCGTTCCAGTCGAAGACGAAAAGGTTACGATGCTATTTAAGAGTATCGTGGCGGATTCCGACTACGAACCGGAAGGGGGCGATATATATGAGATATCCCTGGAAGGCGAGGATAAAGCTAACCTCAAGCTCAGCTATAAAAAGTTAAAACCTTTTAGCGGGGATGTCAGGATCTGCCTCCAGACTCAAGACACCCCATCCAATAGATTTCTCCTGGATAGTAAAAATTCGAAACTCTTCCAGGATGAAGAAGGAGAGATTGTAATGGAGATAGTTGCTCCGGCGGAATGGCCGCTGTTTCTAGCCGAATTCGCCGAAGGCCCCTACGGAAATCCCCAGCCGTTGAGCAATATATTAGAGATACCTGAGTTTGGGGAATAGGGAATGGGGGGACAGAATATCCAACATCCAACAAGGAATAGCCCTAGCAAAAAGAAATTTAGACAGGACGATTGAAAAAGAAAGGTAAGCAGTAAGCGGTGAGCGGTGAGCAGTGGACTCGGTTGCCAGGTGACGTTTACCGCTTACTGCTTACCGTTTACTGATTACTGTTCTTTAAAAAGGGTCCGAGGTAGGGGAAAGAAGTAGTTTTAACAAGCAAAAAGTGACAACTTTAAATCAGGACGTGACAGGCGATCGGCATTCTCCGGCCCGCGCCGAATGCTTTCCCGGTTACCTTCAGACCTGGAGGAGCCTGATGTTTCTTATACTCACTCTTCGCTATCGCCCGGATTACCCAGTCTATGACTTCGGAATCGATCCCCATCGCTTCGATCTCATCCGCTGATCTCCCCTCTTCCAGATACCAGCGTAGGATCCGGTCAAGAAGAGGGTAGGGGGGGAGGGTATCCTGATCGGTCTGATCCGGTTTGAGTTCCGCTGACGGTGGTCGGTCTATTATCCCCCGGGGAATAATCTCATCCTGGCGATTGATATACTCGGCCAGTTCATAGACGGTAGTTTTAAACAGGTCGGATATCACCGCCAGACCTCCGGTCAGATCGCCGTAGAGAGTGCAGTAACCGGTTGCCGATTCGCTTTTGTTCCCGGTGGAGAGAACGATCGGTCCGAATCGGTTGGAGAAGGTCATGAGAATATTCCCCCGGATCCGGGCCTGAATATTCTCCATTGCCAGGCTCTTCTTCTCCGCGTCGCCTTCCAGGTGATCCCCCAGTCCGGCGGTATAGGATTCAAAGATGGGAGAGATCGGGATAACTGTCAGATTAATCTCCAGGTTCTCCGCCAGTTCTTCCGCCAGGCGGTTGCTCTCATCCGAGGTGTAGATCGACGGCATCGCGATCCCGGAGACATTTTTACTCCCGGCCGCTTCCACCGCCAGCGCGCAGGTAACCGCGGAGTCGATTCCGCCGGAGAGACCGATTATCGCCCCGATAAACCCGCACTTCTTCATATAATCCCGGAGGCCGAGAACGAGCGCGTCATGGATGGACTCGATCTTATCCCGGGGTCTAAACCGATCCTCTATACCCGCGAGAGAGGTGTCAACGGCGGCAATCAGCTCTTCAAAGTATGGGAAGAGCTCTACCACCCGTCCTTCTTGATCGAGTAAGAGACTTCCGCCGTCAAAGATCAATTCGTCATTCCCGCCGATAGCATTGACAAAGAGAAGAGGGATCCGATAATGCCGCGCCTGGTTTTTCAGGACATTGAACCGGACCTCATCGCCGCCGACGGTGAAAGGTGACGACGCAATATTGATGAAGATGGTGGCTCCTTTTTTCGCCAGATCGGCCATCGGATCGGTCGGAAAAAATCTCTGTTCCCAGAGGCCGGGATAGTTCCCGGCGTCTTCGGCGATAGTGAGCCCCAGGATCTCATCTTTGAAGGGGATTGTCTTCAGACCTGGTGAAGGGTCAAAATATCTCCCGTCATCGGAGATATCATAAGAAGGGAGTATCGATTTAGCCTGTTTCAGGAGAATCTCTCCCCCGGATATCAGGAGCGCGGCGTTATAGAGACCGATACCATCTCTTTCTCCGGTAGGGAGAGGGGCACCGATAATGATTCCCAGATCAGGATAACCGGCAGAAAATTTCACCAGGTTCATGACCGCTTCTTCTGCTTTTTTGATGAACCAGGATAGCTTCAGGAGATCCCGCGGCACAGATCCGGTAATAAATAATTCCGGAAATACAATCAGGTCAGTCTCCTTATTTAGGCCCGTGATGGCCTCCTTAACCCGGGCAAGATTCCCCGTTATATCTCCGACAATGGAATTCAGTTGCGCAATGGTAATATTCATTTCTTTTTCATCGCCTCAGTTTAAAAAATAACTTCGCAAACATTATGACAAAACGATTTTGGGACAGGACGATTCCACCTACCTCGGACCCTTTTCAAAGAACAGTAATCAGTAAACGGTAAGCAGTAAGCGGTAAACATCACCTGGCAACCGGCTCCACTGCTCACCGCTTACTGCTTACTGCTTACCTTTCTTTTTTAATCGTCCTGTCCCAAAATAGTCTGGTCAAAATAGTCCTGCCATTAATAGTTCTGTTTATATTTATACTAATTATACCTTAGTAAGGAAATCAGTGGCCGGTTTAATATAGCGGGTGGTTGATACCAGGGAGACGGTATCTCCTCCCCGGATTATATAATCTCCCCGGGGGAAGATAAACTCTCCTTCTTCTTCCCGGTAGACACCGGTAAAGACGCATTCCTTGGGAAATCTTTTCTCCAGGGTGATCTCCCGGATTGCCATCCCGATACTCCGGGCCTTGTCGGGGATTTTAACCGCGTAGATCTGGGCTTTGCCGCCGCCCAGCACCATGATCTTCCGGACCCGGGGCTGTTCCACTTCCATGATAATCTGATTGAGCAGGAGGTCGGCCATCCTGACCACCGAGGTAACTCCGGCCAGTTTATAGGCCTGCTCATAACGGGGATCCATCAGCCGCGCGATAATTCGCGGAACTCCCAGGCTTTTGGAGAGCAGGGCGCAGGAGATGTTATCGGCGTCATTATCCATAACGGCGATGACAACATCGGCTTTCCCGGCGCCCGCCTCGATCAGGACTCTGATGTTGGTCGCGTTACCGTTGACCGCCATGGCTCCGGTATCCGCGTGAATCTTGTTACAGACCTCGCGATCGGAATCAATAACCACCACATCATGTTTATTCCCCGTCAGCATGATGGTGGTTTCACGGCCGATCAGTCCTGCTCCTGCGATGATAATGTACATGAGAGAAGAGTTTGAAGTGCCTAAAGTTTAAAGTGCCTAAAGTTGTTGCTTTTGCCTGGTCTTCCGGTGGTCGTTGCCCGGTGCTCGTAGCGGCGACCTTCAGGTCGCCACCGGGTGTTAGTCTAAATCAGCCGCGAAGAAGTTTGAAGTGCCTAAAGTGCGCTAAAGTGCCTAAAGTTGTTGCTTTCGCCTGGTTTTTCAGTGATCTCGTTGCCCCGTGCTCGTAGCGGCGACCTTCAGGTCGCCACTAGTGGCAGCCTGAAGGCAGCCACTACGAGAGAACAGGTTTGTTCAATATTTACTTTCCAGCGACGATTGTATTTTTCATTAGCATTATTAAATCAAAAACACAGTTTACAACATTAAAATTCAGAACAAAACCTAAATTTTAAATTACCTTTTCGGAATTATCAATCTGGAGGCGGCCGGATCTTCGCCAATAATTGTAAATAAATTAAGCAAAATAGTGCCTCCTTCGCCCGTGTCCTGTGCTCATTTTTCCGGGCTGGTGAGGCGGGGTTTTTAACTTTAGGCACTTTAGCGCACTTTAGGCACTTTCAACTTCTCTTCACTTTAGGCACTTTCAACTTCTTTTCTAACTTCTCCAGGCCTTTCGGCTAAAAAGTAACAACACTGGTATTATCTCCAGACGGCCGGCCAGCATCCCGAAGATATAGGTAATTTTAATTACCGGGTTTAGCTGGGGGATATCGCTGCCGGGGATGTAGCAGGGGCCGATATTACCCAGAGCGCTGAACATCCCGGAGAAGGAGCTTATTCCCGGCAGGTCCGAGAAGAGCGCGGTAATAATGCCGCCGGCGGCTAACAGGGTTATCCAGGCGAAGAATAATGCCCCGACCCGCCGGACCTCATCGGAGTTAACCGGCTTGCCGTCGACAATAATGCTTGAAACAGCACTCCGGGGAGCCCGAAGACGGAATACCTCCCTCCGGACTGATTTGACCATTATGGCGGCGCGAAGTACCTTGAAGCCTCCACTGGTGGAACCAACACATCCTCCGATCACCATCATAACCAGAAAGAGCTGGCGGGCCACGGTTCCAAAGTAGGGATCGCCGATATCACGGGTGGCGAAACCGGTGGTGGTGATGATGGAGACAACCTGGAATGTTACTGTACGGAAGTTTCTCTCCAATACCTGTATATAGCCCGCATTCTCCGGTAGGGCTACCTCCGCCCTCTGGAGATGGATGGCCCGTTCCCCGATAATAATGACAATAAAGATTGCGATAAAGCCGAACCAGTAACGCAACTCGGTATTGGTGTATATAGATTTGAATTTACCTATTAGCAGACGGTAATGAATGAGGAAGTTGGTCCCTCCCAGGAGCATTCCCAGGATTATTATGTATTCGATGGCGATATAATGAGGAAATCCGGATAGCCGGTAATATCCGATACTTGCGTCGTGGGGGGAAAACCCCCCGGTGGAGAGTGCGGTAAAGGACTGGCAGATACTGTCAAATATTCCCATTCCGGAGATAATCAATCCCAGGCCGATCAGCGCTGTGAAGAGAATATATATCCCCCAGAGGATCTTCAGAGTATTGGCCACCCCCGGTACCGGTCGCCCTACATCTATCTTATGGCTTTCCGCTCCGAAGAGACGGTGAGTGTTACTTCCCTGAAAACTGATGGCTAAAAAGAAGGTCAGGATCCCCAACCCCCCGATCCATTGCGTGAGGCTTCTCCAGAAGAGGATGCTCTTCGGCAACCGGTCGAGGCCGATAAATACAGTGATTCCGGTGGTGGTAAAACCGCTCATGGTTTCAAATACGGCGTCCAGGTAATTGACATCCAGCGCGATTACAAAGGGGAGCGCCCCGATCAGAGAAAATACAATCCAGCCCAGGCTGCAGACCAGCATGGCCTGTAGCCGGTTCAAATCTCCGGGGGGGAGATATCTCCGGATGGTAACTCCCAGGAGGATGGAGAGAATCCCGGGCCCGATAAAGGCAAAGAAGGTGAGAAGACCGGTTCTGGATTCACCAAATATAAAGACCGAGGCCGCCGAAAGGAGGAGGAACCCTCCCAGGACAATCAAGAGCGATCCGATGTCCCTGAGAACTGTGCTGAGAGTCTGCCAGTGATTCCTCATATAAATTAGCTCACTTCGTTCGCTACTTTATAGGTTTGAATAACGATCTTCATTATTATGTTGAGTTAAAGTTAATGCTGGATGAATTAATATAATGAGTATCTGATTATTTTGCACGGAGAAATTTGACAATAATTTTTACTCGTCTCTACGATTGTGTGGTATATTCTAAATGATTGTTGGAGGCACTAATTTATCGCTTTGGAATTATAATGCCTCTTAGGAAGGCAGGAAGGTGGGGTATTTTAAATTTTCCTGCTTTCATGCTTTCCTTAGAGGTAACGTCGCCCGAACAAAGTGAGGGATAAGTTCCTGATCCGAAATTTTCAGCCAGAGGCTGATGCGCCTCTGGCGCACAATAGCACTCTACAAGTTCGCGCCGCAGGCTTTAGACTGCGTTTAACGTCTTTTTTCTTCAACGTTTTTATTTTTCAACGTCCTTATTTTTTAACGTTAGCGCCGAAGGCGCTATGTTCTTATGAGAATTTTTTATCAAATACTATTGATAGTAATGTTATTAATATCTCCTGCGGTCAATGCTCTGCCCCAGGATGGAACATTTCTTTTTAACTACTCCACCTATCTGGGTGGCGCGGGTAATGATTATGGCTGGTCGATAGCGGTTGACGCCAGCGGGTCAGCTTATATCTGTGGAAACACATCATCCAGTGATTTTCCCACTCTGTCGGCCTATCAGTTGAGCGGGAATGGAAGTAGAGACGCCTTCGTTACTAAATTTACCACCTCTGGATCCGAGCTTGTATATTCTACCTACCTCGGTGGTGCTGATAGCGATTACGGCTACTCGATCGAGGTTGTTTCGGATGGGTCCGCCTATCTCTGCGGAAGCACCGCCTCATCCGACTTTCCTACCGTGAACCCATATCAGGCAAGCTTTGCCGGAGGAACAGATATATTTATTGCTAAAATATCTTCTTCCGGTTCCACGCTTGTCTATTCCACCTATGCCGGTGGAAGCGGAGATGAGGAAGGGCGGGGAATTGCTGTATCTGCCGGACGGAGTTATGTAACCGGTTTTACGAACTCGGATAATTTCCCGACCCTTAATGCTTATCAATCAGGCCGTTCGGCTGATGATGACGCGTTTATATTTATCCTTACAACTTCAGGATCAGCATTGCTCTATTCCAGCTACCTGGGAGGGGGATGGAAGGATGGGGCCAATGGGATTGCGGTTGATGGAAGTAACTGCGCATATATCGCGGGGTATACAAGGTCCACAAATTTTCCTACTGTTAATTCCTATCAGTCTGAGAAGGTTGATGGAAACGGGACTTATGGCGCATTTATATCTAAATTGAACTCATCCGGTTCAGCGCTTATCTATTCTACTTATCTAACCGGAAATAATAATGATATTGCCGATGGTATCGTACTGGATGCTTTAGGTTCTGCCTATGTTGCCGGTGATACTTTCTCATCTGATTTTCCGAACATTAATGCCTTTCAAGCCCATAACGCCGGCAGTTATGACGCCTTTGTCACCCGCCTCTCATCAACCGGTTCGTCATTGCTCTTTTCCACCTATCTGGGAGGATTGTTAGCTGATTACACCGGTGGAAAATTCGACGGCAGTGCCGATGGAAGCGGCATTGCGCTTGATGGAGAGGGGAGGATATATCTGATCGGAGCCACTCAATCAACCAATTTCCCCACCCGGAATTCCTATCAGCCCGGCTACGGGGGAGGGACGGATGATGCCTTTGTCACCGTCTTCATCTCTTCAGGCACATCTCTTCTCTATTCCACCTATCTGGGCGGCAGCGGCAATGATCGCGGTTACGGGATCTTTGCCGGACCTGATAAGTGGGGATACATGACCGGCTATACCACATCGGATAATTTCCCCACGGCCAATCCCTATCAGTCTGTTAGAGCTGGGGGGAACGATGCCTTTTGTGTAAAGATGAAATGGGTCACACCTACCCCATCTGTAACTCCGACACCCAGTATCACTCCGACCCCCACGCCCACGCCGACAAATACCCCAACCCCATCTATAACTCCGACTCCATCCGTTACTCCGACCCCGACCCCTTCGATTACACCTACCCCCACTCCAACCGTTACCCCAACCCCGCGGGATGTTCCTCCCGGGTGTCATGATCCGTTATATCTGAAAGTATTGGAGGACGCGACTATTCATCCCACCAGGGCGACTAATCCGGCAGGATGGACCTACTACTTCAGGGCCTACCTATCAAATACTGAATCGCTTGACTGGGGGTATATTAATGATCGTGAAAATTCATTTGTCTCTACCACGGATATTGCCATCTCTTATCAACTGGAGATTAATTTAAAGTTAGGGCTTGATCCGGTGTGGAATGTCCATAGTGGAGACTATATAACCGTGGAATATGACGGAGGACGAACCAAGAATATTTATCTCCCCTATATACCCGGCACCGGGAGTGGGAGATTGATCTATCCGGATCGAGGAGGGAGCACATATCACGACGCGAATTGTTGTAATCTATGGGAGGCCGCCCCGGCAAGCCTTGATCCCGACTCCACGGATTTTTCCGGGGACGGAACCTCGGATATCGCTATTTTCCGTCCCGAGTCCGGTCTCTGGGCGGTCCGGGGGGTTACCCGGGTATATTTCGGGGGAGGCACGGATGAGCCGCTTCCGGGAGATTATGACGGGGATGGGACCGCGGACTGCGCCATCTTTCGGGTGAGTTCCGGTCTCTGGGCTGCCCGGGGAGCTACCAGGGTCTACTTCGGGGGGACCTCGGATGAACCGATTCCGGCGGATTATGATGGCGATGGAACCCGGGATATTGGTATCTTCCGCCCGTCCTCCGGCCTCTGGGCGTTGCGGGGAGTAAGCCGCGTCTATTTTGGTTCAGCCTCCGACCTCCCGCTCCCCGGGGATTATAGAGGGGATGGGACTAAGGATATCGGAATCTTTCGATCGGCATCCGGCCTCTGGGCTTTCCGGGCAATCAGCCGGGTCTATTTCGGAGGCCCGGCCGATACGACCATTCCAGGGGACTATGATGGGAGCGGAACCTGGAGTTCAGGGATATTCCGAAGCAGTTCCGGACTCTGGGCGATCAGGGGGGTAACCCGGGTCTATTTCGGAGGCAGTTCTGACGACCCTGTTCCCGCCGACTTCCAGGGGAACGGGGCGGACGGAATCGGCATCTTCCGTTCCGGTTCCGGACTATGGGCCATCCGGGGAGTAACCCGGGTTTATTACGGAGCATCAAATGACATTCCGTTGACCAGGTAGGGCCGTATAATTTTTGACAGGACGATTAAAGAGAAGGTAAGCAGTAAGCAGTGAGCGGTAAGCGGTTGGCGAGGCTCTCTTTCATTTATGGAGTTATTTGAGAAATTATTCGGGATTGAGGCGGAGAGAGTACAGGCATCCTGTATTGTAATGCCGTTTGTTCCAAAGGTGGTTTTACAGGAATTTGGTGTAAATCGCCTCACCCGGGGGAAGCTTTACGGTGCCGGTAATGGGGAGTCCTTTACAGTCTTTCATACCAGGATGGGGGCTTCCTTCACTGGTGACGCGGTTCTCTCTCTCTCTGAGACACCCTGTCGAGAACTATATTTTCTCGGCACCTGCGGATTACTGCGGGAAGTTCCCGGGTTAAAGATCGGTTCACTGGTGAGTCCTTCCCGTTGCTACGCACAGGAGAGCTTTACTTCTCTTCTCTCCGGCCTGTCGGAACCCGAAAGATTAACTACCCCCGATTCACTTCTCCATCGGGCACTTATGAGTGCGGTGGGGGAAGGAGAGATAAAGGAAGTTACCGGGATCAGCGCGGGGTCTCTAAAACTTCAGGTAGAGAAGATAGGTGAATGGCGGGAGAGGGGAGTTCAGGTGGTGGATCTTGAATCGGCCGCCTTCTTTGCCGCTGCCCGGCAGATAGAGAGACCCGCTGCCGCTTTGATGGTGGTCAGCGATATTGTCGGAGAGATACCGTGGGATCAGGAGAGCGATCGAGAACTTGTTAGCGGATCGTTACGAACCGCGGCCCGGATATTATGCGAGATTATCAGAAAGAAACAGAGAGATTGAGCCGGGCCCGTAGTCTGGTTGGAAACAGCTTCCCGCGTTTTGGAGTAAATAAGAACCGGGAGATTGTCCGGCTCCTCTATGAGATCTCGAAGAGAGAAGATGTTCCTCCGGAGGAGCTTCTCACTTCCGACTCTCCTGTCTCCTTTGCCGGGCTGAAAGAATATCTCCTGAAGAGAAGATTCCCATCGACCATCCGGGAAGATCCGAAACTCCGACCTTATCTCCCCGGATTTGAGCTTTCTCCGGATAATTATCTGCGGTTACGGGAAGGATCATTCTACCCCCGACGGATATATATAGAGAAGTCGGTCCGGGATTCCGCGCTGGCCAAAGCTTTTCTGGAGGCGTTCCCGAAAGCTGAGAGCAGTGAGATATCGGATCTGAAGGAGTTCCTCTCAAAATATGGCGGCCGGGGGATAGCGGAATATAATAAGCGTACCGAAACTGTATTTATCATCAGCGAAGACCGGGACTTCTTCAAGCTCTGCCCCTGCACCGGAAGAGCGGTACCCTGCGGTTATACCGTATTCAACCTTAGTTTTGGGTGTATCTATGAGTGTACCTATTGTTATCTCCAGGAATACACCAATACTCCGGGCTTGATCTTTCCCGCCAATGTCGATCACTTCCTGTCTCGATTCTCATCCTTCCGGGATCTTCCGGCCACCCGTGGCTGGCGGGGTGGATCCAGATTGAGGATAGGAACCGGGGAGTTCTCCGACTCCCTGATGCTGGATGATCTGACCGGTTACTCCATCCCGCTGGTTAAGTTCTTCCGGGGGCGGGATGATGTCATCTTCGAATTTAAGACCAAGAGCGCGAATATAGGGAATCTTCTCAAGATGGAGGGGGATGAGAATATTGTTGTCGGCTGGTCGCTAAACCCTCAGAAGGTCATAGATTCCAACGAATTATATTCCGCCTCTCTGGATGCCCGTATTGACTCCGCGCGGAGGGTCCTGGAAGCCGGTTACCGGGTGGCCTTTCACTTTGACCCGGTATTTTATTATGATGGCTGGGATGACGATTATCGAGGAGTGATTGAGAAGATATTCAGGGTAGTAAATCCGGAGAAGATCGCCTGGATCAGCCTGGGGACACTGCGGTTCAATCCGGCGCTGAAAAAGATAATTGAAGCCCGATTCCCCGGGAACGATATCCTTGACGCGGAGATGGTACTGGGCTTCGACGATAAACTGCGTTACCCCGATCATCTCCGTTATCGGATCTATCGAACTTTAATTGACGCGTTAAATAAAGACAGCCTGATTTTGCCGATCTATCTCTGCATGGAAGAACGATCCATGTGGGAAAAATTGAAACTATCGTTCCCATTCTAAACTACGAATTTCTATCCTCTACATCGCCTTTTTTTTTGCCGCAAACCAACCGTCACTCTTCGAGCTATGGCGGGTCAAGAAAGGCGCAAAATTCGCAAAAGTTCCCTCACCTCGACTATTTATGAACTACGAATTACGCGAATTACGCGAAATTTCCTTTTTCATTGGATATTCCTTGTTGGATATTTAGCCTATCCTCCATCCTCCCTGCTATTCCTTGCTTATCCCTCCTCATCCCTGCTTCTCCCTCCTTCTGTCCAGTCCTGAATCATGTATCCCAAATCTATCCATTATTCCCCATTTTCACCGGTAAAACCAGTTCCCCCCAGACCCCCGTCACTTTATGTGACGGGTGAATGAGTTCATCAGCTATACGCGATTCTTACACCACACCCGATGGGGGAGGGTAACCGGTGATTAGCTTTTGAGATTTCTCCCCTGCCATTCGAGTGCTTGTGCTTGCATCCCGATTATTCCGGGGCATCCCGGTGCATATCGGGGGTGGCAGGGGTCGTTTTTGTTTTGAGAACGCATGTAACTATTGAACTTATACTCCGGCGAGATACCTGTCCGACGAAGCCTTGGCGAAGTTGGGAACTCGCCGGGGGTAATGTAATGCCTCAAGACATAACCGGTTATTGGATTTATTATTGTTGCAAGAGGGACACATCTTTTCATTTCTTGCCGATAATTATGAAAAGCAGTATAGTTTTTTAATATAACGAAACAAATGAATGAGTTATATTTTCCAGGTCCGGAAATATAATCTCTATTCCCCAATCTTCGAATCCCTGAGTTTTGAAAGAATCCCCTACATTAGAATCGGTAAAAATAAGCGCCCGTCGGCAGTATTACTTCAATAAAAAGGAGAAAGCCGATAAGCTATTCAAGAGGTGGCAGAAGGTGATCTTCTGGGCGCTCCTGCCGGTGGGGGTCCTCCTGGTATATTTCCTGATTAATTTTCGGGGTCTGGTCTCGGAAGAGGCTATGGAATTCGCCGGCGCCGGTCGGAGAATAGCAATGGGGAAGGCTCCCGCGCCCTTAATTATCCTCCCATCCTATCTCCAAAGGGATATTCCAATAGATGATACTATTTTTCCTCGACTTCCTCCGGTTTATTGTGTTCTCCAGGCGATTGTCTTTAAGATAGGAGGTTATAATGATAATGCGGCGGTAATGGCCGGAGGACTGTTTTTTCTTGCCGCGGCTCTACTCAACTATCTTTTGGCTCGCCGGCTCCTCCTTTCCCGGATAGCTCTCTTTGTCTTTCTATTTACATTTACCAATCCGGTTTTATTGCGCTATAGCATCAATGGCCTCCCCACCGCGTTTTTAACCTTTCTTACTGTCCTGCTTTTTTATGGACTGACAGTATTGCCCGGAAGATATGCCGCGGGGTTGGCCGGGGTTATTTTTGGTCTGGGTTTCCTGACCGATTATTCCTGGTCATTTTTATTGCCGCTTTTTGTTATCTATTTGCTATATCGGCATCGTCATGACCGATGGCCTGTGATCGGGATTTTCTTCGCCGGATTCTTTGTAGTCTTCGCCCCCTGGCTTATCGGGGAGATCGCTGCCGGGCGAAGTTCATATCTGAGTGGTCTGGATCTCCTCTGGAAGACCGATACGGTTCTTTTCCCCGGCCGGACGATTGGTGGTCCATACGGACTCTCATATCAAGCTGTCTCTCTAACGCTGCCGATGATTATCGGGAAACTCCATCAGGGTTTTTCCTTGCTCTATCGGGACGGATTGCTCATCTCGGGCAACCTGTTAGGCATCCTCTTCTGGCTATCTCTTTTCTTTAAACGGAAAGATAATCACCTGAAGGAATACCGTCTTCTTATATGTCTGCTGTTGATCGGCGCCGGGACCTGGTTCATGATTACTACCCATCGCCCGGAGATATGGGTGCCTTTTATCCCCATGATTATTCTTCTCGGAACAAATTTCTTCTCGGATTTAATGGAGAAGTTTGGACCGCGGAATGACCGTGTCATAGCGGTGATTCTAGCCGGGTTTATCATTATCAACTGCGCTCCGATCTTCTTATTCAGGCCGGCCCTCCCTGATCCGGACCGAAATGAGACATTGATCAGTCTGCAATACCTGCAATCGTTGGTCAGGGAAGATGAACTTATAGCTACCGATCTGCCGTGGTTGGTTGGTTGGTATGGGCGTCGCCGGGCGGTCAGGATCCCCTGGAATATCGAGATGTTCCATCAGATGCAGGCCGATAATCCCGGGATGAAATATCTCCTGCTCTCCCCCAGGAATTTAAACCGGTTCGGAATGGATCCGACCGGACAATGGTCCGAGGTCTATCGGGATAAGGCATTGCCCGACCCATCTACTCTAAAGCAGGTCATGCTTCTCCCCGGCAGCTTGGTATTGATGGGGAAGAAATCGATTCTCCTGAACCGGCTAAGTTCACGGTGGTAAAGTGGGGAGTAGGGAGTGGGGAGGAAGAGAAGGGAGGAGGAGGGAATAGGAGGGAGGAGCAGGTCGGGGGCGCTGTCCGACTGGTCCGACCAGTCCGACTCCTCGGCCCTGCCCGACCGTCGTCCGCTTAGTGGTTTAATTAAAATGAAGATATCAAAAAACAACCGATATAGCCTGATAATTCTGAGCATTATCCTGATAATTCTCCCGGCCTGCCGCCCTCCCGCCGACAATTACCTCAGGATGGCCCGGATATACCGGGCTCAGGGCAGGGAAGGGGATTATTATAACGCTATAAAGCATTATCGGCAGCTGAATCCATCCGCTGGCCCTAATGACATGGGAACTACCGGTCCTCAACCAACTTTCAGCGACTCCGGAGAATCACACTCCATATCGGAGGGATCTGATCGGGCCGCGCTCCTTCGGGCTTATCTCTTTCAGACGATGGAGAAGGTAGAAAAATATGAAGAATCGTATACCCTCCTGGATATAACCCGGGAAGAGGAGAGGAGGGATAGTTCCCCCCGGGATATTTTTCCGATTATTGTCTCCATGGATCAGGGGGTGCTGGGTGTTCTTTTCCTCACACCGAGAGACTATCTATATCTTCTTGAAGGAGTGGGTCTATATTATAGAGACCGCCTCCACTATCAGAATCCTTTTCTGATATCCGGAGTAATGATGGGAATGAGGGGGCGTTATGAAGATGCCGCCGCTCAGTTCCAGGAAGCGGTCAGGCTTGATCCATTAAATATCCGGGCCTATAATAATCTGGGTATCACTTATTTTAAGATGGGACGATTTAATGACGCGGTGGAGTGCTTTTTAAAGGTTCTGGAAATAAGCTCAGGTAATATTTTTGCTAGGAATAATCTCGGTTTAACATATCTGAAGCTGGGAGATAATAGTAGTGCGGAAGAGAGTTTTAAGCGAGTATTGATGATAGAGCCATTTGATCTGGCGGCAAATTATCTCCTGGGATACCTCTTCTATACTGAGGGAAAGTTCCAGAGAGCCTGGAGGTACTACCGGGCGGCTGATGAGATCAATCCCACTCTGGCCTGGATTAATTATGCACTGGGAAGCGTGATGGTAAAACTCGAAAAGATGTATGAGGCGGTTGATTATTTTCAGAAGTCCCTGACACTGGATCCGGGGTTTCTGAAGGCATATGTCAGCCTGGGCGCGGTGTATACGCATGAGAAGATGTACCCGGAGGCGGAACAAAAATTCCAGCAGGCGCTGGATCTGGATCCGGATTACGCCCCCGCGTACTATAACCTCGCCTGCGTTAGCGCTCTCCAGAATAAAAAGCGAGCCGCCCTTGATAACTTGAAGAAAGCTCTGAAAAAGGGATTTAAAGATTATGGGCTATTACTTAAGGATAAAGAGCTGGATAATATCAGAGATGAGCCTGCTTTTGTCGAACTGTTGGATAAAAGGTCTTGATGTAGGGTGTGGAACTGTTAGTCTATAGATAACGTATGCTTCTTGGAATATTTTTTACATATATTTTGGCACCTCATAACTAGTAAGCTTTCAGTGAACCCCGTTCTCTCGTAGCGGCTGCCTTCAGGCTGCCACTAGTGGCGACCTGAAGGTCGCCGCTACGAGCACGGGGCGACGGGGTTTACTGGAAGCTTACCATAACTATGAGGGCTATTATTCAAACCATAAAAGCAGCCCATGGTACACCGTGAGCTGGTTGTATAGAAGGAGGTTTTAAGATGAGAAGTTCTTTCGGGTGGATTGTACTAATAATATTTTTCATGGTTCTTTCCGGCTGCGGTGAGTCGGAGAAGGAAGAGGAGACCCGGGGTGTCAGTGATTCCGCGCCCGTCTCTGAAAAATCCATTGAAATAGGGGATGTGAGCGCTCAGACCGGTCCCGATGTAAAAGAGGTGAAAAAGCCCCGTCGGGAGAAGTTATCGGATGAGGCGGTTGACGAACTGGTAATTGAGGTTCGGGAAAAGCTGGCGGCCGGTGAAAAGTTCTCCGGTGCCCAGGGACCGAATCCCATCACTCTTCTGGGGAGGAGCAAGGATTCCCGGGCGGTCCCGGTGCTGGGAGAGGTACTGGCCTCATCAAAGGATCCCCTGGCTCGCCGTCAGGCCGCACGGGCGCTTGGGATGATCGATGATCCGGAAGCTATCGAGATACTGAAACCGGCCGTCACTGATGAATATATCTGGGTCCGCTTAACCGCGGCTTTGAGCCTGGCCCGGCGGGGGGAGAAAGAAACGCCGCTGCCGATCTTCTCTGAGATTATTAACCGTGAGTCATTTGAAGACTGGAAGATTGAAATGAGTTCGGAAGCGGCCGGGAATCTCTCCGAAGAGGAGGTGGAGAAACGCCGGCAGTCACTGGCGAAGATGAGGGATCAGACATTCCCTCTTCTGGCGCTCTCCGGCTTAGATAAGATCAATACTCCCGAATCCATCGAGATTGTAAAGGTCGCCCTGGAGAGCGAAAACCCTTATGTGAAACGAAAAGCGGAGAAGATTCTTAAGAAATAAATTAGCGCCTTCGGCACTAATTTAGGGAATAGGGATTAGAGAATAGGGAATGGTAGAATTGTCCGATGCGAAGCCAATGGCTAGATTCGTATTTAAAAAACCCAAGATATTCTTTCTAAATTCAAGGCGAAAAATGATGTACTATTCCCTATTCCCCAATATGACTATCGGGTTTACTCATCATATAACTCCTGATATAATAGGGAGATCTATAAAATAGGTCTCCGTAATGCCATGCGGATTCAACTCACAAGTGCAATAGCGTTATTGTTGGCATCTTTCAAAAACTCATCGTTTGGAGTATAAAATCCCAATGTTTTTCTGGGCCGATTATTCAAACGTTCCATAACAAGTTCTATACTATTATTATCGATCTTTCGGAAGTCCATTTTTCTAGGGAAATATTGCCGAATAAGACCATTAGTATTTTCATTTAAGCCACGTTCCCAAGAATGATAAGGATGGGCAAAGTAGACGTCGGCTTTCAAGCTCTTTGAGATTCTTTTATGTCGTGCAAACTCTAATCCATTATCAAGTGTAATGGTCAATATTGTATCATCTGTATCATCTCAATAAATCGGGGCGAGGATTATTTTCAAAAAAAATCATAGATGAATAGTATCTTAAACCAGGTCCAAAAACCAACTCAAATATCCCTTTCCACCTCCCGCCAAAAAAAATAAAAAACACGCGCATTCCAACGCCCGATTTTATATAGTGGCACCATGAATGAAGTCATAACATTTCGTGGTCGCTCAATCACCGAGGAAGAGATTGCCGTCGTAAGAAAGATAATCGTCGCCCACCCCGACGGGAGTC
>CAKZYZ010000304.1 GCA_937885075.1 uncultured bacterium | reverse complement strand
ATATATTTTTTTTTTTTCAAGCAGAAGACGGCATACGAGATATATCAGTGTGACTGGAGTTCAGACGTGTGCTCTTCCGATCTGGAGACATTCCTGCAGACCTTGGGAGAAAAACATTGTAGTGTAGCCGTATGATGTGGATTAATGATGGTAACTCTGATTAAGGAAATATAAAATGAGTGAAATGACAATCAATAATCAGTACTTGCGGCTCATAGTAAATCCCGAACGGGGGATGAGTGTTACGGCTTTCTTAGCCCGGCGGGGCGATGACTGGCTCGCCGTCATGCCGGATACGCGGAAAAAAGCCTCAGACCTGGATAGCGCCAGCTTCCTGATGATGCCTTATTCCAACCGGGTGGAGGATGGCCGTTTTGCCTTCGAGGGGAAAAAATACCAGCTCGCCCACGCCGAAAAGCACGCTATCCACGGAGATGTCCGTTCCCGGAGTTGGAGAACGATAGAAGTAACGCCGGACAGCATCCGGTGCGGATTCGAGTCCACCTCTTTTTCTGACATAAACTGGCCCTGGCCTTTTACCGCGGAAGTTGAATATAGACTGGAGGGAGATATCCTCTCTTCGCGTCTCCTTCTCCGGAACCGGGGCGATTCCGCCATGCCGGCCGGTCTCGGCTGGCACCCCTACTTCAACCGGAAGATTACCCGGGAAGGGGAATCGGTGATACTCTGTCTGAAGGTCGGGGCCGTCTATCCCGATGCCGATAATACCCGGATACCGTCGGGACCGCCCCGGCCGCTGACACCGGAAGAGGATTTTTCGGAGAGCAAGCCGCTCGATCCTGATTACTTCCTGGACACGTGTTTTCAGGGATACGATGGGAACGGCTCGATAGCCTGGCCGGAGAGCGGTATAAAGGTCAGCTTTAATTGCTCCCCCGTCTGTACCCACCTGGTAATGTATAATCCTCCCGGAAAGCCTTACTTCGCCATCGAGCCGGTGACCAACGCCAATAACGGAGTCAACATCTACTCCCGTGGTGAACCGGGGAGCGGCATAGTGATACTGAAACCAGGGGAAACCCTCCGGGCCGAATTCAATCTCCGGGTGGAGACTGAGTAAATCAGTTTGTCCAGTCCTAATTTAAAGTTGTCACTTTCTGCTTGTTAAGACTTCTTCTTCCCCCTACCTCACCCCCTTTTTATGACAGGACCATTGCAGTCAGGACTATTAACCTCGCCTCGGCCTTTTGAAGTCAGAATGATTTGGGGCAGAATGATTAACCTCGCCTTGTATCTTTACTAAGAAATATTTCAAACAACATGTTACTTTTTATTCCGCCTAAAATTCTTTTGCCTTTAATCATTCTGCCCTAAATCATTCTGCCTTTAATTCCTTTCTTTTGCTTGCATCCCGATTATTTCGGGATAATTGTCCTGTCTGCAATCGTCTTGTCCTTGTCTTTGAAAGTTGAGCCCCCTGCCCGCCATAGCTTTAGCGAAGGCTGGTTGAACATTTGGACATTGGTTATTTGGCTGTTGGATATTGGAAGTTCATTCATTTTCTTCCCCCGCCTCGGCCCCCTGAGAATTTCCAATGACCAACTCCCAACCGCCAATTTCCAAATTATCTTTTCATTGGATATTCCTCTTCCTCCTAATCCCTGCTATTCCTTGCTCATCCATGCCAATCCCCGCTCCTCCCTCCTCCTCCCTGTGTCGTTCGAAGTTCGGCGTTGGACGTTCGACGTTCAGCTTATAAGCACCCTCCTCCCTGCTAATCCACTCTTCTCCCTGCTCCTCCCTCCTCCTCCCACTTCTCCCCCCCACCCGTTGACGAATAGCAAAGATAGTGATAATGTATTATCGCGGAACTAAATAATCTCTCGGTAATAAGGTAAATAACTACTCAGGGAGGACCGGCACCATGAAAAAAGATGGAGAGAAATCCATTGTCCGCGGCCTACTGGAAGAGGCCGGAGTAACCCTCAACGGGGATCAGCCGTTCGACATCCAGGTGAGTGATGAACGGTTTTACCGGCGGGTCCTGGGTGAAGGAGCTATGGGGCTGGGGGAATCTTACATGGATGAGTGGTGGGACTGCCGGGCAATCGATCAATTCATCGATAAGATCCTCCGCGCTCGGATCCAGTCCCGGATGAAAGTAAACTGGCAGCTCGCCTGGCATACTCTCAAGGCCAAAATTTTAAACCTGCAGTCACCGTCCCGGAGCTTCCAGGTTGGTGAAGAGCATTACGATATCGGGAACTATCTCTTCCGGGCAATGCTCGATACCCGGATGAACTATTCCTGCGCTTACTGGAAGAATGCCGACAGCCTGGACGAGGCCCAGGAAGCTAAACTGGATCTGATCTGCCGGAAATTAAACCTCCGGCCGGGGATGACCATTCTTGAATTCGGTTGCGGCTGGGGAGCGTTCGCGAGATACGCGGCGGAGAAATATGGGGCGGAAATCCGGGGAGTTACCGTCTCCCGGGAACAGGTCGATCTGGGCAGGAAGGTATGCGAAGGCCTTCCGGTTAAGATTGATCTGATGGATTATCGAAAGGTCACGGGGAGATATGACCGGGTTATATCGATCGGATTTTTCGAGCATGTCGGATCCAGGAACTACCGGAGCTATATAAAGAAGGTGGCTGAATCCCTGAAGGACGATGGGATAGCTTTCACCCACACCATCGGCGACAACATCAGCACTACTACCTGCAACCCCTGGATAACGAAATACATCTTCCCCGGTGGGATGTTCCCCTCGATTGCCCAGATCGGAAGAGCGATGGAGGGGAGATTGGTGATGGAAGACTGGCATAATTTCGGGGAAGACTACGACCGGACCTTGATGGCCTGGTACTCCAATTTCGAAGCGGCCTGGCCCCGCCTGAAAGAGCAATACGATCAGCGTTTCTATCGGATGTGGCGTTTTTACCTTCTCAGCAGCGCCGCCGCGTTTCGTTCCCGGACCATCCAGCTCTGGCAGATCGTGATGACCAAACCGGGAAGGACCCGGCCGGACTGCCGGATCATCTGAAGAGGGAAACTAAATAAGCAATCCCGCCTCGTGCCCCACCCTGCTGGTCCCTGCCAATCCCTGCTCCTCCCTCCTTCTCCCTGCTCCATGCGCCCTGCGTTTTTCCAAGCTGCCGCAGGCAGCGATCCTACAATCCGCCTCTGGCGGAGATCCTACATCTCCTACAAGGCGAAGCCGACATGTCCGCCATAGCTTTAGCGAAGGAGGATCCTACATTTATTATTTTCTTCTACAAGGCGAAGCCGACCTGTCCGCCGAAGCTTTAGCGCAGGAGGATCCTATATCTCATTATTTCTCCACATTTTCCTCTGCCATAGGATCGGAATACATAATATGGCCATAGAGATTGCTCCAACCGGTACTGGTTTTATCCTGAGCCAGGTAAATGGTATAGAGGTACACCCGGCCCCCGTCCCTGACTCCCGCATTGGCGTTGATCTCCCTGAAGGTTTTTTTCTCCCACTGGGTTCTGGATGTGTCTCTCCATCCTTCAACGGTCTTCTCCTCCCAACCATCCTTATAGATCGTAACTCTCAGTACTTCTGAACCGGGCTTTTCATCGGTAATGATAGCCCGGGCCTTTTTCAGCAGGTCTTTTTTATCTCCGCCGCTATAAATATCCGGAGAGAGGAAGGTGCGATCAGCCCTTATTAGGCGATATTCCTTGTCCTGGGCGGTCAGGGCCGCGTAACTTCGGTTAATCTTTGCTGCCTCCGGACTTCCGGAACCCAGAGCGGCATTCACCTTTTTTACCAGATTATCTATAGATTCCATCCGATTTTTATCTACCAGGGGCGGTTTAACCGAGGAATCGTCCTTCCACCCGTTATTTTTTCCCAGGTATGCCCTGGCCCCTGAAATTTGTTTTTCCGCTTCACCGGCTACAGTAATTACTCTATCAGCGAACTGCTTCTGAAAATCCGCCATCCGCTGTGGTCCCTCTTTCTCTGCCAGGGTTTCAAGCTTCCAGGTTTTTCCATGGGGGAATTCAGCGGCCTGATAAGATTCATAAAAAGCCTTGAACGCTTCATAGCGCTCTTGAGCATCGGCAAATTTCTCCGGCTCGGATGTACCGGGAACATAGACCAGCAGATTGGGATCATGGCCATCATTTCCCGGATATGACAGGTAAGCCTGGAATTTAGGGATCCATTCCGCCGATTGTTTCTTCTTCGCGGCCTCATCGGCCTCGGCATTAGCATTGCTTTTCTCCACCGCTGCCAGGGCGGCGTCAGTATCTCCTCTGAATCTATCAAAACGTTCTTTTGCTTCGGCATAATCCGGATGGCTGGTATCGAACTGGTCACCGTATTTCTTATCAATATCGTTAAAGAGATTCTGTACTTCGCCCAGTATATATTGAGCCTGTTTTGCCGAAGATTCGGTCCCCTTGGCCAGGTAGCGCTTCACTTGATCCATCTCCCGGTTAATATCTCTTATCCGTTTGGAGACCCCGCCAGGCAGCTTATCCCCGGTGGATTTTTCAGACTTTGTAACAGCAGTCGATGCTGATGAAGATGATGCTTTTGCCTTGGCGCCGCCGACCTTTTTATCGACCTGCTTTTTGATTCTCCCGTATTTATTCTCCAGGCTTTTAAGCTGCCGGTGGGAAGGATCGGCTGCCTTCAAAGTATCAAGTGTTGCCCGCGCTTCTTCCAGCAGGGTTACTGCCTGGTCTAGCTTCCGGTTATGCATATTTCGTTCGGCATTACGGATCATCTTGTTTGCGGATCTGGCCAGATCATCCGCGCTCTCTGCCGCTGCGGCTGCCGGGAGCGATAAAGAGATCAGACCCGCGAAGAGCAGGACCAGCATTATCGAAACCGCCCAACTCTGCCGGACGAAAGATATATTGGATTTCATGAGATTATCCTTTTTAAAGATGTCGAGGTTTATCCTGATTCTTTGATAAGAAGAGAAGCAGGGGATGATTTTTACTGAAATCGATATTTTCAGCATCCACTGAAAATATCATAATTATTGAAAAATTGCGATAAAACTCGAGTGCCTGAAGATTTTATATTCCAGCGTACAGACGAAAATGATAGGTTTTTGAGATCGCAAAATGCGATGCAAGCTTTCAGTTAACCTCGTTCTCTCGTAGCGGCTGCCTTCAGGCTGTCACACGATGGGGCACTGAAGAGGCTCTCCGCCAAACCCGATTCTGTGGGTTTGTTCTGGTAGCCGCCCCGCCGATGGCGGGGCGCAATCGCTCTTTGTTTAAGCAATTGTACTCACTGCCTGCGTGGGGACTAAAGTATGCGGTTTCCATAATCGGGTCTGTGGAACTGGAGATAGGGACAGAAGAATGAAAATATGGTTCATTATCGCGATTATTGGTTTTGGGTTGCTATATTTATTGAGCCCCATAGATATTCTGCCTGATTCCCTCGGCGCCCCCGGGATGGTTGACGATATATTATTAATCCTGATCCTTACTTACCTCTTCCGAAAGATTATGAGACCGGAGAGTATAAAAAACCGAGTATTCCGGGAATTTACAAAAACTTTCTTTCGAAACGCCTATTCCAAAAGTTCGGACTCCGGATATAAACAGGAGGAACCGAGAGGAACCGAAGGCCGATCAACTAATCAATCCGCCCCGGGACAGAAGATTGACACTCAAGACCCGTATACGGTTTTAGGGATTCAACCCGGCGCTTCCCGGGAAGAGATAAGGAATGCGTACCGTGATCTATCTAAAAAATACCACCCCGATAGGGTAAACCATCTCGGTCCTGAGTTCAGGGATCTGGCCCACGAAAAGTTTATTGATATAAAAAAGGCGTATGAGAGATTGATTACGGGAGCTGTGTAATCGCCATAGCAATGGATTGTTAGTCAATAGTCAGGATTTGCCCCTGGTCTACCCGGCGGCAATAGGTAGTACGGGAGATATTGGCCTCGGGCTGTAATTGCCGAATCTTTCCTTCAATCTCTTCAACTACCGATTCCTCCACCAGATCGACCTTATTTACCAGAATGATCTCACTCCGGACAATCTGATTGCAGACCGCGGGCACTGCCTGCACCAGATCGAGGAGTTGGGGCGCGTCCACCACGCAGATCATCTCCCGGTACACAAAGGCATCTCCGGTTAACTTTTTAACCTCACCCAAAACAGCATCGAGAGAGGCCGGATTGGCCATTCCGGAGACCTCGATCAGAAGGTAACCAATCGGCCGATCCGCGAAGGATGCGATTGCTTTGACAAAATCCCCGGCCAGCCCACAGAAAAAGATTTGCCCATTGCTCAGTTTGATCATCTCCAGGTCGCGATGGTCGATCATGGATCTGTCAACCTCGGTCTCTCCGAATTCGTTGATGATAATCCCGGTCCTCTTTTTCCGCGATAATTCCAGTAGATTGTTAAGCAGAGTAGTCTTCCCCGACCCCAGAAACCCGGTCAGGAGATAGAGTTGAATGGGCGGTGGGCGCTTAATCGCTTCATTATAATATAATCTCCTCATATATTTTCTCCCTTGATTAATCCTTCGGGGCGGGTACAAATTATCCTCCGCGGCAATTCATGGATGAACAAAGACTATAATATTACTATTAACGCAGTACTGAAATAGATTCTTTTGATTCCGGTTCTGAACCGGGCTTATGGTAACCTGGGGGGTACTTATCACCACCTGGGAGAGTATGAGAAAGCATGTTGGGCTTATCGAAAGGCTTTGGAGCTTTCTCCCAAAAGTTCCCGGACTTATTCCCTGGCTTTATACTTGCTTTTTGGTGATACTCATCTTTGACTTGAATGATAGAATGGAAAAACGGAGGATTTTGATATGAAGGTAAAGCCACTCTGAGCAATGAACAATGCACTACTATCATGGGACAGATTACTCCTGATTGGATTGAGAGCTTTAAGCGCGAAGCTACCCAATACATCAAAACTATTCTGTCATTACAAAGAAGATGTGGCCGTATTTCCGGAGAGAGTTAAGTTGAATGTCAAGACGCGACACCTATATGTATATGCAAAAAAGTCAGAGACAATTTAAAAGGCCCCCCAGGAGGTATCAGCCGAGGGGACTTGAGATTATCTATGAAGATCGAGATATCCTGGTTGTGGATAAGGTGAGCGGACTTTTGACCGTGAGCACCAAGAAGGTCCGGGACAATACAGCTTATCGTCTTCTCAATAATTACGTACGCAAGGGGAATCCGAAATCACGGCACCGGATATTTATCGTGCATCGTCTCGATAGAGATGCTTCCGGTCTTATTGTCTTCGCCAAGAATGAGAATGCCCAGCGTTATCTTCAGGAAGAGTGGTCGAGCTTTCAGAAAACGTACTATGTCCTGGTCCAGGGAATATTGCCGGAGAAGGAGGGGGTAATTACTTCCTATCTCGCCGAAAACCGTGCTCATAAAATGTATTCCGTTGATGACCACAAGAAAGGCAAGCTTTCCAAGACCGGGTATAAAGTTATCCGGGAATCACCTGAGTACAGTCTTCTGGAGATAGATCTCTTGACCGGCAGGAAGAATCAGATCCGGGTCCATCTCGCGGAGAAAGGCTATCCTGTGGTCGGCGACAGAAAGTATGGAGTAAGGGAAAAGGGAATTAAGAGGCTGACACTTCATTCGGCCTCCCTTACGATAGTTCATCCGTATTCAAAAGAGACTCTAACCTTCAAAACACGGGTTCCCGCTTATTTTAAATCACTTATGAAGGGGTCTTCAATCCCCCGGCAGGTAACTCCGGTATAACTCCACTCCTTCATCTTTCAGAATACCGGTGATTACCTCGATCGGATTTCGGCTATGGGCGAAGACCTCGGCGCAGGGCATCTCTATCCCCCGATCATCCTCATGGGCGTCATTAACGGTGGTAATGGTGAGATCGGGGAGGGTGGAACAGATGAATTCATTCCGGTCATTGAGAAGCGCCCGGTAGCGTCTTTCGATCTGACGCAGTTCTTCGTCCTCTCCTCGAGAAACCTTCCCCGGCTTTTTCGGGTTATGGGGATGAAGCCATGACCGGTCTGGATTACCATCAAATTTTCGGGAGTTTTCAGTCATCGACTTATGGGGGTATCGTCCTGTTGGCCGAAGTATAGACGGCTGTAATTACGAATGGCCCAGAGACCTTGAGCGGGCCGGAAGATAGCCGGGGTGTCACCGCCTCCGACCGCGAATTTTGCCGGGACCGGGTTGTCGCCGTAAGTACCGAAGTAAAAACGGCTGATGCCCCGGAGCGCCCAGAGGCCGCTGGACCCGCGGTAGATCGAAATCTCATCGCTCCCATCTCCGTTATAGTCCCGGGCCCGGGGGAGGTCCCCCGGTCCGCCAAAATATATCCGGGTAATTCCCCGGATGGCCCAGAGACCGTTTTCCCTCCGGAAGACGGCGCTATCTCCGGTCCCATCACCATTGTAATCCCCCGGGACCGGGATATCACCCGACCTCCCGAAATAATAACGGGTGGCACCCCGGAGCGCCCAGAGACCGGTCTCCGGACGAAAGATTCCCGCGGTCGTGAAGCCGGTCCCGGCATAGTCTGACGGGATGGGGAGATCGCCATAGCCGCCGAAATAAAACCGGGATATCCCCCGGACCGCCCAGAGACCCGAGGCCGGCCGGAAGATGGCGATATCGGCGGTCCCGCCGCCGTTGAACTCCCCGCTGGCCGGCCAGTCCCCGTCTTCTCCGAACCGGCAGGCGGTTACCGCCCGGATGGACCAAAGCCCGTCTTCCGGGCGGAAGAGGGCGACTTCCGAGCGGCCGTCCCCGTCATAGTCTCCGGCCGCGGCGGCGGCCGGCGCCGGAGAGTACATGTCATCCGGATCCCAGCCGGAAGAATACTCCGCCCCGTTGGAGCGGCCGTCTCTATCTCCATCCTGAGTCAGATCAATTGAGAAGGCGTCAAATGGTACGCCATCGGTATCCAGAGCTTCGAAGGAGAGGCGGGAGCCGTCGATCCGGAGGCGGCAGTAGTGGTAAAGGGATTGCGCGGTGATACGATAGGGGTTCCATTGCGGGGATCCGAGCGGAGTGAGGGAGGCGCCGCCCCCGGCGCTGACAATATAATTGACCCCCCTCTTCCGGCTCCGTTCGTAGAAATGGACATGTCCGTTAATTACCATCTGCACCCCGTAACGCTCGAAGACCGGCACCAGGAAAGCCCGGACCGGCATCCGGGTGTCGTAGTCCGAAAATGGGGGAAGGCTGAAGTAGGGGGGGTGATGGAAGATGACAAACTTCCACCTCGCCCCGGTATTTTTCAGCTCATCGACCAGCCACTCGTACTGCTCACTTCCCGGCTTAAAGTCCGCGGCTACCGTGAAGTAGTAGTTGCTGTTTAAGACCATAAAATGAGCGTCTCCGTAATCAAAGGAGTAATAAAGATCCCGGTTGTCCGGATCGGGACTCCCGTTGTCAGGGAAGGAGAAGTAGTCCTGAAAGTTGACCGGGGGATCGATCAGATCCGGTTCGGTCTGAACATTATAATATTCATGATTCCCCACGGAAATATAACCGGTGACATAGCCCAGGAGCGGCTGAGCCGGAGTGAAGTATTCCGGGCCCCAGCCCAGGTCTCCGTCCGGCTGACAGCGCGCCCCCTGAAATACCAGGTCCCCGCTGTTGATAACCAGGTCGGTCAGGCCGCCGGCCAGGATCGCGTCCACCACCTCACTGTGGCGGGTCCCGTCCGGGCCGCCCCGGTTATCCCCGTAGAGGGCCAGGCTGAAGGGAGTCCCCGTACCGGGCGCGGTCCGAAAGCTGTAGCCGGGGCTGAAAAGCCCACCGCTTTGGGCCCGGTAATAGTAAGTGGTGGCGGTGGCCAGCCCCGGAAGAACTACCCGGTGGATATAGCGGTCACAGTGAGAGAGAAAGGCCGTCCCCTCCGCGAATGATCCATAACCGTCGGTCAGACCGTACTCCACCCGGCTTCCGGAGGAGGTCAGGGTCTCCCACATCACCGTGATCCGATCGGTTCTGACATCCTGCAGATAGGGCCCCTTAGTTATCTCTCCCTGAGAAATAGGGACCGGCCCGGAGATGAAAAGAAGGACAAAGAATAACAATCCCCGCCGGTAGTTAATTCTATCCGCGATCATCAAATTAAATACCTATTTCCATGAAATCCAACCTTCCGCGCGCCGAAGCAAATCCGGCTGCGGGCTATATTTATGTTGAGATTGTGGATCCGGTAGATCAAATTACCTTTTCCCCGTCCGGTGAGCAATAAAATTCCCGGGTAAAAATTAATTTATGGTAACAATTCAGCTCCTGGGAATCATTTTTACAACTATACCGGTAGTATTTTTTATTATGAAATATAAGTTAATTGTTTTTTCCTATTGACTTCTTTTCCCGGAATCGGAGAATACTACTTAAAGCAAACTTCAATCTAACTTGTGAGTGACGAGTTCCATCTCATCATATCCTCTTTGTTAGATCGGAAGAGCACACGTCTGAACTCCAGTCACACTGATATATCTCGTATGCCGTCTTCTGCTTGAAAAAAAAAACAAAAAACAACAACAAAAAAAAAAAAAACATCACCTATCATGTGCAA
>CAKZYZ010000303.1 GCA_937885075.1 uncultured bacterium | reverse complement strand
TGCGAGATGCAAGGCCATAAATTTGTGAACGACGCTTGATACACTCGTCAGTAGAGTATATACTGAGGTAATCGCAGATAATTGACTTTAGTTTTTTTTTTTTTTTTATGTTTATTTTTTTTTTTTTTTATGTTATTTTTTTTTTTTCAAGCAGAAGACGGCATACGAGATATATCAGTGTGACTGGAGTTCAGACGTGTGCTCTTCCGATCTAGTATCCATTTGCAAAACCTATGTTATTTGGTATAGGTAATATTAATGATTTAAGTTCACCACCCAGAAATAACCGAGAACCTTAAAAGGAGGCACATATGGATGTCAAACAGCCTGAAGACATAATGCTGGAAGTAAAAAAGCTGCTTAACAAGAAGAAGGGGAAACTTATTCCCATCGCGATTATCGGCCTGCTGATTCTGATCGGCTTATCCGGATCTTATTATACCATTGAAGCCGATGAAGTGGGTGTAGTTCAGCGCTTCGGGAAATATATTGATTCCACTCAGCCCGGACTCCATTTCAAACTCCCCTTCGGCATCGATAAGATGACTCCGGTAAGAGTTAAACATATCTTCAATGAAGAGTTCGGGATCAGGACCCTAAAGGCGGGGCGCAAGACACGGTATTCCAGCGCATCGTATCTGGACGAATCACTGATGCTCACCGGGGACCTTAACATCCTCGATGTGCGCTGGATTGTCCAGTATCGGATAACGGATCCGGTTGAGTATCTTTTCTCTACCAGAGATCCGGTAAATAATATCCGGGATATATCCGAGGTGGTGATGAGAAGGCTGGTCGGTGACTACAGTGTCGACGAAGTCCTCACCACCCAGCGGGCTGATATAAATATCCTGGCCCAGACCGGGATCCAGGAGATTTTAAATAACTATAAAACCGGAATTCAGGTGGTTACCGTAAAACTCCAGGATGTCAATCCGCCCGATAAAGTGAAACCGGCCTTCAATGAAGTCAATCAGGCCAAACAGGAGAAGGACAAATTGGTCAATCAGGCCTGGGAAGCCTACAATAAGGTTATCCCCAAAGCTAAGGGGGAGGCGAAAAGAACTAAGAGTGAAGCCGAAGGATACGCGGTGGATAAGATAAACCGGGCTCAGGGGGATACGGAAAGGTTTTTAGCCGTACTGGCTGAGTACAAGAAAGCGCCGGAAGTAACTAAAAAGAGGGTGTATCTTGAGACTATGTCGAAGGTTATCCCACAAGCCCGGCGGAAGTATATCATGGACCCGAAGCAATCCTCGATATTACCCCTTCTTAATATCGGGCAGTCGGAAGGAGGTCAAAAATGAAGTTAGCAGTTACTGTCATAGCAGGGGTGCTTGTTCTGGTCTTAATTCTCTTCATGGTCGGCTGGGCCTATGTGGTTCCCGAGACCCATCAGGTGGTAATTACCCAGTTCGGAAAACCGATCGGTGAGATCGTCACGGAGGCCGGCCTGCATTTTAAAAAGCCCTTTATCCAAAAAGCCCAATATTTTGAGAAGAGGCTTCTGGGATGGGATGGTGATCCCAACCAGATCCCCACCAAGGATAAAAAATTTATCTGGGTGGATACCACCGCCCGCTGGAAGATTGATAACGCGCTTACATTTCTCCAGACCGTTGGTAATGAGACGGGAGCCCAGTCAAAAATGGATGATATCATCAATTCAGCTACCCGGGACGCAATCACCAGCCATCTTCTGGTAGAAGTGGTCAGAGATTCCAATCGGATCATTGAGCTGGATGAAGATAATAAAGATATGATCGTTACCGATGAAGCTCTGGAGAGTATCGAGGTCGGGCGGAAAAAAATGGAGGAGGCAATCTTAAAGATCGCCCAGGAACTCGCTCCCCAATATGGCATCGAGGTGGTGGATGTGCGGATAAAACGGTTGAATTACGTAGAGAATGTTCGAAATGAAGTCTACGGCCGGATGATCGCGGAGAGGAAAAGAGCCGCCGAGCTCTATCGCTCCGAGGGGCACGGGAAACGGGCTGAGATTGACGGACAGAGGGGAAAAGAGCTAAAAAGGATAACTTCCGAGGCCTACCGTACCGCCCAGGGACTCAAGGGCACAGCCGACGCGGAAGTAACCAAAATTTATGCTGACGCCTACAATCAGGACCCGGAGTTCTATTCGTTTTTAAAGACGCTTGATACTTACGGAAAAACGATTGATAGCAATACCACACTCATCCTGACCACCGAGGATGAGTATTACCGGCACCTGAAAGGACCAGAGGCTAAATAAATACCAAATTCCAAGCACCAAAATTATAAACTGCCCCACACGGATTCTTCTCTTGCTGAATGGACTATTGGAGGTAGTTAAGATTCGTGTGATCAATGGGAGGCAGAATTGAATTCAAGAAGATCGGCGTAAGCTTTCAGTGACCCCCGTTGCCCCACGCTTGTAGCGGCCCCGCCGCCGGCGGGGCCATCGTGTGGCAGCCTGAAGGCAGCCGCTACGAGAGGACAGGGTCCCCTAAAGCCTTACGGGCTAAGTGCGTACTGCTTACCTCTATCACCGATAACCGATCACTGATAACCGATCACCACCGATCACTGATTACCTTTTTCACTTACAGACTGTATCCATGGCCCAATATACCTGGAGGCATTTAATATTATCGAAAGATGGGTCTCATCTTTCAGAATGGTTAACTTGGAGTCCGAATTACCGCTCTTAATAAATGAAACCACTTTCTCGGGATCAAATGCCTCATCATTCTCTCCGATCCACATCGCTAAAGGCGCGTTCAGGCTGAGAAGCTGCAGCCATGGTGAAGTCGGAGTAACCGCGTTGGAAAGATTTACGGTAATTGCCGTCACCATCTCCGGATTGGTCTCTAACACCTCTTCGGGATAATGATAGAATACCGCTTTCGTATGCCCCTCTCCTCCATACGTCGCGTGTTTTACAAAAACCTCCTCCCTGGCCGTGGCAAAAGGATGGGGATTATTCTCACGATCGGTCTTGGAACGGAATCCCAGATAGGGAGAGAGGAATACATATCCGTCCACCCTCTCCGGGTTTTTAAGAGCCGAGTAATTCAGAACCAATCCGCAACCCGCGGAATGTCCGCCCAAAAATATCGCTCTCCCCGGATGTCTTGCTCTGGCAAAACGAATAAATGTACTAATATCATCAAGAACCTGATCCGGAGATGGAGCATCACCTCTCTCCCCGCCGGAAAAACCATGCCCCCTCATATCCGGTGTATATACGGCAATATTAAAGTGCTTGCTCAGACCATCTCCAATATGCGGATAGGTCAACCCGCTATGGGCCCCGGCCCCATGATAAAAGACTAATACCGCCGATATCTCTTCCGGAATATATGCCCGGTAGGCAAGAGTTACACCATCAGTGGCCCTTATATACTGCAGGGGCGGGATAAAAACTTTCTCCGCCTTTCTTAACTCTTCAAATGAAAATGGACTAGATCGGAAGAGCACACGTCTGAACTCCAGTCACACTGATATATCTCGTATGCCGTCTTCTGCTTGAAAAAAAAAAAAAAAAAACAAATAAACACTATCGAGCACTGTGTATAACGGCTCGATATCTACACACTAGCTCAGCTCACAAAATATGACTCACTCATTATCAATTCCTCTCTA
>CAKZYZ010000302.1 GCA_937885075.1 uncultured bacterium | reverse complement strand
GTATTAATCTAGGCAGCGTGGAGTAGGGAGTGGGTAGTGGAAACAATTAAATAGGGGCTAAGGAAGGGGGAAAATAAAGTTTACGGTTGACAGTTTACAGCCCTGCTCGCCGTAGCATTGGCAGAGGATGGTTGCCGGAGAACAACAAACTAAGTTGGCATCATTTTTATCACTTTTCAAATTCGCGTAATTCGCGTAATTCGTAGTTTATTAAAGAGGCCGAGGCAGGGGAATCAATTAGTGTAATTCGTGGACTGCAACGCCGCCAAGCCGAGGCGAAATAATCAGAGTAATCTGTGTAATCCGTGGACAAAAAAGGGGCCGAGGTAGGGGGAGCTTCTACAATTGAATCGCTTCCCTCCCCTTCCCTGATCCTGGGATACTACACCATCTCCACCGGCCATCTTACCTTCGCCAACGCCGGACATGATGAGCTTATCCTCCTGAAGAAGGATGGGTCGATCCGACGAAGAGATCTGCGAGGCCATCAGGAAGGAAGTAATGGAGTTCCAGCAGGGGATCAGGTTCGACGATGTTACGGTAATGGTCCTGAAGAGAGACTGAACAAGGAAGGAGATTACCGGGGGACAATCCTGATCAACTCCTTCAGTCTCGCTACCGTCTTGGGGCCGATCCCATAGACCTTCTTAATATCCTCGATACGGACAAAGGGACCGTGCTTCTCTCGATAGTCGACAATAGCCTGGGCTTTGACCGGACCGATACCGGGCAGCGTCACCAGTTGCTCCTTCCGGGCCGTATTGAGGTTAATCCCTTTGCATATCAATCCTGATTGAACTACATGGGGTCTTCGGGATGACTGCGTCTCCTGTCTCGACTGCGATATCTGCTCGGTCTGCGCCACCAATTCAGGAGACTCTTTCAATGAGATCACCATATACTTTTTCCCGTCGGCCTCAATCCGTATATCTCCCCGTTCATCGGTCCGATACCATTCGCAATCGACCGATTTCAGACGGTCCAGAATCTCCCGACCGGGATGGCCATAGGGATTGTTGCGGCCGCAACTGATAATCGCCACCTCCGGCTTTATCCGCTCAAGAAATTTCATGCAGGAGGAAGTGATGCTGCCGTGATGACCCAGCTTCAATATCTGGCAGCGGGCAATCTGATCTTTCTCCAGCATATCCGTCTCCGCCGCGGCCGCGGCATCACCCGGGAGTAGGATTCTATTTCCCCCATAGCGTATTTCAACTACCACCGAAAAGTCATCCGCATCCGCGTATCCCGACTCCGGTGGGTTCAGTATTCTCAACATCACATCTCCGAACCGGTATTCATCTCCCCTCCGTCCCTGTATATAGGGAATCTTCATTACCTTAACCAATTGTTGTAATTTCGAGTAATAGGTGCCGGGCTGTGGCATCCCCGGATCCATGAACTTCTCGACGATGTTGTTGCGGATTACGTTCCTCAAGCCTCCCATGTGGTCGGAATCGGGATGAGTGGCGATAATGAGATCGATTTTGGGTATCTGTCTTCTCCTCAGATAACTGACCACTTTCTTCCCTCCCGTTATACTTCCCCCATCGATCAGGATTACCTGGCGATTAGGGCATTCAATCAGGATACTATCCCCCTGGCCGACGTCGATGAAGCTAACCACCAGCTTCTTCCCGGGGAGGCCTTCGGCATCTATTCCCACCTGATCGGGAACTCGTTCCCAGAGATGCTTTATACAGTAAGTAATTTTCTTCCCGACCGCCTCCCGGTTCCAGAGCGGATCTTCGCGGGAGAGTATATCCAGCAGAGCGACGGCATCGTAGTAGAGATCCATCGCCCCATCCTTATCCCCTCCATGACTGACCCTATCGGCTTCTTTAACCTGAGAATATGCCCTCCGAAAAAGTTCACGGGGATTTTCCGTGATGACCGGAGGAGTGGGCGCCGCGGGGGTGTTGACAGTCACTGGAGAAGGGGTGGGAGCAATGCTGGACGGAGAGACCGGAGTGGGAGTGGCAACGATGGGAGAGAAGACGGGTATAGCAAGCTCGACATCCATGGGAACAGTTTCATAAACCGGCCCGGATAGAGGCGGAGAAGAGCTGATCTCCTGCCCTGCCACCGGAGTAGGAGAAGTAAAAATAAGGGCAATGACATATAAGAAAATACGCATAGGGATCAAACCATAGCCTTATTTATGTACCAGAGAAAAGTGAAGCCCATGGCCGATATAGTTTAGTCCAAGTATTCCTCCACCATATTTCTTCTGCGCGACAAGGTGTAATAGTGACGGAGGAACAAAAAAACCTTCTCCGGTTTGAGTGCCGGGGCGAGGTCCTGTGATCATCCGGGCTGCTTCGAGGTGTGGTTCCAATGCTTTTCGAAATGCAGAATAATCATGATATTGTCTTCCGGTAACATCCACAATGGCAGAATATAATTCCTCAACTGTTTGTCTGCGCGGATCATTCTCGGGTAGGGTATCCATTCCTAGCATTTTAATTAAGCCCGGCCTCATCGTCTCAAGGATAATCGCCTGAATCGGGGCTAATTCCTCTCCTATATCTTCACGCGGAAAGTATGATCTTATTGCTTGCTCAAGAATATCGGCCATGGTCATGGGTTTAAAAGCAAGTTTGCGAGCTTCGGTCGTTTGCTCTCCATCCGGCGCATATTTAAAAACAGGACGGAGGGACTCGGGGGCGATCTGGAATTTAACCAAGGCGGCCAACTTGTTCCTATTGAGATCGACAAAAGGAGTTTTCATGCCGTTATTATGATCTCGGCATATATCTATAAATCTCTTCCAGGTCATCTCTCCCACGAGGGGGACAAATGTTTCATCGTTAAGAGGGAGAAACAGGCCCGCGCTGGAAGCAACATGAGCCAGTTCCGCGCAATAAATTAAATTTTCCGGCCGCTGAAACCAGGCGAGTGCTTCGCTGGATACGCTTTCGTCACCAGCTATAGCCAGTACCATCTTTTTGCAATGCTCGGTAACCTTCTCTATGTTCCATACACCCAATGGGTCACCACCATTATAATTTCCAGGAAAGTCCGATACGGCATTAAACGCGAGCATCATGGAGCGTATATTGTCGTTAAAAGCCTTTTGCAGATCTCCGGTTAAATAATCCGGATAGTCCGGTTTGATAAAGATCATCGGATAATTGGGATCACCAAAACGGCCATTTTGATAATCCTGTGGACTATTTAAAGTTACTGCTCCCGGTTGACTATCACGTTCCACTCCTATCACCATCTCGATATGGGTATCCTGAAGTTTTATATCTTCATTGATCTCCGGCGAAGCATTCTCCGGAGCCAGGATCCGATGTGCGGGCCGGTGATGCTTGATGGCATAACCTATCTCACCGGGAAGATAGTATTTGGCAATTTCACTATCGCCTCGTTCGATTGGATTGCCGGAAGCATCGATAATATTATCTTCATCGGCGTAAGGGATGATAACGGTCTTATCCCCAAAAAGATGGGTAGGAACTTCAATCGAGTACTTATCTCCGAGAATAACCCGGACGGTAAAAGCATCTTCAACTTTCCGGATTGGCCGGTCACTAGGCCAGAGACGATTCAGCTTTTCGACATCAACATACCAATCTGATCCCCGAGGATTGAAATCACTTATCTCATCTTCCCGTATCTCTATATTCTGAGAATCGTTAACAAAGCCGGCTTCGGTTTTCATTATACCTCCAAGGTAAGAGTTTAAGTTCTACGAATCAATCGTATGCCCAGATATCCAAGCCCCAGAAAAATGATGAATCCAAGAGGGACTGCCCAACTTAAAACAAACGCCGCCAAAAAAAGCGGTATTTTTAAAATCCGGGTAACATACGACCACCGAGTCGGAATCCAATCTATATGGCCAGTTTCCGCATTATTAAATAATTCGGACAAATTATTGCTGGGACAGGTGAGAAAAGGTTTCCAGATATTCTCCATGATAGAACCTAGTCGCTGACAATCAAAATAATCACTGTGGCCAAACTGTGTTTCTTGTTTATGAATAACCTGCGTTTGATCATTGAAGCCGAGATAGCCGGATGGCCCGGATTTTGGGATGAAATAGTGAGCAAATCTCGCGGGATAGTCTTTTTTTGAATAGTGGCACATAACTGCTTCGACCTGTTTCGAGTCGATTAATTCGCTCCAATTGAAATCCGGACGGACAATCGAACCGACAAGGATTAGACGGCCGATATGAAGATCTTTCTCCTGTTTCAGGGCTTCGGCTATTAACCAGCTTCCAAAGCTATGGGCAATAACATCCGGGCGAGTACCATATTCCTCAGCCTCAGTCTCGGAATAGAGGTTTTTTATTTTCTTAATCAGCTTCTTAAGGTAAAATTGTTGAAGAGTTGGAATAAATGGACTTAATTTAATATTTCCGTATTTATAGATGGCAACAGGAACCGAATAACCATACAGTTTGGCAAGTCTCCAGCTAAATTCCTCCTGCCAACTTCCACGAGTATTTATGCCATGGAGCGTCAGAACCCACTTAACGTCTCTTCCTCTTTGCCCTTCACGAGAGTAAATATAATAATGCCGGATCATTGTTCCGCCTTCTTTAAACTCTCCATTACAATAAGGACATTCCGGTAATTCAGCCTGCTCTTTAGTTAAATCCTTTTCACAATATTGACATTGCCATTGGTCCGAACGGAGAAGGCATCCGCTATTGAAAAATTCTTCTAACAAATCTTCAATTGTCGATAGCTCACAATCTATCTGTCTCTGAAGTGATCCGGAATCAACTTGAAAAGGTTCATATGACTCAAAGTAATTCCTTATCTCCCTAATTAATCCCAGAGGATATCTGCAAGACAATTCTGACCAATCAGGTTGATTTTGATTCATTACGTCAATTCCTCTTAGAACGAATGCTTTTTTACTAAAGAGAGAACTTCCCAGACTTCTTCTGCCGTCATCTGTGAATGGAGATATAAACGCCTGGTTATACCACTTATGGACATGATCGTATCTCGCTTCATCCCTTTTCGATCCTGTAGGCTAATAATGAACTTCCCATTCTCTCCAGAAAAATTATCGTCTTTTAATGCCAAGCGAACTTCACGCACCGCTCTAACATCTTTCCAGGCATTAATCCGGGAATTGGCCGAGAACTCCACTGAAGCACCACTACTCTCAAATTTTGTGTTCCGTGCCTTGACCAGGCTCTTCTCAATCTCCGCACTGTCGAGGTCAAATTTATCCAAATTTTTTATAGCCCGTGAGGTGTTGATCCTTTTTAATTGATTGATATTAAATAAGTAATTTAACGTTTTTTCTGCCAATTCAACGGCTTCGATGTGTTCCTTTTTCAGTGGTATTTGAACAAAGAGAGCAGCTATTTTATCCCGAAGATCCATCTCAAAACGCATGACTGTACGAATCGGCGTATGCCTATACGCTCTAAAATCATAGAGATCTCCCCTGATTTTTTTATCTCTAAGGTCCTTGGAAGCTTCTCTTTTTAAATTAGTTACTTTTTGGAGCCATACGCATTCAAATTTATTATCCGCAAAATAAACACGGGTAAGTTTCAGCTTTTCCGGAAATTTTAAGCCCACACTCTTTCCCCAGGGTCGATTGAGAGGTGTTCCCTTAATCTTTTCCATCAATCGCCTGGTAGAAGACCAGATTGAATTATTAGCGAGTTCTCTGGTTACTTCATAAAGATAAACATGTTGATTCCCCCATCCTTCTACTTCCTTGATCCAATCATCAAGATCCAGACGCGTTATCTTACCCTCTCGAATCGCCGCTATGAGATTTTGGATAATCTCATCTTTGTTAATGCCGATTATTATAGTTGGATCGAGTTGCTTTCTCTTTCTAAGCAGTTCTTTGATGAAGATGTTGCCTTGAATTTTCGCAATCGATTCTGCAATCTCAATACAGGTTTTGATCTGTCTGGAGGTAGGTGGCATGATTGAACCCATTTTTTTTATTATTTCCTTACTTTAATAATAATCCTTATCACCCGGGGGCAATCTCACAGCATGGCGCCCGTTTATCAGCTTCTTTTTGCAAATGAATACTACCTTTCGTGTTTACCCATTAGGGCTGGCCCGAAACGTCGAGTAAGTTGACCGGTGCCGACACCACGCAAGGTCATCGGAGACGTTCTGAGTATTACTCCCGGAGGAAGAGATTCATCCTTCTCATTGACCGGGGTTACGATATCCAGTGTGGTGTCCTGCGCTACGTTTCCGGTATTAATAATTCTTACCGTAAAAGTAGTCAGTCCCCTTCGATTGAGTATTACCCGAAGATCTTTTGTCCGGAAGAAGTCAATATCACCTTTAACGGGTACGGCAAACAGGCTCATCGATATTATAGATAATACAACGGATACGAGGAACAGACGGCAGATAGTGATTCTCATGCTACTTCTCCCATTAAAACTTTATCCCCAGCCCGATGGTGAGCGTCTCCACCTCGTCCTGGGTGAAGGGAATTCTCCCGTTCTGATAGACCATCTCCACGCTGAAGTGACCATACTGGTCCAACCGACAATTGGCGGCGACTTCACTGAGGTAGCTGTTCTTCGGCAGACCGTCTATGGCCGCTTGATACGTCCAAGCTCCTCTTAAAGTAAACCGTCGGAAGAATTCGGGTCGGATTTCAACCTGCAGGAAGGGGCCGACGCGGAAAAAATCAGCATCCTCCAGGGCCGTTTTTTCTCCTGTATCGTTTACGCGGCCATATTCACCATGCAGGAAGGCCCGGAAGCGGTATTCGATAGATTCCTTATTTCTAATAAGGCTCCGATAGACACCAATACCGATATCAAACAATGTCGGCTCCCATTCGAATTCGGCTGCGATGATATCACTTCGGAAGTCGAAGTCAGTGGCATAGGAAGCATAGAGCCTGAGGTTCTGGAGATCCAGCCAGCCTCCGAAAAGCTCCAGATCACCACCCAGGCGGAAGACAAGAGAACCCTCTGAACTGACCCGATCAAAGGAGATACTCGGTACGAGATTGATGGCCGATATGGCGATACTGTCCGGGTCGGCATCACCACCACCCGCGTATAGTTTAATGGGACGAAGGACGGTGCCCTGGGCCTGCCAGACATCGCTATCGGTTTCAAAATCCCGGGTATAGGAGAAGTGGGCCGGGTTTGCCCGTTGATAGGATACAATCTCATGCGAATTCCGGATCTGAATGCCGCCCAGGGTGAATCGATCGGCACGTGAATTGGTTTGGGTGTAATCCCTGATCTCTTCAACCGGATACGCCTCCTTTTCCCCAAAAAAATCTATTACATCCTGGACGTTGAAATTCATAGCTTCATCTCGAAATTTCTGCATCTCGGCCCGAGCTTTCTGCATCTCGGCATCAGTAATAATCCCGTCTTTATCCATGTCGAGCTTGGAGAACGAAGGATCGAGACGATGTATAAAGAAAATAGTCAGCTCAGACCTATTTAGCATCCCATTGCCATCCCGGTCAAAGTCGGCCGGTTCCTGGGCGGTACTTTCCAGTAAGAATGGGCCGGCCAAGAGGATGAAGATCAGCAGGAGCACCACTGGTGAATGATTTTTCATGGCTCACCTCCGGTATTTTCCCGGGATCTTCTCCCAAACTATGTAGGTCAGGTCCTTGACCGTTATAGCTTCCCTGACGTCACCCGGAGTAATACTGAGTTCGACGTCCCGGAAGCGTTTCTTGATATCCGTGGCCAGGCCGCCGACTTGGGAATTCGCATAGCTTAGAGGATCGTCCCGCAATCGCTGGGAAGATCTAACTTTATTCCAAGGCCAATTTTTATCTTCGGCAATGATTCTTTTCAGACGATTCAATACCTGGGGTAAAGATATCTTGGGATCCTCCCTCATCTTGATTGCCTCCTTTTATATATCCCTGTAGAAAGAAACAACCTGCTACACAAAATTAATCGGATCTGCAAATATAGATTTGACGTCAAACCTCCGATATATTTGACAATTGAGAGGAAGGAATCCTTGGCATTTTTATTAACTCATCAAATATCTCTTTCTACACTGCCTTGATCGAATAACTCTCTTCACCAATCACCACTTCGACCAATCTTATGTTTATCAGTTTTTCCATAAGGTTCCGGGGGCCATAAGCCTGGGTGAGGAAATTAGTCGGGTTGATCGGATTGATGATCCAATATGCTTTATCACTCGGCAGGTAGATGAGTTTCCCTCTGTATTTTTTCATAATATCCATCTCCTTCTATTTTAATTGCCTGCTCGAACAGGGAGGAATCCTTGGCATTTTTAAAAAAGAATTCATCAATATCATCCGCTACTTCAAAATATTAATGCATTGGACCTCAAGGTAATGAACGGATTGATAAAACCTCAAAACTATTTCCTTTCCAGTTACGGGCAAACATCGTCGATCCAGAGTTCTTGTCCGCCGAGGGCGAACGAGTAGATCCTTCCGGTTAATGTGATAGTTCCCTTATCATTCCCTAGGCCATTGACCACAGAAACCGTGACTCCGCCGATGATTTGTCCGTTAATATCGTCAAAGTTGTTAAAATTCTCGAAGTCGCCATTGATATCGATATTGAGATTCCCGCCGTACTCACCGAAACGTAAGGAGAGGCCATTAACACGCTCAAAGAAAATAAAGTCCAGGTTAACATTGTTGATAAACAGTTCCTGGCCCGACCCCCCAGCCTTACCGGCACTCTCAACCTTCACAAAACCGGTGGAAGTCCAGGTGAGATTGCCCCACTGGAAAGCTCGAACGACCATCGTGACACCCGAGACGGCCAAAGTATCTGGGAATTTGAATCTTGCCCCTAATTGTAGTTCCTCAAAATCAATGCAACCGATCGGTTGCGGCGGAGGTAAGGGTGGAGTTGGAGCGCAAGCGCTGAGGTAGGTTAATCCCAGAATAAGCAAACCCAAGGTTCGAAAATTCGATTTACTTCCTATTCTTAAGTTCTGCTGACATGGTCTTTTCCTTTTCATGTGGGTTACCTCCTTCTATGCTGCCCAATTAACTGTTGCTATCTAACTGTTGCTATCTTTTCATAGCAGAGATTGTAGTGGTGTAATAATATATATCCGGATATGACCTCCTTTTCTCTTCCGTCTTGTTGCCTATAGTTGAGAGTATGCCTTCCCCTATTATCCTTCTCATTGCTAACTACCTGCAAACTCAGTTATAATCCATTATTGAAATTCAATCCCTACCTCGTTACCGGAGAATCTCCGATAGTTCCGAAATAGAGGCGGGATAGCTCCCGAATCGCCCAAAGTCCACTGGAGGAACGAAAAACTCCGATTTCGGAGAAGGAGTCACCATCAAAATCAGCCGGTACCGGCCGATCACCATAGCGCCCGAAATAAGCGCGTGTAACTCCTCTTATTGCCCAGAGGCCCGAGGCTGAACGGAAGATTCCGATGACAGAACTACCATTCCCACTGTAATTCCCGGGGACCGGCTTATCGCCGGAAGAACCGAAATACACACGGCTTATCCCATGAAACGCCCATAACCCGGTAGAAGGCCGAAAGATACCGAATCTCGCCACTCCTTTTCCATCGTAGTCACCGGGGACCGGAATGTCTCCCGAAGTACCAAAGTAAACTCGGGTCAGATCCCTGATACTCCACAATCCGTTGATTTTACGGAAGACGGCAGCGTTGCATCGACCATCATCATAATAATCTGCGGGAACCGGCAAATCATTACTTGAACCAAAGTAGAAGCGCGTACTTCCCTTCACTGCCCATAGACCTGTGGAAGACCGAAAAATCGCTATCTCAGTGGTCCCATCACCGTCATAATCACCGGCAACCGGGTAATCATCTTGCTGGCCATAGTAGAAGCGTGTCAGTCCTCTTATCGCCCATAGACCTACCTGCTGACGAAAGACAGTAATATCGGAAGTCCCATCACCATTGAAATCACTCGACTGCAAAACCAGATTCATCGGTGTTGGATAGGGAGAAGATGTGGCAGTGGGAGTATAAGTTGGTATAGGAGTTGGTGTTTTCGGTGGCGGTGGCGTTGGCGAAGTTGACGACATCGGAGAAGCTGTAGGCGACGGAATTACTGGTGAGGTCGGTGTGACCTCTGGAGTCGGTATGGCCGACGGTGATGGAGTAGGAGATGGCAATCGAAACGAAAAGCTCGTTCCAACATCATACTCCCCTCCAAACATAGTCATCCCATAAAGTGTGTTCCCTGTCAGGAATAAGCTCCCATAAGGAAATCCGCCATCATCAGACTGAGCGGAGAAGGAGTGAAGGAGTGTGAAATCGGTTCCATCGTTCTGGATAGAAAAAATCGTCCCCTCATCATAAAAACCACCTCCATGTGTCATCCCATAGAGAGTACTCCCATATAGAATCAAATTCTCCCGAGGTTCTTCACCGTCATTAGATCCGCCTGCAAAACTATGCAGCAGCGTAAAATCCGTTCCATCATTTTGAATGGAAAATATTGTGCCATAATCAGACGGACCACCAAAGTAAGTCATGCCATAGAAAACGCTCTCCTCCAAAACTAAACTACCATAAGGAAATTTTCCATCGTCAAATCCACTTGAGAAACTATGAAGCAATGTAAAGTCAGTTCCAATGTTTTGAATCGAAAAAATCGTACCATCATCATACGAACCGCCACGGCGAGTCATTCCATAGAGAGTGTTTCCAGTTAAGACTAAGTCCCCATAAGGATATTTGCCATCATCAGACTGCGTTGAGAAGGAGTGAAGGAGTGTGAAGTCGGTTCCATCGTTCTGAATCGAAAAAATCGTACCGTTATCATAAAACCCACCCCCCCAGGTCATCCCATAGAGAACATTCCCGTCCCTGATCAAACTACCATAGGAATATTGGCCATCGGTGGGATTGCCACCAAAATCATGCAGCAACGTAAAATCCGTCCCATCGTTTTGAATTGAAAAGATGGTGCCAAGACCTATGGAACCACCCGAAAATGTCATCCCAAATAGTGTGTTATCGTCAAAGATCACGCTACCATACGGCCATTTTCCACCATCAGCCGCTCCTGAAAAGCTATGAATAATAGTAAAATCACTCCCCCCGGTCTGGATTGAAAATATTGTCCCGTAATTAGATGCACCACCTAGGCGCGTCATCCCGTAGAGGTTGCTTCCGCCCAGTATCAGACTCCCCTGAGGTTCTTTGCCGTCATCAGATTGCACTGAGAAGCTGTGACGTAGAGTAAAATCAGTCTGTGCCGTAGTCACTGATTCAGGAATAATGATTGCCAGAACTGCTATAATCATCAAAGTTTTTTTCATACGTACCCTCCTGAGATAAAGATTATCCTCCTCCAGTCCTTCCGGACAAATCCACCACCAAATAAATCTGCTTATTGTAAAATCTGTGACAGAATATCGGATATCTTACGCTTTCGGACTTCTCCTCCCTCATTATAGGCATATCCGCACTTACACCAAATAAAGAATGGAGCAAAAGAGGTTATTGTCCTTATAGATATGACAATCCAGGGAGAGGAATCCTTGGCATTTTTTGAAAAATCTCCCCAGCAGAAAAAAATAAAAAAAAGCCAAGGATTTCATCCCCTGGATTGTCTAATTTAATAGGTTAGTGGGAGATTTTCTAAAATGAACACAGATTAGGGGTAGTAGTTGTTGGTTATAATTAATATGACTATCGGGTTAGCTCATCACTTAATATATTGCATTGCAAGCACTTAGCGCTTCCATTATTTGATATTGCTTGAAATTGTGCTATTACCATGCTGAAAATAGGGTTGTCGCGGGTCAAAATCCAATAAGTCACTAATATGGTTTGCATGTGTTGTGCTCTATTTCATTGCATTCCAGTATATTATGTATTTAAATCTAACCTTTGAAAAATATTGTCACTAAGGTACTCGTTGATATTTTGATGAGCTAACCCGATAGTCATAAAAATGAATGACATTTTTGGAAAAATCAATGGATATTTTGGCCTCTAGATCGGAAGAGCACACGTCTGAACTCCAGTCACACTGATATATCTCGTATGCCGTCTTCTGCTTGAAAAAAAAAAAAAAAAAGCAAAAAAATAAAACAAAAACAATAGAAAAGAAACAAAAAAAGAAATACGTATAGTGCATCAAAATACTATACGGTCATCTACAACAAGATACGG
>CAKZYZ010000301.1 GCA_937885075.1 uncultured bacterium | reverse complement strand
GTGCAAGTGAAGAATTATAGCAACAAGGTAAGGCAGATACTTGAACTTGCTCACAGTTCAGGAATTGTGAGCTCGAAAGATGTGCGCTCGCTTGGAATTCATCACGAGTATCTCCGGCAAATGTGTTCCCGGGGAGAACTCGTGCGGTTGGAACGAGGGCTGTATAGCCTGCCGGATGCTGATATTACGCCTCATCATGGACTAGCACAGGCAGGCAGGACAGTACCCAGGGGGGTAATATGCCTTCTCTCCGCTCTTCGCTTTCACGAGATCGGGACGCAGATGCCACACGAAGTATGGATCGCCATTGACCGCAGGGCTGCTCGACCTCGTATCACGCATCTCAAGATGAGGATCATGCGCTTCTCCGGGCAGGCCCTTACAGAAGGCATCGACGAGCACATCATCGAGGGAGTTCAGGTGAAAATCTATAACCCGGCCAAGACGGTGGCGGATTGTTTCAAGTACAGGAATAAGATTGGCCTTGACGTTGCTCTTGAATCCCTGAGAGAGGCTATCCGTCTCCGCAAGTGTACGATCGATGAACTGTGGGGCTATGCCAAAGTCTGCCGCGTCGCCAGGGTTATGCGACCATACATGGAAGCGATCATATGACCAGGGACAAGCCATCCAACGTCACGGCCTCGGTGCGCCAGCGCCTCCTGAATATAATCCGGGAAACCGGGGATGATGCCAACCTGGTCTGGACGAGTTATGCGACCGAGCGGCTTCTCTATCGCCTCTCCATCTCTGAATATGCCGGGGAATTCATCCTCAAGGGGGCTATGTTGTTCATGGCCTGGACAGGTCGGTCGTATAGGCCAACTATCCTACCATACTGGACTTCCCGGCTCCAATTATACGTGCGTACCCACATGAGACGGTCGTTGCCGAGAAACTTCAGACCATTGTTACGCTGGGAATCGTCAATAGCCGAATGAAGAACTTCTATGATCTGTTCGTGCTGGCGCGTGACTTTGTCTTTGATGGTGCTATCCTTACCAGAGCTATCAAGGCAACTTTTAAGAGGCGCAAGACTAAAATTTCGCACGAAACCCCGGTGGCTCTCACGGAAGAGTTCAGCCGTGATGACTTGAAGACCATACAGTGGAAAGCGTTTATCAGGAAAAGTGGCCTTGAACAGGAGATACCGGAACTTCCGGAGATCATATCAGGTCTCCGTACATTTCTGCTACCACCGCTAAAAGCGGCTTCCGGGCGAGCTTCCGCTCCCAGGAATTGGAAGATCGGTGGTCCCTGGGAGTTTGCGGAATCCGCCACTGAAAAAAATATAATACCCAAGAGCTGACAAGCTCGACTTACTACTCTTGTATAGGGTTAAAATACGGGCCTGTGGAAGAACCAGCAACAGCTATGACCTTGTCAGGCCGATTGATTCAGGACTCGGATAAAATATATCTTATCCGGATAAGGTTCAGTCTAACGCTTATTTATTGCTAAAAAGCCCGGCCATTATGGTCGGGCTTTTTAGCTCCCCAGTCCGATGGCGGAGCGAACCCTCATCTGGGACGTTTTTGACTACATCTTCGAGACCGACCGCCGGCGGAGGGGGCGGATAAAGCCGGTCCGGACCTACCGCAACCCGATCTTCCTGGCCCGGGAGTGGGCGGAGGCAATGAAAGCCGGGAATTTCCGGTCCCAAAGGGCCTTCGCCAAGGCTATCGGGCTGTCCCATGCCCGGGTTTCCCAGATCTTGGGCCTCTTTCGGTTTTGTTCTGGAGCTCAGGAGGACTTGGAAGCCCTCGGCGATCCGCTTTATTCCCGGAAGGTCACCGAACGGAAGTTGAGGCTGATCATCAATCTCCCGGAGGAAGAGCACGGGCTCAGGCTCAGGGAAATGCTTTGATCTTGGCGAAGATTAAAGCCGCGGAGTGTGGTTTGAGTGTTATGATGATGTACCTTTGAGATTATCCCGAAGCTTGGGTTGGTGGGTGTGTGGGGATTTTACGCTTCTATCTTGACTCATTTACGAACTGGAATCTTCTTCTTAAATCATTCATATGGCTTCGAGGTAATAGCCTTTCATGCTGAAGGCGTCCTACTACGATTGCTGGAGATAAATCAAGCTGTTTAGCGAATAACAATACCTGAGCCTTTGAAATATATCTTGGATTTCTATTGAAAATAACGAACTTCTCAGGAGGAATCAAGAAATCACGTGCAAAAGCATCCGCTTCCTGCTCATTCTTATCTTGCCGTTCCCCCTCTTCAATGAAAACATCTCGCTTGCCGTGAATTAGAATATGACCAGCTTCATGGACTATCTTGAGTTTATAATCGTCAGTAAATTTACGGCGGCCCGGTCTTTCAAGAACCTCCGGTTCCGGAACATCATTAATATCTGAGGAAAAAGATATATCCGCCGAGGAGGAAATTCCAGTCGCCCTACGGGCTCCCTCCATTTTCTCCTTGGTCGTCGAGGTAATACTTAATAATTGATTTTCTGAGTTCATAGGTTAGTCTCCTTACCGCCCTATATTATACAATAAATTATGAGGGGGTAAGTGCCTCACTTACATTGGTACAAAGGGTTCGGTTAGATTGTATTTATTTATCGACTGACCCCAGTTCTATATTTTTAAGGCTGCCGACACCGCCCTCGCTTCTGTCCTCTGTCCTCTGTCCTTGAGGCCTTTGTGTTCCTCGACGGTATCCAGCCAGGCAGAGAGGGCTTTCTTGAGCTGCTGAAGCTTTTCCGGGTTCTCCCTTGAGAGGTCCCTGGTTTCCCGGAGGTCCTTTCCGAGGTCGTAGAGGGCGAACCGATCCCTCGTCTTCTCGTCGCTCAAATCGCCGACTATCTTCCAGTTCCCGTGCCGGGCCGCCACCCGCCCCTTGAGTTCGAAGAAGAGGTAGCGCTCGGGGAGCTTCTCCGTCCCGCCGGATGTCATCACATCGAGGAGGCTCACCCCGCTCACACCGCCGGGGATGTCCGCTCCCACCGCGTCCAGTATCGTGCTGAAGAGGTCCATGCTCGCGGCCGGGGAGTCCGCGACGCTCCCACCGGGAATCTTCCCCGGCCAGCGGACGATGCAGGGGAGCCGTATCCCCCCCTCGAGGACCTGGCCTTTCTGGCCCCGCAGGGGCTTGTTGGACCCGCTCCATTTGGGCGTCGCCCCGTTGTCGCTCGTGAATATCACGATCGTCTTCCCCTCCAGGTCGAGCTTGCGGAGCGTCTCCATGATCCTCCCCACCCCGCTGTCCATGTGTTCGACGACGGCGCAGAACATGGCCCGGGCGGGGTCAACGCCGTGCTCCCGATACTTTTTGACGTACCCGGGGATCAGGGAGGCCGCATTGTCGATTGGGCCGTGGGGGGCGTTGTAGGGGATATAAACGAAGAAGGGACGGTCCTTGTTCTCCCTGATGAACGCGCGGGCCTGCTCCGTGAAGAGATCCGTCAGGTGCCCCTCCTCGTCGTACGGTTTCCGGTTAAGCCGTTGCGTGGGGCCGTGTTTGGGCCCGTACTTCGAGCTCCCCCCAAGGAAACCGTAGAAGGAGTCGAACCCGCGGTCGTTCGGGATGTTGGGCGACTCGCCTCCCAGGTGCCATTTGCCGAAGATGCCGCAGGCATACCCTTCTCCCTTGAGGATCTGCGGCAGGAGCGTGACTTCCTCCTTCAGGCCGAGGTTCCGCTCCTTTTTCCGCTCTTTCACCGTTCCCCTTTTTTTCTTCTTCTGGTCGCGGGCGGGGACGCCCTTCCAGACGCCGGCGTGCTGTGGGTAGAGGCCGGAGAGGAGGGCCGACCGGGTGGGCGAGCAGATGGGGCTGTTGGCGTAGAACGCCGTGAAGCGGACCCCTTCCCCGGCCAGCCGGTCTATGTTGGGTGTTTTGACGTCCGGGGCGCCGTAGCAGGAGAGGTCCCCGTAACCGAGGTCGTCCGCCAGGACGAGGACGACGTTCGGCCGGTTCCCGGGCGGATTGGTCTTCTCCGCCCATGCGCCCTGCTGGACTCTCAGAACGGAGATGGTAATGGCGATCGCCAACGGCTTCCAGAGGGCGCGCGCGATCCTCACCACCGCGCCAAAGTTTGTTGTACGTTTCATTTTATTATCCTCCTTTGATTGTTTTGTCTTTCTGATATACTTATCGACAATTAGCCCTTTTCAAAGGAGGGGCCATAAATAGTATCCATAAGCTGCAGCTGACCCGCCTCCGCAGTGCTTTTTTGTGCTGGTAGCGCTAGCACAAAACAATCCCTGCTACGGCGGTCAGCTGAGCAGGGTCGTTATGCAGAAAAAGATAAATAATTTATCATAGAGGTGTAAAGAATGGAAACTTGGGATTTGGTTAAAATTTATTGTCGAGCTTTTCGTGAAAAACATTATATAGAGGCAATCGCTGTCGGTTATCAATTACTGGAGTTCTTATTGGTGACAATTACGACAAAAACCACGGTTGGAAATAATGGCATCCCACTGAATTATGACGATTTTTCAAATAAAGAAAAGCGCTATTTATATGACAAAGCTCTATTGGCAAACAATAAGGGTTTTATTGATGAAGCACTTTTTGACAAAATAATAAAATTCAATCAGAAACGTGCAGATATCATTCATAATCTTGTTGAGGAAAGTATTACAGCAGAACAAATAGCTGAGTGTGCACAAATGATTGGCCCACTCTATCAACAGATACAATCTTTGTTTCTTAAAATATCATTTGGAGAGGTGGAAACTTTAGCATAACCATCAAATTAACTCAGACCTGCTAAATGCGGTGTTGAATCGAAGCTTCACGGCTTCGTTGTAAGTCTTTTGTTTAACATAGTCCGTGGCTCTAAATCGCAGGCAGGTTATCAGGGCCGTTGAAGCTGTAGGATAAGTCATTTCAAAAAAAATGACAAAAAAACGGCTTCCAAAAACAGGCCAAAAAGCGACGATCTCGGAACAACCTAACGTTTTGGCACCCTCAAATTACATGATTTTTGGAGGTTTTTGACTTATCCTACAGCCTCGTTATCAAAAAATAAACCGGCGACAAAGCTGAACATCATCGATATCAAGGGATTGTCAACAGATCGGAAGAGCACACGTCTGAACTCCAGTCACACTGATATATCTCGTATGCCGTCTTCTGCTTGAAAAAAAAAAAAAGACATAACTAAAAAGCAAATCAGTCTAAACACAAAACTCCTACACATAACAAAGAACCAACCACTAGACTATAGCATGTATATGATATACA
>CAKZYZ010000300.1 GCA_937885075.1 uncultured bacterium | reverse complement strand
TCATGTCTGCGCAGCATCTGTTTTGTTTTTTTGTTTTTTATTTTTTGTTTTTATTTTGTTATGTTTTTTTTTTATTTTTTTTTTGTCTTTTTTTTCTTTTTTTTTTTTTTTTTTTTCAAGCAGAAGACGGCATACGAGATATATCAGTGTGACTGGAGTTCAGACGTGTGCTCTTCCGATCTACTACCCGGGCGATGGCCTTACTCATATCGGTCAGACCGGGGATGGGACCGAGAGTAATACCGTGATCCAGCGGCACGATAATGGTACGACCGGAATTCCGGTTCATGATTCTTTCCAATCGAATTTCTTTACCAACCATTTTCTTTATCCCCCTTTATGGAATACACAATAATTATTATAGTTTAAATATGACGAATTTACGGAATTGGATTTGATATTTATGAATGGGGGAGAAATAAAATGCGTATAAATCAGCAACTACGCTTAATTTCTTTTTTAGACTATTTCGCTATACCCCCATTTATACTACTCTCCAGAACTTACTCGAAAAGGTGTCTTCAACTTTTTGTGCTCAAAAAACTATATATTAACCACGAAGTTCACGAAGAGCACGAAGAAAAATAATTGAATTTCTCTAATTTTCTCAAAGCCCTTCGTGTACTTCGTGTTCTTCGTGGTTTAAAAAGCTTTTCGAGTAAAGTCCAGCCACTTTAGATCTCACTCCTCGGGTAGGACCCCATAATCTTGATGAACCGGCAGGCTTCCGACAGTTCTTCCAGGGCGGCCTTTACTTTCTTTGACCGGCAGTGTCCTTCCAGGTCCACAAAGAAATAATACTCCCAGGCTTTCTTTCGGGACGGGCGCGACTCTATCTTTGTCAGATTAATCCCCCGGACCCGGAAAGCGTTGAGAGCGTCGTGGAGAGAACCGGCCTTATGGGGAAGGGAGAAGAGAATGGAGGTCCGGTCCCGCCCCGAAGAAGGTGGAAGAGAGTCGCCGATGACCAGAAAACGGGTCATATTACCGGCACTGTCCTGGATGTTGCGCCTCAAGATTTTTAATCCATAGACCGACGCGGCCAGGGCATTTGCCAGGGCGCCGCTCTTCTTCTCCCGGGCGGCCAGCTCCGCCGCGCGGGCGGTACTGGCAACCTCCCTCAAAGCCGCGTGGGGAAGATGCTTCTGGATAAATATCCGGCATTGGCCAAAGACCTGGGGATGAGAATAGATATTTTCAATCTCTGCCATCGGGGAATTTGAGAGAAGGTTCTGATCTACCCGGAGAAAGACTTCCGCGCAGATCTGGAGGGGAGATTCCATAAAGCTATCCAGGGTATAGGTAACCGCCCCATCCAGAGAATTCTCAATCGGGACAACTCCATAGTCCGCGACTTCATTCTCCACTTCCCGAAATACCCCTCCTATACTCTCGGCCGGAATGAACTCGACGGCTGAGCCGAAGTGCTTCCGGGCCGCTCCATGGGTAAATGTCGCCTCCGGCCCCAGGTAAGCCACCTTGATACGGCCGGCCATCCCCCGACAGGCGGAGATAATCTCCCGATAGACCGCCCTGATGTCTCCAGACGGGAGCGGACCGGGATTCGCGCGGGCAATCTTCCGGAGGATCTTCTCTTCCCCAACCGGGTCATACCCGGACCCCTTGCTCCCGGTCCGTAACTCCCCGGCCTTTCTGGTCAAGCTTCCTCTCTGATTGATCAGCTTGATCAGCTTCTCGTCCAGCCGGGCAATCTTAGCCTGTACTTCTTTTTTATTCATAATATTATTTTTTCTCCGAAAAAATAATAGCTTGCAAGCATTGAATCAACATTACAAGTATATTTGAAAGACAATTTGTCTCCTATAATCCTGAATTTTGAATGTTGAAAGTTAAACAAAAGATGGTTGACTATTGCTGATTACCAGTAGCCGATTCGTCAAGGCGACGTTCGATGTTCGAAGTTGAGCGTTCGACGTTCGACGTTCGATCTTTGGCTATTTCTGAAGTTCTATCTTCAGAAGTTGACGTCTCAACCTCACTCTCTTCCTCCTCGTCGCCCTCGGAATTCTGAAAACTGAGGTCGCTGGAACTGGATATCTTCCGGGCCGATGGCTTCTCCCTCGCTTCCAGCGGAGGAAGATTCGCCAGGGTATTAAGCCCGAAATGCTCCAAAAACCGCTTGCAGGTCCGGTAAAGATAAGGACGCCCCACAACATCTTTCTGGCCGGATATCTTTATCAACTCGCGGTCGAGCAGGCTCTTGACGATTCCATCGACATTGACCCCCCGAATAACTTCGATCTCAGCCCTGGTTATCGGCTGTTTATAAGCTATGATCGCCAGTGTCTCCAGGGCGGGCTTGGAGAGATGAACGACTCGACGAGTGTGAAAGAGCTTCCGGATCCAGGGCGCGTATATACTCCGGGTCCTCAATTGATAGCCGGCACCGACCTTCCGAATTGTAAAACTCCTCTCTTCAGCTTCATATTCTCGTTCCAGTTCTATCAGGATCTGCTTCAAGCTCTCCCCTTCTATCCGCACTCCTTCAGTCAGAACCTCCAACCGGGAGATGGAGAGAGGCTCGGAAGAGACGAACAACAATGCTTCCACTATTCTTTTTAAGTTAACGCGTTCCTCTTTCATAATATCAAACTATATAATAACACTAATAATGACGAAAACCGAATGAGGAAACCCGAAAGAATGTCTAATGACTAATGAGCAAATGTCCAAACGCGCCCGCCCACCTGAGTCAGGAAATTCGTCATTCGTCATTTTGATTTTGTCATTCTTTCGTCATTCGTTATTCGGGTTTCGCCTGCCCGCCATAGCCCGAAGGGCGACGGCTGGTCATTCCTGACTGCCGTCAGGCAGGCAGGAATCTTCCACCCTCCGAATCTTTATCTCACTGAAATGGGCCTCCTGATAGACCTGAACTATCTTCTGCCGCATTAACTCCAACAGGGCCAGAAATACGACAACAATCCGGGTGAGCGGCTCACCCTTCTCGAAGAGGAGATGAAAGAGGATAGGTCCCCGGTGATTAATCCGATCCAGGACCCGATTCCGACCGTCTTCCATGGTGAAATTATCCGGCTCAAACTCCGGCGGCCGTCTCTTCTCCGCCTCATCCAGAACCCGGGAAAAAGCATCGAGCAGTTCAAAGAGTTCAACATCTTCCAGCGGCAGTTCCGCGGATGGAACCGGATCAACCGGAACCTTGCCCCGAACATAAGTCTTCTCCTGTTCGACCTCCAGCTCATGAAATGTATCGGCCGCCTCCTTGAACTGTTTATACTCCAGTAACTGTCTTACCAGGTCCCAGCGAGGATCATCGTCTTCTTCCTCTTCTTCTCTCTCCTCGGGAGGAAGGAGGAGACGCGATTTTATATGGAGCAGGGTCGCCGCCATCGTCAGGAACTCCCCGGCGATATCCAGGTCGAGGATCTTCATCAGATCAAGGTACTTCAGGTACTGCTCGGTGATCTTCTGGACCGGGATATTCTGAATCTCGACCTCGTTCTTCCGGACCAGATAGAGAAGGAGATCAAGCGGCCCCTCGAATATCTCCAGATTAAATTGCTGATCTTCCATAAAATAAGTAGATCGGAAGAGCGTCGTGTAGGGAAAGAGTGTAGATCTCGGTGGTCGCCGTATCATTAAAAAAAAAAAAAAATTAATCTCTTTTTCTTCTATATTGAAAATATTTAAGAATGTCCTTCATATTCATTCCCCACAACTCTCACCTCTCTAAGTTCAC
>CAKZYZ010000299.1 GCA_937885075.1 uncultured bacterium | reverse complement strand
GTTCTACCCGGGGATAACCAATCCACCCCGTTCCCCCCCAATCCCCGCCCCGCAGAATGCGGGGCAACATCCCCGTCAATCCGTGCACATCGGCCGGGTGAGCGGAATATCTCCAACGGCTCCGAAATAACACCGGGTAACCCCTTTAATCGCCCAGAGGCCGCTGATATCTCGAAATATCCCGATATCGTCCGCTCCGTCGCCGCTATAATCCCCCGGAACCGGTTCGTCGGTTGTTCCCCCGAAATAGCTCCGGGTCACTCCCCGGATCGCCCATAACCCCGAGGCCGGTCGGAAGATTCCGATATCAGAGGTACCGTCTCCGGCATAATCTCCGGGGACCGGGCGGTCGGCTGAACCTCCGAAATACGCCCGGGTTACCGCTTTAATCGCCCAGAGGCCGCTGATATCTCGAAATATCCCGGTATCTTCGGTTCCATCCCCGTCATAATCCGCCGGGACGGCTTCATCACCGGATGAGCCAAAATAACTCCTTGTAACTCCTTTCACAGCCCACAATCCTGAACTCGGTCTAAAAATAGCCTGATCAACTGTTCCATTTCCATCATAATCACCAGGAACTGGTGTGTCACCAGAACCACCAAAATAAGCTCTTGTAACTCCCTTTATTGCCCACAAACCACTTGAAGGCCTAAAAATCCCAATATCCTTTGTTCCATTACCATTAAAATCTTTGTAAACAGGAATATCATTTTCCCCACCAAAATAAGCTCTTGTATTTCCTTGAATAGCCCATAAACCAGTTGATGGTCTAAAAATTCCAATCTCACTTGGTTCTGGTGTTGGTGTTGGTGTTGGACCTACTGGTGTTGGAAAATATTCAATACTAGTGATACGATCTTCAATACTTTGATCAACCCCAATAACCATACAATTGTCTATCTCATTAAAACCCATACCTGTAGTATCACTACCTTGGATATAATTATATCCAATCTGTGTCCAATCAGAAAAACTACCCTCTCCATCAGGCCATATAACATAAGCAGACACTCCACTTCCTCTTTCCAATATAAGACTATCATCAATAGAATTATATGCAAGACCTCTTCCAGCACCAATTTCAGGTGACAAATCAATTGTTTCAATAAGGTTTCCATTGCCTGCATTATATTTATTAATTTTATTTGGCCATAGAGCAGAATATAAATGATAAAATAAATTATCATTATGATATGCTAAACCTCCCCCCTTGTCATCACCAAGTTGGGATGGCACATTAAAATTCCCAACCTCGGTTCCTGTATCTTTATCAAATTTGTAAATCTTATCATCACCATCACTTACAACCCAAACATAATCATTATTCATTGCAACACCCTTAAAATTAGAACCATTTGGGCAAGTGAATTGGAGATAATCATCTCCTCCATTAAGACCATCATTTGCTTTAGTTTCCCAAACTTCCCCTGTCACATTATCAACCCACCAATAATCTCTTGTTCCAGGTTCAACAGCCACCCCCCAGGTGTTTGCTATTTCAGTTGATACAGTTCCAATATCTTTTCCAGGAAAAGCTTCAGCACTTGTAGGAATTCCCAAAGCACCAAAATAAGCCATTAATCCTCCAAGTCCAATGATGCTCCACCCACCAATTCGGGGCACTCTGCAGCAAATTTTAGAAAGAGGGCTTAATAACCCTTTAGTTGAGATAGTCATTGCCGTGGATATAGTTTCAAATACTCTATACAGCAAGGTGTTATACATATTATCGGTCTTAATATTGGATCCCAAAAACGGGGCCTGAAAACTCCGGGAGAGAAAAAAGTTCAGCTTTGAGCAGATTTCCAGTATCCGGGGCCTGGTCTGGATCCAATTTCCGGGGCCTGGGGTGGATGGTCGCGAAGAAGCGTTCGGGATCTCCGCTCCGCTCCGATAAGCGTGAGCAGTAAGCGGTGAGCGGTAGCCGCGGGCTTCAGTAGCTGGATGAGAACCCTCGTGGCTGTCATTGCGATCCGCCTCTGGCGGAGAAGCAATCTCACGATTGCCCGGTAGATTGCTTCGCTCCACTTTGTTCCGCTCGCAATGACAGACCGAGACAGGAGCGCCTGAGGGCGGACCTCGGGGAGATGAACCGGAGGAGAGAGTGCCTCCGGAAAAACAGGGGGTAAGAGACCGGAATGACGGGTGAAATACCCGCGAGATCAGGCGGATTATCTCCTCTATCATCTTGAGAAGATGCTTGATGGTTCCGGGGGAATGAGAGGAGATTTCTCCCCGGAGATTTTCGAGCATAATCCGCAGTTCGGTTAGAAGGGCTTCTTCGCGGAGTTCGGGATAGCCCCCTTCCGGGGTCAGGCCTCCCTGAACCTCACCCCCTCCCGAGGCCGGACCCCGCCGGCCGCCGAGGCCGGACCCCAACTGTGATATCAGCTGCTTGCGATAGCGCTCCAGCTTCCGCCAGTAGGAGCGAAAGCCCAGAACCGCCAGACGCCTTTTCAGGTCCTTATCGGTCCGGGTCTTCCCCCGTCCTCCGATACCCGGCATCGTGAAATAGCCGTTATACTTCCGATCTTCCCACTTTAATCGTGCCATGACTAACCTCCGGGGGGGTGTCGCGTCTTGACATTCAACTTAGCTGAATGATTGAACGAGAAGAGACTCAAACATTTTTTGGTAATAGAAACCCGGGGACTTGTCAGCAGCGTAAATGCCGAGCCGTGGACAAATCCTCGATCAAGCTACTTTCTGTCTCAAGGCCGGTCGGGGACTACGGGATATTAATCGGCCTTTATATTTCTTCTCGCATCTTTTCAAATGATGGAAAAATTCTCCCGGGTCACTAATAAAACTGGAGAATATTTCTTCTCGAGCCTTTCGCACTTCTTTTACAATCGGGTCCTGTTTCATATCAAGCCTCCATTAGTTCTTCCGGAGTGCAGATAGTTGGAGTCCTTATTCCCAGTTCAACATTAATTTCTTCTATATATAGCGTCTCTTTCATATATGGCATTATACTCAATGGGGGGGAATAGACAAATTTAATTTTTGGGGGTTCTTATTTTTCTCAAATTATAGATCCAATTTAAAAAGCTGCTGGGATTGCTTTGTCAGAGGGCAAATAGTGGTGCCCTCGGCACCACCGTGTCGCAATCCTGGAAATAGCAGGTGGTTATGAATGCGGTGCGCAGAATAGGCATATCCTGTTCGATATTGACAGACCCCGGCTGGTCCCGATATAGACCGGGATGCCCTGAAATACTCGGGATCCAAGCACAAGTATTTATCCGGCCGGTGAATCAGTTCAGGAGCTATACCTGCGCGCAATATCCCACCCGCCCCAACCCCCGCCCCGCAGAATGCGGGGCCCCCAACCCCGGGTTGAAATGTTGAACCCCTTCGGGGTTCGTTTCTGGGTGTGTGTGGTGTTCGGGTGTATTCCCGGGGATTCTCCCCGGGCTTATATGTTGAACCCCGTTGGGGTTCTATATATGTTGGGTGATCGGCGTATATCCCGGGGATTCTCCCCGGGCTTAAATGTGATACCCCTTCGGGGTATTTTTTGGACCCCAACGGGGTGCAACATCCCAACCCCGGGTTCCACCCAGGGATATCACCGCATCCCGCAAAACCACCCCGCACCCCGAAGGGGTGCAACATTTCAACCCCGGGTTCTACCCGGGGATTTCCCCCCCCGGGATTATATGTTGAACCCCGTTGGGGTTCTATATATGTTGGGTGATCGGCGTATATCCCGGGGATTCTCCCCGGGCTTACATGTGATACCCCTTCGGGGTATTTTTTTGGACCCCAACGGGGTCCAACATCTCAACCCCGGGTTCTACCCGGGGATAACACCGGCACCGCCCAAGCAAACATGGACCCCAACGGGGTCCAACATCTCAACCCAGGGTTCTACCCTGGGACAACCAATCCAACCCGTCCCCACCCAAATCCCCGCCCGCGGCTACAGGGCAACCCCCGGCCAAATTTATCCCTGCTCTTCCCTGCTTTTCCCTACTACTCCCTGCTACTCACTGCCTCATCTCCCCACCGGGATATCGCCGACCCCGCCGAAATAGGCCCGGGTTACCGCTTTGATCGCCCATAACCCCGAGGTTGCCCAGAAGATCCCGATATCGTCGGTTCCATCTCCGGCGTAGTCCCCTCTTCGAGCGGCGGCGGATCGCAATGACAATTGGCAAAGGAGTGATTTTCGATAAAGTTCCAGCTTCCGCCAGTAGGAGCGGAAGCCCAGAACCGCCAGACGCCTTTTCAGGTCCTTATCGGTCCGGGTCTTCCCCCATCCTCCGATACCCGGCATCGTGAAATAGCCGTTATACTTCCGATCTTCCCACTTTATCCGTGCCATGACTTACCTCCTGATCTGTGATATTTTACATTTGCTTCTCTGGGATTGAACTCGTAATAAACTTCATCGTCAAACCATGCGCATCTGAACTTATCCAGGGGTATTTTTGTCCTGAACGAAAGGCCGGATGAATAAAATAGAAGTTGTGAAGCAACCTTCTGGACATTCTCGTGTATTGCCTCCGGCTTATAGTCCATCACATAGATCAGGCCAAATCTCACCTGGAGGAGATCGATATGTCCGAAAATTCCCGCGTTCAGGTTCTTTTCCCAGAACCATACCGGGACTTCGCAAGCGATGGTAGTAGAATCGTTGATTAACATAAAGTTTTCCACCAGGCTGTGGCGTTCATAATTGGTCTTTTTCGCAGTGAGAGCGAGTGCCGACAACCGGCAAGCCTGGTTGAATTTTGTCCCTTTAGTTATCTTCAAATCGATTTTTAACCGGGATGGCCGTTCATCATCCTTGCAGTAATCGGGGCACCCATTCTCAAACGCCTTGATATACTCCGCGAGCGATTTAAACTCCGGCAAAACAGGGTGTCAGGGACTGAAATTACGGGTAGGCTTGGCATTTAACTTAACTGCATATCGTCTGAATATTACTCCCCCATTTATTCCCAGCTCCGCTCCCATGCAGCAAACTCCGATGGCCGCAAACGATAACGTGCTATGTTGCCCTCATGTAGATTGCTGATCTCCGTTTCGACCACCTCTACGAACCTATGTTTATCCTCCCGGAGAATCTCCCCGGTCGCCTGCATTGCTATCCATTTCGCCGCGGCTCGTTTATCCATCCCGTTTTGAACTACTCGGCGAACAAATTGGCCGATCTGTAGTCTATATTGCAGGCGGAACAGATCCGGTTTACCCAATGACTGGCGGATTGCGGAATATCTCATGCAGGACCGTCGATAGGCCCACGTGAAAATATCCCGAAGGTATTCGATTCGATTTAGTTCATACACACCGAGAGTACCTCGCACGTAATCATCCTGATCCACATCGACAAAGGAGAGTGGGCAGAGGTTGTGGCGGATAAAGGGGATATTAGCAGCCAGACGTGAGATCCGCTTATTCACATCTTCGAAAGGCTGGAGATATGGGAGGTATACCATTACGAAAAAGGCCTGCTCGAATGGATTACGGATAGCTTCGGCCTTTTCCAGAATTTGATCAAAGTACTGTTCGATCTGCTGTGGTACTTCCAGTGGTCTATAGACGGTCCCGGTGATACCGACAGGGCGAGTACGTATATGCCCACCGGCGGCAGGGTCGGGCAGAAGGTTTTCCGAAAGCAGAGCGTGGAGATTACAGATCGTGTAGCGGTTAAAACCGATCCCGTCGGCGTTTTCCGCAAGCATCTCTATGGCCGATTTGTGGTTAAGGATCATCTGGGTTTCCTCCGCTGCCTTCCCTTCAGCGCTCTCCCCCCGCTCGAATAGGCGCTGCGTGTCGAGCAGAGAATAGGTGTTGCCCTCCAGCCGGCTCGAGTTCCAAGATAAATCAATGAGGAGACGGTCCATAACCTGACGTAGGTAGGTTCCAGCCGGCAGATCAGCCTGCCCAACCTGACCCATTTCTGTTAACTCGTGCTGAAGTTTGTCCGAAATATATGCTGTTGTGTTTGGCTCATAGGACACCAGAAAGTCAGACTGATAGCCAACAGGGGTACGTTCTGAAACAGGGCGTAAGATCGACTGCTTGATCGCCTCTCCATTCACTGAAAGTTTGATCCCCTCAGTAGTGGTGGTGTAACGGTTTTCTTCTTTGTCCTCTGGTTCAGGAATTGTTTTTGGGAAGTATAGCCTCCCCTTCCCTGTTCCTTTGGGAACAATTCTTCCCTCCTCGGCCAGTCGTCTGAGCCGACGTTGGAGCATCCGGTCCGGCAGGGTGATATCAAGGCCTTTGCGAATGGCGTCGATCCTGACTCCACCGGGGTATGCCGCCACAACCGCGACAATCGATTCAAACTCTTCTTTTGAGATTTTCTTCGGCATAACTGTTTATATATCGCAAAATACATTATAGCGACAAAAAAAAGACTTTATTTGTCGCGTATCCGCTTTATTTGTCGCGAAAGAGGCCTTAATCATCTAATTCAGTTTTTACAATGAAGTTATACTAAAGTAAATGCAAGATTTATTTCTTCTTATTTCCAACAAAATTAACCCGATTTATTCATAAATCGGGTTAGTGGACTGTAAATTTGGCCGAGGGAAGGGATAAATATTCCTTGGAATAAGGGAGTGGTTCCGGTAAGCTGTTTCCATCATGAAGATTATTTCGTTTTTTATTCTAATCTCTCTGATCGTAACCCCGGTCTTCGCCGGTGAACCGGTTCCCCCATGCCGGATGGAAGTATTCTTCGGACCGACCGGAGGTCTGGCTCCGCAGAATTTTAACAAGAAGATTACCCTCCTCCAGCCTGATCTGAAAAATGAGAAAGCGGCGGCCGGGAACCTGACCAACCCCCTGGTGGATATGATCCGGCGGGCGCGGCAGACCATTGATATCGCTTCCTACATCCTGAACAACCATTCGGATGAGTATTTCGAGCTTTTAAAAGCCAATCAGAGAGGGGTAAAGATCCGGATATTTCTCGATGAGTCCATCAAGGACTTTGTCACCAAAAAACCGATCATCGATCCGATGCTGGAGGATCTGGGCCGGGAGCGGCCGGTGATCGAGGTGAAAGTCCTCGATCAGGAAAAAGCCGAGCGGTTCACCGGGATCCCCTTTCAGACCATGCATGAAAAGTTCGGCATCTTTGACGGAACGGACTGCTATAACGGATCGGCCAACATCAGCCCTCTCTCCACCCTCCTCTATCACGAAAACCGCTTCTTCTTCTGGAACTGCCCGAAGATGGTGAAGGCTTTTCAGGGGGAGTTTGACCGCCTCTGGGAGATGGGGCGGTGGAGGATACAGGCAAAAATTTTAGAAAATAATTAGACCGATAAAGAGGAATTGAATATCCAATATCCAACAAGAAATATCCAATGACCAAGGACATGTAAGCACATGGATATTGGATATTCCTTGTTGGTTATTGGATATTGAAAAATATGGGAAGTCCCACGAAAGGGTTCCAACCCAATTAAAAGAAGATGAGGAGTAAAATTTTATTAATTCTAATAGCGGTCCTGGCCTGCACCTGGACATCCCATTCCTTCGGCGAAGTTGAAGTTGCCTTCAACAGCACCCGTCCCCTGGTGGATGAGATCATCTATCGCTTTAAAGAAGCCGCGCCGCTATCTGTCCGGGACGGAAGCGGGAGTATCGATGTGGCGATCTTCAGCTTCACCTCCAGGCGGCTGGCCGATGAACTTCTCCGGATCGGCCGGGATTATCCCGGGGTGAAGATCCGGGTCCTGGCCAATCTCAGCATGCTGGAATCGCCCTTCTCGGTCATCCCCTATATGGAGAATGTCATCGGCGGTGATCCGGAGAAATATAAAGCCGAGGCGATCAGATCTTCAGCCTATATCAAGGATGACGAGGAGAAGAAGACCCGGAAGATCGAGAAGACCAAAAAGGTGCTGATGAGCCAGTTCCGGGGCAAGCCGATCCCCAATATCGAGATCCGCTACCATTACTATCCCGGCTGGTCTTGGAACGAACTGGAAGGGAAACCGGCCTACGATCACTTCCACCAGAAATCTAATATCTGGCACCATAAGGCGGTCGTTATCAATGGTGATACGCTGGTTACGGGGAGTTATAACTGGTCCAGTTCAGCCGAGATTAAGAACCTGGAGAATATCATGATCTTCTCCGGACCGGAAGCCCGGCACCTGATATCTGATTTCCTGGCAGAGTATAACGCGATGTGGAACGACCCCAAAGCATCCGCCACCGGCGATGAGTGCCGGAGGCGGAGGGATAAGCGGTATAAAGAGATCCTGAAAGAACGAAAGGCCAAGCCTTGACCCCTCTACCTCGGCCCCTTTTGCAGTCCACGGATTACCCGGATTTACACTGATTAATCCCTCTACCTCGCCCCCTTTAATAAACTACGAATTCCGCGAATTACACGAATTTGAAAACAGGGAAAAAATTCCGCTAAGTTAGGTTCGTTTTTGCCCGGTTTTCAAATTCGTGTAATTCGCGAAGACTACTCTTTCAGTCCTCTTTTCCGGGGGGAATTTATCAGACCGATCGGTCGGATCCGACGGATCGGTCTGATAAAAAAAGCTACCGGGTGAGCGGCAGGTCGACCGATCCGGACTGTTGATAACGGGTCATAATATCCGGGTAACTGCCGAAATAAAACCTGGTATATCCCCGAATCGCCCAGAGGCCGGCGGATGGCCGATAGATGGCTTTTTCTGCCGGACCGTTCCCGTTAAAGTCTGCCGGCAGCGGAAGATCTCCGGAGCTTCCGAAATATTGTCGATTCCCCCCCCGGACCGCCCAGAGGCCGGATGAGGGACGAAAGACCGCGGCTTCACTTTTGAACGGCCCGGTTTGGCGGGAGGGTGAACTATACCAGCTATATACGGCCGGGACCGGGATATCTCCCCCGGTCCCGAAGTAGAACCTGGTCAATCCCTGGATCGCCCATAGACCAACGGATGGATTAATTACGGATGAGGGCCGGAATACAGCAGCCTCAACCACACCGTCTCCATCAAAATCGCCCGGGACAGGCTGATCGAACTGAGTCCCCAGTAAGAATCCGGTGATGGACCGGACCCGCCAGCGTCCCGTGACATCATGGAATACGGCGATATCGCAGCTTCCATCACCGTCGTAGTCGCCGGGGACCGGAGTATCCTGCCAGTTTCCGAAATAGAACCGGGTCTGGCCCCTGATGGCCCACAGTCCTATCATCGGCCGGAAGACGGCAACGTCCGTGTAGCCGTCGCCATTATAATCTCCGGGGACCGGGATATCCTGCCGGCCGCCGAAATAGGTCCGTCCAAGTTCCCGGACCGCCCAGAGGCCGCCCGGGCGGCGGAAAATCGCCGGATCGGACCGGCCGTCTCCGTTGTAATCCCCGGATGCAGGACGTGGTTGGGGCGACGGAGGAAATATGGCCTCCGCAAGGAGAGCTGCCAGGTAAGTGGCATTGAAGGCCTCGCTGTTAAGCAAAACTATGATGATGGCCTGCCGGGAGGGCAGGTAGTACATCCCGCTGCTGTAGCCGGTAGAGAAATCTCCGCCGTGGCCGATCAGACCCCCCACCGACATGACTCCCAGACCGTACCCTCCGCTGGAAGCGGGATAAGGACCCCATTGGAGCTGTTCCCGGTGAGATGCCTCGCTGATCAGTGTGCCATGGACCAGAGCCGTACACCAGGTCTTGAGATCCGCCAGAGTGGATATCATGGCCCCGCAGCCGAACTCCTTGGACGGGTTGTAGGCGGTTCCGTCGACCGGGCCGGTATACTCGCCCCAGGAGGGGCAGAAAGGGTTCCCCTGGTCATCGGTGATATCAGCCGGGATCCAGTAGCCGTGGACCGGATTCCCCGGCATCGATGAATCTTCCGGGTAGATCGTATGGTTAAGGGCGAGGGGGGCCAGAATCCGTTCCCTGATCTCCCGCGGCAGCCGGGTCCCTGTTACCGCCGACTGGAGCGCCCATTCAGCGACCATGCCAAGCAGAATGTAGTTGGTGTCCGAGTATTGCCATCCCTCGCCCGGGGGCCAGAGGGATCCCATCGAGACAGACATATCCACCATCTCTCGCGGTGTATATCCAATCAAAGGAACCTCCGAGGGACTAAGCGCGCAGAGGTTCGATAATGCCTCCGTGCTGGTGTCCCAGTCGGCCATGCCGCTGGTGTGATTTAGAAGCTGCCGGACAGTAATCCGCCTGGCGGCTGGGACACCGAAGCCCGCGCCGAATCGGTCCAGGGTATCCTCCAGCCGCAGAACCCCCTCATCAACCAACTGGAGAATCACCGTGGCGGTGAAGGTCTTGGAGATACTGGCGATACGGAAGGTATCTGACGCGATGACCGGCCGGCCGGTTGCAAGATCGGCGGTGCCTGCCGTCCAGGTCCCTTCCCAATACGGCGTCGCTATATGAACGATGGCGCCGGGGACTCCGAAGTCGGGACCGAGAGCGAATTCCAGCCACTCCTCCACCACCAACTCCACGGCTGGCGGAGGGACTGTCACACCCAGGGAGAGCAGGGGCGGGAAGAGAAGAAGGACGATGATTACGGCTGTTTTAATCACCTTTCCCTGGTCATTGGATATTCGTTTTTACAGGCCCCGGGTCAGTCCGTGGCCGGTTTCTCACCATCTTCTGCCTTTTCCTCCGGTATATCGTTCACGAATTCGGTCAGGATCTTTTTCAGGCCTTCATTCCATCCTTCTACCAGGGCGTCCGCGGTGGATTCCGTGATCGGGATTGATTCCCGGTAGGAGCGGCTGAAGGAGATCCGGGGCTGAATTGGCCGAATATCCATAATGAGGAATTCCAGCTCGATAACCGCCCGCGGTTTATCCCGGTCCCGGAAATCACCATAGAGCGCCACCAGGTTTCCCTCGACAACATCAGTCGGCCGGAGTCGGCTGGAGCGATCCAGTACGGCGCTGGCCCTTCCCGAGTCCCGGATCCACTGCGAGGTGAGCGCCCGGATCTGATCGGAAGGAAGAGTGAAGAAGGCGTTATAGGAGTCGGATTCAAAGATCGATTCCCCGGTCCGATAGACAAACTCAGAGGATGAGAAACCGGGGGATGCCCGGAAGAGCTGGACCTGAATAATCGGTCCATCCTGGGCCTGCGGGATGATCTTGTCCGGTTTGGCCTCCAGAACATAGAAGGTGCGGATGGGATAGTCCCGCCTCAAATTGACACAACCGAAAAGAATACCGGAGATGGCGAACCCAACTACGATCAGGGTATATACATATGATTTTTTCATGGCTATTTGATGACCTTTGATGGTGGCGGCGGTTCCCCGAAGATGACCTGCGATGGGTCCCGTCGTGCGTTTTCAGTTAACTGGCGCAGGTTCTCCGAGATGGCCTGCAGGTTATCAACCACCTCCGCCAGGCTTCCTTTCTGTTCTCTGATCCAATCCGTTATTCCTTCCTGGATAATGTTTACCCGGGCCATTATCTCCGGAGTGGTCTCGGCGGACTTCCGGATATTTACCAGGGCCGGGATAATCTCCGCGCGGAGTTCAGATACCATCGGCTCAATTTCATCCGTCAGCATCTTCGAGACCGAAGTCAGGGATTGGTTGACCTTCTCCCCCATAGCCACGAAATCTATCTGGGAGAGTTTATCGAGTGTCTTCTCCAGGGTCTCCCCCATCCGGGCCAGTTTTCCGGAGATGGATTGGATATAGGGGTGCTTCGGATCCCAATCGATTTTCAGTTCCTGAAATTTTCCCGGCTCATAAAACTGAGCGTCGAGAATCGCCGTGCCGGTGATCCCCTGGACGTCGAGGCTTAATCGCATGCCCTGGGCGGTTAACTGCTTTACTGTTTCCCGCAGTTCCTCCGGGGTTTGATCACTTCGCCGTGCGCCGATGGACTGCGGATCGCAGCTGAACAGTACATAAACGTAAGAGAGATCGGTGTCATACTCTTCGTAGACGAACCGGATCTTCTTAACCGATCCCATGGTAACCCCCCTCATCTTTACCGCCGACCCGACCTCAAGTCCCTGGACGGATTGATCGAAATAGGTCTCGAACGCCCATTCCTTCCGGAACATATCCCGGGCCCCCAGAAAGAAGATCCCGACCAGGAGAATTACCACGGTAATGATGATAAACAGGCCGAGTTTGAAATAGTTTGTTTTTTGGCTCATAAGGTCTCCCTTTATATCTTGCTAAATTTAGCCGCAAACCGCCGTCGCTCTTTGAGCTATGGCGTTCAAGAAAGGCGCAAAAATCGCAAAAGAATTTATCAATATTAGTTAATTAATTTTAGAATTAGATACATCATAATTACCAAACAAAATCTATTTAGTGCCTGACCGAAAACCCTGATTTTCATTTGATTTGTCATTGCGAGGAGCGGAGCGACGAAGCAATCTCCTCACAAACAAAGCAGATTGCTTCGTCGTTCCTCCTCGCAATGACTTAGTGTTCGGGGTTTTCGTTCAGACACTATTTAATAATAAAGGGTACAATTCATGCCACTTATCATATCAGATAAAGCGGATATCTATCTTCTTATACTTTGCCATAAATATTTTTGTGTATTTTGCGCCTTTCTTGAACGCCATAGCTCAAAGAGCGACGGCGGTTTGCGGCTATTACTCGATCCCTTCCGCTGATTCCTCCCGGTTAAAAAAGCTTCTCACCCAGTCATTATCGGAATGATCACGCAGTTCCACCGGTGTCCCGGTGGCGACGATCGCTTTCTTCCGTTTATCGAGCATAATGACCCGGTCGGCGATACTGAAAATGCTCGGCAGTTCATGGGTTACCACGACGAAAGTAGCATCCAGGGTGGAGGAGAGCCGGGTGATCAGCCCGTCCAGTCCCGCGGAAGTAATCGGGTCCAGCCCGGCCGACGGCTCATCGAGAAAGAGGATATCCGGATCCAGCGCCATCGCCCGGGCCAGGGCCGCCCTCTTCTGCATCCCCCCGCTGATCTCCGAAGGGAGGTGATTGGTAAACTCTTCCAGCCCGACCAGAGAGAGTTTCATCCTCGCGATAAGGTTCTTTGCCTCCATCGGGAGATCCGTGAACTCATCCAGAGGCAGCCGTACATTCTCCAGAGTAGTCAGTGATCCGAAGAGAGCCCCATTCTGGTAAGTGACACCGAATTTCCTCAATAGTTTAAAACGATCGGCACCGGTAGCGGTGACGATGTCTTCTCCGTCGATAAGCACTTCCCCGGTCTCCGGCTGCTCCAGTCCGATCATCTGCCGCAGCAGGGAACTCTTCCCGCAGCCCGACCCCCCCAGGATGATAAAGACCTCCCCCCGGTAAACATCGAACGAGACATCGCGCAGGATGGTGTTCTCCCCGTAGCTGATAGTTACATTGCGAACTTTGATGATGGGGTCGGATGTTTCTTTCTTAGACATCATCTTGCTACTACTTTGTAAATCTCTAGTCGTCATAGATTTATTTAAACCACGAAGGACACGAAGAACACGAAGAAGAAAATAGAAAATAAATAATTAATTTGGAATAAAATAGCTCTTCATCCGACTAATGTAATGGAATCAATTTTATTTGCTTTTTAACGATTGGCTAAAAAGGAGGATAGATATGAAATTTGATTATTTGTCAAAACAAGTAATTGGCTGTGCCTTGGAAGTACATCGTGTGCTTGGACCCGGGCTTTTAGAATCTACTTATGAACAATGTCTTGCCCACGAACTATCCCAAGCGGGTATAGCATTTAAGCTCCAAGTATCTCTGCCTGTTAAATATAAAAATGTAATTATCGACTGCGGTTATCGAATTGATGTTCTGATTAAAGACAAATTGATTATTGAGATCAAGAGCGTGAAACAAATTATCGATGTCCACAGGGCTCAATTACTCACTTATATGAAATTATCCGAAATAGGTATCGGTCCGCTCATGAATTTCAATGTCGAATTATTCAAGACCGGCCTAAAACGTTTCGTACTTTAAAAATCTTCGTGTTCTTCGTGTCCTTCGTGGTTAATTCTAAATCCCTAGATAATAAAATATAACCGCGAAGACCCCATCCGAGACTATAATCATGATAATCCCGCTCACCACCGCGCCGGTGGTGGATACCCCGACCGATTGGGCCCCGGCCTTGGTCTGAAGCCCCCGGAGACACCCGATCCCGGCGATCAGGAGACCGAAGACCAGAGTCTTGCCCAGGCCGGTGAGCAGATCATCGAGGCCGACCGCGTTGATCACCCGGTTAATAATGCTTACGAGAGGATATCCCATGGAGAGGACCACCAGCGCGGCCCCGATCAATCCGGCCAGATTAGTTAATATGGTCAACAGCGGCATCACCAGTATCCCCGCCAACACCTTGGGGACGGCAAGATACGAGACGGGGTTGAGTCCCATCGTGATCAGAGCGTTCACCTCATCGTTGACCTTCATCGTCCCGATCTCGGCGGCAAAGGCTGAACCGGATCTACCGGCTACGATGATAGCGGTAATCAGAGGACCCAACTCCCGGATCACGGTGATGGCGACCAGGTCCATCACAAATATCCCGGCGCCGTACTGTGCCATCGGTCCGGCCGACTGGAAGGCCAGGATGAGCCCGATCAGAAAACCAAGCAAGAGGATGATGGGGACGGCGTTCACCCCCGCGGCCTCCATCACCGCCCCGCATTTTTTCCAGACCCCTTTGCCGGTATGAGTAAGTGAGTAGAAGAGCGCCGCGGAGAGCTCTCCGATAAATCCAATCGTATTACGGATATTCCTGCCAAACCCTGCCGCCGCCGCTCCTACCTCCTCCGGGAGGCCGGCCCGCCCGTGCTCTACTCTCCCCTGATCGTGGATGACCGAGGGAGGGAAGAGCTCCAGGAGGTGAAAGTACTTTGCCGGGAAGTTCCTGATCTCGAAGGCCCCCCCCTGTTCCTCCTGGTGAGCCTTGAGATCGATCAGGAGTCCGATTCCGGCTACATCACAGTAGGTGACACCGGCGCCATCAAGGATAAGGAGAGAGAGCTTCTCTTTTTCAACCAATCCTACCGCCTCTTTCCAGATCATACCCCCGCCTCCGGCATCCAGTCTTCCCCGGAGGAGAAAGATAGTGGAATCTCCGTCCTTCACGACCTTGAGAGAACTTTCCGGCCGGGCTGTATTTTCTTTCATCTTATTCATAGATCTATATTTTCAAACTGAAAATATACTAATAACGCCGGACCATCAAGAAGTAATAAAACTTAACATCGCAACTACTTAGTAAGCTTTCAGTGAACCCCGTCATCTCGTAGCGGCTGCCTTCAGGCTGCCATACGATGGCGACCTGAAGGTCGCCTCTACGAGCATGGGGCAACGGGGTTCACTGAAACCGCATCTCCATCTTTTCCGTGGTTTAGTCCTTCCTCGTTATCCTGATGTTGGAGCCGTCCCGCCTGATCTTAAGCTTCTGGCCGGTATCCTTGTTGGTCAGGGTCTCACCCGACACTCTGTATTTGACCTTATCCCCGGTCTGCAGGTTCTTAATTGTTATCGTAGTGCCGACTTCGGTAAGCTTATACTTTTCTCCCGTCTCCTTGTCCTTGTAGGTATCCCCGTCCCGCCGAAGTTCAAGGGTTGTCCTCTCGGCCAGTGATGGCAGCTCCGGTTGGGGAGTGGGGGCCTTCAAGAAGCTAAACGGAGTCGGCTGGGCCGAATCCTCCGCCAGGACCGTCCCAACGCAGATAACCATGGCTGCAATCACACAAAAAATAAATATTATCTTCATAATCCAAGCTCCTATGGGTTCTCAAGGTGATAGGTGTCGCGTCCAGCCTCCGCTAAAGCCCCGAAGCAAGTTCGGGATGCAAGCACTATGGCGGGCAGGCGTGACATTCAACTTAACTCGTAAAAAGGGGTCGATATATCCTATATTTGTAGACATATTAAAACAATATGTCGATTGTATAAACATATCAAGTATATTTTGAGTATATTTTGTGGATTCGCTATATTTTGTGGATTCGCCACAGCAAAATACTGGGGGGGAGGTACTTATAAAATATTTACCCCTTATTATGAAGCTTAGAGTGTTGATTTTGTCCGAAAAATGGGGGTTTAAGTAGTGTCGTTTACCTGCGTAAAATGACCGCCAACCCCAAAAGCTATTTATCCCCCCCATGGCAGATCTTCCACCGCCAGGACTACCGCGTTGGCGGAGGCTGGTTGTATGTTCAGTTTTTATCTGTAACTGATCACCATTCACCGATCAATTCGGAGAGGAGTTCCCGGTCACCGCTCAACCAGCGCTCATCCAGCCGGTTGGAGAGAGCCCGGGCCTCGGCTGAGTTCAGAATATCCTCGACTATGGCGTTAAAGAGCTTCCGCATCGCCTGACGGTTGGGAGGGGCGTAGAAATACTGGAGGTGGGCCTGTTTGAGGAGCCCACTCTCGAAAGCCTCAATGATCTCTCTCGGGAATTTCGTCCCTTTTAAGAAAACATTTTATCTCGTTACCGGAGTATCGCCTGATCCACCGAAATATAACCGGGTTACTCCTTTGAAAGCCCAGAGACCGGAAGCGGGGCGGTAGATAGCGATCGAGGCGTCACCCAGGCCGCTGTAGTAGCCCGGGACCGGTTTTTCATCATGCTATCCTATTTTTATTGGATTGATTCACCGGGACTTCTCTGTCCGCTCGGTGGTTGGAGCGGGGGCCTCTTCGGATACTTCCGGGGTTTTAGCCGTCTCCTCTTCTCCGACGGGGAGCAGCCCCGAGCGGGATTCCTCCACCGGGCTCTCTTCGGCGGCCTGCAGGTGCCGGGCCGGGGCTGTGGTGAGATTGATCCGGACCGGGGCCCCGATCTCGCGGGAGAGTAAGAGGCGGAGCTTCTCCAACCCCTTGGCGGATGTCTCTTCTTCCTGGAATGAAAGCGCCACCGCGTCGATGACATACTCCCCTCCCTTCCGTTGGATTTTCAGGCTCAGGAGGATTGCCTTGCCGACCAGTTCCTCCCGGAAGATAGTGTCGATCCTGGCCTCTATCCGCTCAATCCGGGTAATGGTCCCCGTCTCGAGCCAGAGAGGGACGATCAGGATGAAGACACTGAGCAATGAGACGAGGACGGCCTGCATCACCTGGCGGCCCCGGTGAGCCCGGGTGGGGCGGAACCCGACCAGGAGGAAGACAAAAGCACTGATCAGGACAATCGCGGCCAGGTTGGTCATGAAAAGGATGAAGGCGCCGCCGGCGATCTGGAAGTTGGCGGAGCCGATCCCGTATCCGACGACACAGAGCGGCGGGACCAGGGCGACGCTGATCGCCACCCCCGGGAGCGCCGCGGCGACGGAACGCCGGCTCACCGCGTAGGCGCCCGCGGCTCCCGATGCCAGTGCTACCAATAGGTCGAGGATCGTTGGGCCGGAGCGGGCCAGGATCTCTACAGTCGGCTGGTAGGGATTGACGATCATTGTCATCACGGTTCCGACGCCGATTGATATTGCCACGCCCTTGAAGGTTGAAATGAGCCCGCGCCGGATCATGATCATGTTCCCCTGGACAATCCCATGGGCTATCGCCATCATGGGGCTCATCAGCGGGGCCACCAGCATCGCCCCGATTATGACCGCCCCGCTGTTCAGGATCAGCCCAAGGATCGCGATGGCGGAGGAGAGAACGATCAGAGTAAAAAAGTCAGTATCGGCCCGGGCATCGTTCCGCATCTGCCGGTAGACTTCGGCCCGTTCCCGGACGCTGAGGTCGGGTAAGAGCCGCGAGACGAACTCCCATACCCGCCGAAGCCAGAAGGCTCTCCGGTGTTCCGCGGCTTTGACCACGATGGTCGGTCGTTCTCTTACCCGGGCCACTTCGACCGGCATCCCCCCCAGGTAGCTTCGGTCGAGGAGGTGATCGATGGGCGCTCCCATCAGGAGAATATCTGAATTCTCAGCCTCTTGTATGATCCCCGTCTTCACGTTATCGGCCTGGACCACTCTCCGCTCGAGGGTGAACCCATCCCCGATGGGGAGATGGGCCGGATCGCCGTCCCCGGTCCGGCGTCGGTTGATGGTGAGATAGACGGCTTTGCCTCCCCCGACTGAGGCCAGTATGGCGGCCAGTTCAGCCGCGGCAACGGTGTTCGATCCTCCCTGGCCGGCCACCAGGACCGACCGCGCCGGTCCCTCTATTATCCCGCGGAATATCGCCAGGGGGCGGGAGGTTGACTCGAAGACTCGTTCCGCCGTCGAAGCCTTTCCGACATCAAGTCCACGATCGTTCTCCGGCCACCCCATGATGAGGTAATCGGCCTTGTACTCATCCGCGGTGGCCAGGAATCCCTGAGAGACACTCGGCGCGATGCGGACCAATGGCAGCACCGGAAGACCGAGGCCATCCATTTTCCCGACCCGGATCTCGAGTCGCTCCCAGGCCTTTCCGGCGATCTCCTGCACCTCCTCCATCGAGGTCTGCCCGGTGAGGGTGATAACGCGGAGGACCAGGAGTTCCCCTTCCCGGGCGGCGGCTAACGCCGCTCCCGCCCGGAGCAGCGAGGATGCCGAGCGGTCACTGTCGAGAAGCACCAGTACCCGGTAACCGCTCTTCGGCGGCGGGGCGGTCGCGTCCCCCAGGAGGAATTTTTGTCTCTGCATGGCCGCCCCCCCCCGGCGGGCGAATAAGAGAAAGTAGCCGCCCCCGAGCAGGAGCCAGATCAATCCCGACGGCCAGCTGTAGTACGGCAGGAGGAAAGTGAAGAATAGGGCGAGAGCGATTGACGACGCGGGGAAGAGTGGATGAAGGGGCAGCCGCGGGTAGCGGGTCTCCGGAAGCTTCCGGGCCGGGACGCGGGCGAAAGGGAAGAGGACGATGATGGCGGACCAGAGGAACATCAGCGCGGCAAAACCGGCCAGGAGCATGATTGAGATCCGGGTCTCGATCATGATGAAGATAGCGGCCAGGATGAGCAGGAAGATGATAGGTCCGGCGGAAGGTCGGCGGCGGCCTTCCCGGCGGCTGGGAATAAATCCGTCCTGACTCAGGGATCCGATCAGGCGGCGGGTGGCTGACAGGGTCTGAGTGAGCCCGATCCAGCAGAGGCCGCTCCCTCCCGCCAGGATGAGGAGCTTCAACCTATCCCCTCCCGGAGTGAGCTTCGAGAGCCAGTTCTGGTATGAGACACCCGGGGAGTTGATGACGAGAAAGGCCAACCCCGCGCCAAGGAGACCGGTCGCGATCCAGACAATGAGGATAGACGAGAGTGATGTGTGGGAGGGGTTACGGAGTCGGTCGCGGTGGCTCAGTACCACATCAATACCCCAGAGGAGGACGGCGAGGAGGGCGACCTCGGTCAGAATATTCTGAAAGGGTGGCAGTTTATCCAGTTTCCACTCCCCGGGAGGAAGATTGGCCGCTGACCAGATGGCGAGGCCCAGCAGGACAACGATAAACCCCCAGAAGAGGATTGTTCGCAACCTCCCCCGCTCCAGGGATCGGAGGAGCTCGAATATTCCTCCCAGCGCCACCACACCCCCGGCAATCCAGGCGATGTTGAGATCGATCCCGAAGAATAGCTGGATGCCGACATCCAGCCGGTTCCCCACCCCCCAGGCGAAGAGGGCGGCCAGCGAGATATATCCTCCCAGGATGAGCCAGCCTCCAACGAAGAGGAGCACGGGCGAGCCGATAGTCCGGATCAGCCGGTAAAAATCGGCCGGGCCGGAGACCATTGAGGCTCGTTCAACCAGAGAGAGAACCAGGGGGAGGAAGAAGAATAACGTCAGGAAGAAGAGTTCCGGGGTATCATCGCCGGCTGTCTGGAAGGTCAGGACTCCCACGACCAGAAGAAGGCCGATGCTCACGCAGCCGCCTAAGGCCACGGCGTCTAAAAGACCCAGGGTCCGGCTGAAGCCGATGGCTATCTTCTTTTTTCCATTCTTCATAATAGAGAACATAGCCCGTCGCTTTGCTCCGGGCAACTGTTCTGGAATATCGGAGTATTGGAGTGCTGGGAAGGCGCCCCCATCACTCCATTACTCCAGTATTATCTCATTTATTGAAATTCCGAAGCAGTAAGTTAGCGCTTCGCGATAACTTAGTTTTGAAAAAAGACTAACATTGTTAGATTGTTGCAACAATTACATTTTTGATCAAGCATCGTCTCCACAGGACTATTTCTGACAGGACGATTTTGGGACAGGACGATTGCCTCTACCTCGGCCTCTTTTATGATCATTCTTTCCTTAATCGTCATGTCCCAAAATCGTCCTGTCAACGATTTCAGCCGGCATTCCGGAGCAGGCGGAATAATCTCCGCTATTTTACTTATTCCGGGATATATCCGGTGAATAAACAGCCCAGAACTGACCGGGCGGCATACGATTCTCGAAGGTAGTACCGAGCTCGGTGAGAGAATACATCTTCTTCAGACCTTTGAGTCCTTTCGTTATCTTCGATGGAGTAAAGATCAGCCGCTGTAGTTTCATCCCCTCAATCGGAGTGAGGTCGGTGACCGGGGTCTCCCCGATGTGGAGGCGCTGGAGTGTGGGGATTTCGGCGATTGGGCTAATATCATCCACCCCGGTCCGGTGGAGTGTCAGGCTGACCAGGGGGCAGCCGGCGATCGGCTCGATATCGGAGACGGGTGTCTCATTGAGCCAGAGGTACTGGAGCGGCATCCCCCGCAACGGCTCCAGATCTTTTACCTTCGTGCCGAGGAGGTTCAGCATAGTGAGCCCCATCCCCTCTAATGGACTGAGATCGCTGACCTCCGTGTTGTTGAGGTAGAGTTTCTTCAGTTTCATCCCGCGGAGTGGTTCAAGATCCGCGACTTTCGTATCATCGAGATATAACTCCTTCAGGGGGAGCCCTTTTAACCCGGAGATATCATCGATCCCACTGCCGCGGAGATCCAACCCCCTGATCCCCATCCCCGCAAGCGATGAGAGGTCTGTGACATTGGCACCGGAAAGCTCCATCCCGATAACCTTTCCATCCTCAATCCGGAAGGCGGCTTTACCGGTGTACTCCGGGTTTCGCGCCTTCAGCGCCGCATGGACCAGAGCATCAGTCCAGACCTCGGGTACAGGCGGTTTATCTTTTCCCCCGCAGCCGATCAAGAGTCCAGAGATCAGTAAAGCAACAGGTATATAAATTATAAATGTCTTCCAATATGCCTTCATAAAATAACCTCTTCTTAAAAAGTGCCTTAAGTGCGCTTCTTTAAGCGGGCTCCTAAAGCCTGAAAAGCTAAGTGAAGCGACAACTTCCAACTTTAGGCACTTTACACTTTCAACTTTCCTTTCCTAACCAACCCCATCACCTTCTCCGCCTCATATCCCATCCTGATGGTCTGATCGATGGCCTCCAGATAGGGTCCGATATGGTGAAAATATTTTTTGTAGCCCGCGCAGAGGTAGTTTAACCCCGCCTCCCCGTCGGGGGTATTGATAAACCGGTGCTTGGGGCACTCCCCCCGGCAGGCGAAGAGAACGTCGCACTCCCGGCAGTATCGCGGGAGAGATGTTTCCTTGACCGCCCCGAATTCGCGCTGCTTCTCCGATCCGAACATCTCACCGAAGTTGTCGGTGAGGATGTTCCCGAGACGGTACTCCGGATAGACAAAATGGTCGCAGGAGTAGACATCTCCGTTATGCTCGATGATCCCGGCCATCCCGCAGCGCTCCATGAAGAAACAGGTGTGCTGAACGTGTCCCATCCAGCTTGAGAGCGCCCACTCGAAGTTCATCACGAAGACCTTGCCCACGTCATTCCTGATCCACTCGTCAAAGACACCGATCAGGAAGTCACCGTAGCCTTCCGGATCGACTGTCCAATCCATAACAGCCTCCGAATCGCTCTCGTCGAGAGCCGCCGGCATCCCCAGCCTGAACCCGATCCGGTTGGATTCGTCATCAGGCACCCGTTCGATGATCGGGATGAACTGGATGAACTGAACCCCCTGCTCCTTGAAGAAACGGTAGACATCGAGCGGGTGCTTCGCGCTCTCCCTGGTCACGCAGGCCAGAATATTGAACTCAACCCCGTGCTTTTTCATCAGCTCCAGCCCCCGCATGACCCGGTCAAAGGTGGGTTTGCCGTTCCGGTCAATCCGATGGAGATTATGGATCTCTTCCGGGCCATCGAGGCTCAGTCCGACCAGGAACCGGTTTTCGGCCAGAAAAGCGCACCACTCATCGTCGAGGAGTGTCCCGTTAGTCTGGAGCGTATTGACCAGACGCCTCCCCCCGGCATACTTCTTCTCCAGCTCAATCGCCTTCCGGAAGAAGTCCAGCCCCATCATCGTCGGCTCACCGCCCTGCCAGGCGTAGAGGAGTTCGGGGACGGTCTGGTATTCCGCGGTCTTCCGGATGAAAGTCTCAAGAACTTCGTCCGACATCCGGTACTGCTCCCCCTCCGGGAAGAGGGCTTCTTTCTCCAGATAAAAGCAATATTTACAGTTAAGGTTGCAGAGTGGACCCGTCGGCTTGGCCATCAGGTGGACGGCCAGCTTTTGGGTTTGACTTTTATTATCTGAACCTGATCTGAATTCCTTCTTATTCATAATTCCCCCTAAAGTAAAATATAGGTCAATATATTCTACTTTTAACAGGAAAAGTAAAATAATAACTTCAAAACTTGATAATAATCCTTTTAATCCTTAAAATTTTTCAGAAGTACCATGCCGTACTTCTGAAATAATGATGATTCTGGTTCAAAACTAAATAAGATCTGAAAGATCTTATTTATAATGGACAGCCAGCCAGACCGTATCCCGATCGGGCGCCGTCCAGGCAACCCGGTGTCGTTTATGAGTGGGGATTACCAGATAGGCCCCCGCTTCCATCCGGACCGATTCATTCTCTTCTTCGAAGAGGAGTTCCGCCTCTCCGCTTACCAGGAGCACGAACTCATTCTCATCCTGGTCGTACCAGAACCCCTCCGGTGATCGATGGACCCGCGAGACGATCCTCTCGATACGGACTCCTTTACCCTCTGAGATAACTTCAATCAGTTCGTCGGGCAGATCGTCTGGGATATTGGAATATAAATTCTTCTTCATCTGTATTTCTTCATAATGACCGTCCCTTCTCCTACAAAATCGCATTCCGCCAACCAGCGGGCCGCCAGCCATTCAAAGGTTTCGCGACTGAAAAAGCAGACATGCGTGGGGTCGCGGATGTAATACCAGTTCGCGAACTCATCCTCTTCCGGCGCCAGCCCGGTCATTATCCCCAGAATGCCGCCCGGCCTCAGGCAATCCCATAGCTTCTCCAGTTCCCGTCCGGGATGATGCAGATGCTCCAGCACTTCGGTGGCGGTAATGAAATCATACTGTCTCTCCAGCACCGATGATTCCCGATTATAAAAATGGTCATAGAGGACCATGGTGTGGCCAGCTTCTTCCAACATGACCGAGAGGGTCGGCCCCGGTCCGGACCCAAAATCCAGCCCATAGCTGCCCGGCGACAGTCGCTCCCGAAGGGGAAGAAAGAGGCGGCTCAAGAATTTTCGGTACCCGGGATCATCGGGACTGTTTTGATGCTGATCGTAGCGGGACTTTTCCTCAGAACCGGAGAGAAGCTGATCCGGGGAGATATAGATCAGCCGGCATCCTCGGCAGCGATAATAGTTACGGATGGGGCCGGAAAAAAAGAGCGGCGATGATTTTTCTGCGCAGAGTGGACAATCAGGGTTTTTCATGCCATTGGTTCCATGCCGAAGCATAATCAGGGAAGAAGCGGTATAACCAATTAAACCATATAATTGTTCGATTATACCAGTCAATACAAAGATTACTTATGAACCACCTTCCCCGATTTATCTTTTTGACACCCGGATGATAAGCCACTTGTTCAGTTGGCAATAAGACGCTTGGTTGATGAGGGAGTTTATCCGAAGAAACTCTGGTGATTTATCTGCTCTGTCCCCCATGTTTCTGCAAAAAACCCGTCCTTAGAGGTCCAGTTTTGCCCCTAAAACCGGACCGCTAAGCTCCCCAGGCGCCATAAAATCAACCTAACTATCTAATCTCCTGATGGTTACGCAGGTCCGACCCGGGCAGAACTGATGGTTACGTAGGTCCGACCCGGGCAGCCAACCGGGCAGCCAACCAAACCAGCCGCCGCTACGGACTCCGGTTCACATTCACCCGGTCCGCGTTAAAAGCCATAGCCGCCGCCGCCATCCAGAAAAACACCGGCGCCCGCTCCCTCCGGGGAACAATAAACAAAATCATCGAGCCCTACATCTACGAGCATGCCCGAGCCGGGCATAAAGAAGAAATAGCAATCAGAATCAAAAGGAACGATATTCTTATCAATTATTGAAGATTTCAAGGTATGGCTTATAAGAATACTTCCTATTCCGCTTCCGGCCGGTTATTTCCGTTAGAAAACCCATCTTCTCGAATCTGCCCACCAGATTATTGGCGTTACCATACGCAAGACCTGTTAGTTTCCTGACAAACGCTATAGAAATAATGGGGCTCCAGTATAAATGTTCCAGAAGCTTTACGGCATTGCCGGACCGCGAGCCGAAATTCTTAATAATCTCCTCTCGATGCTTTTCCCTCATACTTAGTATTCTTCGGGCAGTCTCCGCCGCATCTCTGGAGACTTCATATACTCCCTGCAGGAAGAAGAGGATCCACCCCTCCCACTCACCATCATCCCTGACAGCCTGGAGTTTTTCATAATATTGAGATCTATGTTTTTTAAAATGGTGAGATAGGTATAGCAGGGGCTGGGATAATATATCCTCCCGGCAGAGGAGAAACGTTATCAACAGTCTACCGATTCTTCCGTTGCCATCAATAAATGGATGTATCGTCTCAAACTGACAATGGGCCAGTCCAATCTTAATAAGGGGAGGTAAAGTGGAATCCAGATGTAAAAATGTTTCAAAATCATTCAGAGCAAGCTTCATCTCGTGGACTGGAGGAGGAACATACGTTGCCCCCATCAGAGAACAGCCTTGAGGTCCAACCCAGTTCTGTGACTTTCTAAACTCCCCGGGATCCATTTTCCCGCCTCGTACTCCTTTAAGCAGAATTTTGTGAATCTCCCTGATAAGTCGTAATGACAAAGGCAGTGTTTCGAGACGCTTCAATCCATAATCCATAGCCTTCACATAGTTAACTACATCAGCGGCATCACCGGCCTTAGCTCTTTCAAGAACTTTTGCTTCCAATTCGAGGACATCGGTGAGAGACGCCTGGGTACCTTCAATCTGACTGGAATATACCGCTTCTTTGCGGATATACATGAAAACAAATAGATCAGGGTTGGGCAAGTTCGAGACCGAGCCATCCAGCCGACCTAACGCCCGGTCAGCACGGGAAAGGTATTTCAGCATCCGATCATCTATGCGGACAGAAGGAACCGGAGGCAACGGCCTGGGAATAAAAGCCTGATACCCTGCCGGCTGGCTTACATAGCGACCAGATCGGGATGCTATATTCTCGTGAGCAGTCATATATCCAATCTCCTCTATTTATATTACTGATTTGATCCATAAAACGATAATATAACAAAATATAGTTACTGCAATCAATATATTATCGTTTCGCCATAATATCGATAATAGGGTTTTGGCTATACTTGTTTGCAATAGTAAGACTCCAATTCTCATCTCTCTGAAGATAGCTGCTTTGAGAATTAAATCCAAAACATAGTTTACTCTCCACAGAAGAGTTTGGCCAGGGGATTATTTTTCAAATCAATTTCTCGCTTTCTCGAGAAAGCGAGAAATACAAAGAGGAAAAGTTTCAGTCCTGGCTGATCTGATTTCCCCGGCGATCGGAATCGGTGTCCACTTTGCCCTGGAATATGCAGTCCGACCCCGGAAATCTCGAATATATGGCAAGAAAAGGGCCTTAGAAGCGTTTTTCAACCCCGAAAAACGCGTCTAAGGTCAATATATGGCCATTTATTTTACGCAACTATGGGCCAATCAACATGTTAGTGTGGTCCGACCCCGGGCCTAGACCCCGGGCCTAATGAGCAGCCACACCACGATGCTCAACACCATCGAGAATTTTGGTGATACCGGTGTGTATTGGGAGTATAAATAATTTTAAGCGGAGTCCCAGGTCTCATCCCCCGCCTCTTTCCCTATTTTTGCGGCTATCGTAGTTCCCGCGCCCCGCCGGCGGGGGTGAAATGTAGATCTCCGGATTTCTGTCGGTCTCCCGGCGGTAGCTGTCCCGGATAGTGCTCTGGAAGCTGCTGACCGCATCACTGCTTACCAGGTTGACGGTACAGCCTCCGAACCCTCCCCCGGTCATCCGGGCGCCCAGGCATCCGGGGATCTTTCGGGCCAGATCGGGGGGAGTGAGATGTCCATCAACCGTGCTCAGGAGAGCCAACCCCGAGGCGAATTCAAGGGCGGCGGAAGAGGAGAGACCGGCTCCAACCGGGACCGTCCTCTCGATCAGGTTAACCCGTCCCGGCGCAGTGAAGACTCGGGGAGTTCCGGTAAAAAACCGGCGGAAATCCTCGATAAGACCAGCTTGTTCCATGGCGAAGAACTCTGTTTAAAATGAAATAATTTCGGCTTAAACGCTGTTTTTAGGGGCGAAAACAGCGCCTAAGGCCATATATTAGGCGTTATATAGGGATAACACATTGCTATTCAACATCTTAGTGTGGTCCGACCCCGCTTGACCCCGCTTGAACCTCGCTTGAAAGGTGTAAGCTTTTAGTAAACCCGTTGCCCCGTGCTCGTAGAGGCCCCGCCGCCGGCGGGGCCATCGTGTGGCAGCCTAAAGGCAGCCGCTACGAGAGGCCGGGGTTCATTGAAACCTTACTGAAAGTAAGAAACTTAATTATTTCCGTCCCCCCTCCCGGTTTTGGGGAGGGGGGACGGAAATAATTAACGGCCGATCTTCTTCAATGGTTTGCCGGCCAGGAGATTGTCGGCGATCTTCTCCAGGGAGATTCCCTTGGTCTCGGGTACCCAGAGGAGGAAGAAGATAATAAATAAGACCTCAATCCCCCCGTAGATCATGAAGGTGGCGGTGGAGCCAAGCTTCTGGAGCATGGTGAGAAAGGTCAGGCCCACGATCGCGTTGACGATCCAGTTGGTGGCGGTGCTGCAGGTGATCCCGAAATCACGGCCGGCCAGCGGGAAGATCTCCGAACAGATCACCCAGATGATCGGCCCGGCGGTGGCGGCAAACCCGATGATGAAGACCAGCAGCGCGGCGATGGAGATGAAGGCGGTAGTAGGGATCTGCCCTCCGGCTGCCGCCAGTTGGGCTTCACTGGGCATCGCTAAACCCACCACGCACATGGCGATCCCCATCACCACGAACCCCGTGAACATGATCGGTTTGCGTCCCCATTTATCGACAAAGGCGATGGCGATGAAGGTTGCCAGTACATTGACCATACCCACCACCACCGTGCCCCACATCTGATCGGCGGTGGAGGCGAATCCGGCGGAGCTGAATATCTTCGGAGCATAGTACATCACCACGTTGATCCCGGTAAGCTGCTGGATGATCTGAAGGCCGATCCCTAAAAAGACCGCTTTGCGGAAGTATCTGTTCTCCTTGAAGAGCTGCCATCCGGCCTGCTTCTCCTCCAGGCTGGACTCGATCTCGTCTAGTTCAAGAGCTGCCTCTTCTTCGGTGTTTCTGATTCGTTTGAGTACCAGGTGAGCATCTTTCTTCCTCCCTTTCAGCATCAGCCAGCGAGGGCTTTTAGGGAGAAAGAAGACCCCGGCAAACATGATGGCGGCCGGGATGACGATGATCCCCAGCATGATCCGCCAGTGTCCTCCTTCTGCTCCCTGATACTTGAAATAGGAGGAGAAGAAGGTATCGCTCATAAAGGCGATGACGATTCCGATCGTGATCATGAGCTGGTACATAGAAATCAGG
>CAKZYZ010000298.1 GCA_937885075.1 uncultured bacterium | reverse complement strand
GGATGTGATAAAAGAAGGAAGTAATAAAAAAATTTTTTTTATAAAAGCAGAAGACGGCATACGAGATATATCAGTGTGACTGGAGTTCAGACGTGTGCTCTGCAGATCTCAGATAAACTCGCCGTCCCAGGCCATATCCCAGGCTTCTCTGCCCTCCGGCAGTTCGAATGAATTTCCGGTCTTGCTCCCGTCCAGGTTCAGTTCATAGACCGGATACGGAGCGGATTCACTGGCCAGGCTGGCCCAGAGTTTATCACCCACCCGCACCACACCATTCTGCGGCGCCCCAACCGGGATGGTATCAACCTTCCGGGGCACGTTGCCATCGAATTCCCAGACGACAATTGAATCCTTAACAATACTGGAAGCGTACAGTCGGTGCACCGACGGGTCATAGTACAGGCCGGCGACATGACTATTCGCGTCCCAGCTATAATCATATTTCCCCCCGGAGGCGGGAACCCGGGAACAGTCGGTCTCCCAGGGATCGGCGATATACCAGCAGTTATTATCGGGGTCCCAGGCAAGCCCCATATCTTCGGTCGTCTCCAGCCCACCGATACGGTCAAGGATGGTGCCATCAACAGGATCGCGCTTATATAGAATGTTGCTCTTGGAGGTATTCTCGTAAAGATAACCATCCTTAAAGGCGATCCCGCCGCAATAATCATCGGTCCCGCCGACAGACAACAACTCATTCACTACCAACGCCGAACCGGAACCGCTTGAGGGGGGCGGCACCGGAGGATACTCTATCTCACTTTCGGAGTCGGTATCTTTGGAGGCCTTAACCTCACTCGGAGCCTGCCAGACATATATCTTACCATCGCGCGAAGCGGCGAAGATCTGTGAACCATCAACATAAACCCACTGCATCGGCTGTTTGATATCATTAATGACCCCGAAAAGATCAAGATCTTCCTTATTCCAGATATAAATCCCCTGATCCAGGCTCGAACCATAGATATAGTTCCCGCCCGATATGACGGAGGTTACCTGATTGATAGGATCGGAGAGGATCTTCTTCAGGTAGAATGAGGAGTAATCCCAGAGATAGATATTACTGTCGGCCGAGGCGCCGTAAATATAACTCCCATCAGCCCGGACGGCGTTCAGATCATCACTCGGACCGCTAAGTATTTCTTTCAGATCAAATGTCGCACGGTCCCAGAGATAAACATTGTAGTCCGCCCCGCCGCTGGCGGCATAGATCCGCCCGCTATCGGCATAGACGGAATTCAGCCATCCCCCCGGACCGACCAGCTTCGACTGAAGATCGAACTCGCCGCGGTTCCAGACATATATAGATCCGTCATAATTGGCCGAATAGAGATAGTCGCTATCCGCGAAGACCGATTCGGCGTAATACTGTCCATCCCCTAAAACGCGGAGAAGACTGAAGTCATTACGATCCCAGAGATAGACCCGGCTGTCATCATTCGATCCATAGATATATTTATCATCGGCGTAGACTGAGAGCATCTCCTTGCAGTCCGGGACCGTGAGCGCCGCGACCTGTTGATAGGTCGAGCGATCCCAGATATAGATATAATTATCTTCCTTGGCGCCGTAGATATAATCATTATCGGCATAGACCGAGAACATCCAGCCCTTCCCCCGGGAGAGGACGGCCAGCAGGGTCAGATCTCCGGGTGTCGGGGAAGGACTTGGATCACCCAGGGGGAGTGTAAATCCGAATGTCGGAGACGGAGACGGGCCCGGAGTTATAAACCCTTCCGGAGTAGCGGTCGGAACCGCGGTCGGCGGCGGAGTCGGGGTATGGTATCCCTCCGGAGTCGGGGTCGGTGAGGGTGGCGGGGTGGGGGTGGTATAATCCCCCGGAGTCATAGTCGGCATCGGGGTTGGAGTGGGAGGAGAAGTTGGGGTCGGGGTGGGGGTCGGGGTATTTTCCGCCTGCCAGATATAAATCTTACCGTCGGCGGAACCGCCATAGATATAATGGGAACCTATATCTCCCGGCCGGTAACGATCGGCAAAGACACTGTTTATCGAGAGACTTCCGGTCTTCAGCGTTGTCTGGAGAGAGAAATCATCGTTTGTCCAGGCATATACCATCCCATCGGGACCGGCGCCGTAGAGATACTTCCGGTCATCGGAGGAGAGGCTCCCGATCTGTCCGGAGACCGGAGGGAGCGCGGTCTGAAGGAGAAAAGAACCTTTCCGCCAGACAGCGGCGGAGGGATCGGAACTTCCTCCATAGCAGTAGTCACTATCGACCGCCGCCGCCCACATAATATTCGTCCCGGCGGAGAAGGCGGTGGATAAAGTCATTGTATCGCGATCCCAGAGGTAGAGAGCGCCGTCAACGTTGGAGCTATAGATATAATCATCATCCAGGCAGACCGAGAGCATCGGGCCCAATCCCCGATCCAGAACCGTCTGAAGACTGAAGTCGGCGCCGTCCCAGATATAGATCCCGCCGTCATTGTTGGCCCCGCAGATAATCTCACCGTCACCGGCTACCGAGTACATAAACTCACGCCCCTGGTCGAGAACAGCTAAGAGAGAGAACCCCCCACCCCGGACATCATAGCTCCAGGCATAGATACTGCCATCCTCACTGGCCCCGTATATCTGACTCCGGGAAGAATCCCGGAATGATTGAACCCCGTAAATATTCCCCTCGCTATATCCCCCCACGGTCTCCATAAAATAGAACCCGTCCGCGGTCCTCTCCCAGATATGGACCTCACCGCCGCCGGTACCCCCGTAAAGATAGCGGTCATCCGCCCAGACCGACCAGATCGGGCTCCCAACCGAGAGTGTACCGACCAGATCGAAGGTCTCCGGACCAAAAGATATATACGGTGATGGCGCCGGCGATGGCGCGATGATGGGCGATGGTGTAGCTGACCGGAGGATTGCAATAGTTGGGGCGGCCTTCGGAACCAACGCGCCTCGTGATCCACCCGAACCAGCCGGGGTGGGAACCGCCTGAGCCAGTTGAGTCAGAGCTGAGTCCAGGTAGGTAGACCCATCCGACGCGATATAATAGTAAGCTGTTTCGGATCCGGTGATTGGCGGCGGGTAGACATTAACAGCTTGATCGCCATCATAGGTAAAGGCCACCCAGTCCCCGGTCTGAATATTATAATTCTCCAGATTTTTTGTGATCAAAAGCGCGACCGCCTGGCTATCAAAGGTCTGCTCGTCCCCAAAACTATTTTCATTATCAACGACATTTCCATAGAAGCCAAGACCTTCCGGGGCTATTGCCCTGGTAACGTGAAAGAACCAGCCATTGGCAATACTTGATCGAGTATGCGCGATCCAGAGGTCGTCCAGATCTGAGATCATGAGCCGGGCCGGGGTAACCATGGGCAACGGGGTCGGAGGAGGGGTTGCGGTCTTATAGCCGATGGGAGTGGGAGTCGACGATGGAGTGGGGATAGAAGATGGAGTCGGGGTCGGGGTCACCGTGGGTGACGGAGCTGCTTCCGCAAGAAAGCACAGATATTCATCATTGTAAGTACTCCCGTCTAATCCCACATAATAGTAGGTATTAACAGTTTGGGCTAAAAATGTAACGGGAGGATAGATGTAATAATTCACAACATTATTACTGGAATCCGTCCCGGTAACGTTTAGCCAATCTCCTTCCTGAATAGAATAGGGCTCACTGGATGGATAAATTTTCAGGCTTACATAGCTGGCGCCGGAAGCACCGGCATCGGTAAAGTAATTCCAATTATCCCAGATGATTCCTGCTTCGCCGGTGCCTATTTTAACCGCATACCTCCATCCACCCGATGATGATGCTCGTGTTGTTCCAATACTTATGTCGGTAACATCGCTCAATTCCATATAGGAAGTGCAGTAAACCTCTATCGTAGGGGTAGGCATTGGCGTCTTATATCCAATCGGTGTGGAGGTCGGAGCCGGGGTGGGACTTATAGCGGTGGGTGAGGGAGTTAGGGTGGGGGCCTGGGTTGGAGTCGGAACCGGGGTTTTATAATCCACCGCGGTGGGAGTAGAAACCGGGGGAGCAGTCGGGGCCGGGGTTGGAGTTGTCAGAGCGATCCCGAAGAGATCCCAGTAGACTGATCGATAGGCTTCCATCAGCAGGCTGTAACCGAGAGTCTCTTTATGAGGGTCGTACTCTGTATCTTCATAGACATCGTACTTAACCGTGGTCCGGTTCGGGTAGGTGACGGTCACCTCCTGTTTATCGGTGGTGTGATCGAAGATGCCCCTTCCTTTCAAGCCCGGTCCATAGGCGGCGAAAAGCTCCTCGGGAGGAACCCAGGCTGCTGAGGCATCAGGAGTGGATGTGGGAGTAGGCGTTGGGGTCCGGTATCCTACCGGTGTCGGGGTCGGGTAGAGCCAATAATCCGTGCTGTACGGCAACAACCACGAAGACAACGGAGTTGGCACGGGGGCAATCGGATCAGGTTCTAATTCAGGTTCAGGGGAAGGATCGTCATTAGCTTCCGGAATAGATTCATCGATCGGAGGGGCAACGATTCCAACCTTAAATCCGGAGGAGGAGAAGGATGAGGAGATATCAGCCGGAGGAACAGATCCGGGGTCCGTTCCATCTTCGCAGAAGGCCGGCAGGGCAAAGAGAAATATCCCTATTATCCCGAGCAGCCATCGGCTGGTTTTTTGAATCCATTTCATTGTCTTCTCCTGATTTATTATAGTTTAACCGCTTCTGGTATAAGAAGTCCTGCTAGCCATTGAACTTGCTCACCTGCCGCGCGAGGCGGCAGGGGCCGTTTTTCCTGGCCTGGTTTAGTGCTGTCGGACAAGTCGGACTGGTCGGACTGTTCAGTGCCTCCAGCCAGCGATCTTCAACGATCTTTAACGTTCTTTTAACTCCGTGCGCCGGCCCCAAGCGATCTGTGTGCATCTGTGTTCCGATCTGTGTAAATTTGTGTACTGCTATATCGCTCGGGCCGAAACTACCGTGAAATCAACATCCAGTTTGTCCGCCACCTTACGACTCAACTTTATCTCAAGCCTCTGTACCTTCATACCTTCCGGCGATGATTCCATCGCGGCCATAATATTCAGCAGCTCCGGGATGGTAACCTTTTCCAGATGGACCGTCAGGAATGTCTGGCGATAAAGATCCTGGATATTTTTTTCGCGGGACTTCATCCGCCTGACATCGACGGTCGGAGCCTGCTCCTTGATCAACTTCTCCAGAAAACCCTTTAAAGAAGTACTGGCTCCCGACGCCGCCATCCGGTTGGTAACCATCCTGGTCTCCTGCTGGAGGCGGGCATACCGGGCCCGGAGACGGACCATCCTGGAGAGGATATCCTCCTGTGAAATCACTTTGCTCCGCAGATTCGACCATCGGTTATATAGCGAGTCATCCGAGAGATAGAAGAACCAGAGGAGAGCGATAACCAGGACCACGACCCCCCCGATAATTAAGGTCCGTTTTTCTTGTCTCTTAAATTTCATTTTAAGTTATCGCCCGCGGCGCTAACTTACCGAAAAGATAATAAGATTAGCACCTATTTGACTGATTTAGTATTTCATCGAGTGTAACACTTTAACACTTTGGAAGTCCACCCAACCCCTCGTCACGATGCTCCGCATCGTGACGGAGCCAACTCGGTGCATTCCCACGCAGAGCGTGGGAACGAGGGTAGATGCAATAACTATATTCATTCTTCCTGTTTTGAGTGATCAGCATTCTTACTAAGAGGAATCTTGTACTCAAACTCTACCGTAACCAGCTTTCCTCCCTTCTTCAGGGTTTTTGTGTCACGGGTTTCTTTGATCTGATCACCGATAAAATAATCCGATTTAGCCAACGCGTTTTTGATGAGATCAGCCGGGCGGTATTTGTTGGTCCTCCCCCGAAAGATCACCCGCTTTTCATCTATATCCAGAACCACCACCTGCACCTTGATATCTTCCGGAATCACCGCGCTGATCTCCCGAAGAATATCGAGACTGGAGACCGAGATCATGTCCTGGTAATATTTAAGCTCATTGCGAGCCTGCTCCACACCGTCCTTCATAGCCTTCAGTTCGGTGCCCGGAACCGGCACCGGCTGATTCGGGAAGGTTCTCCGCACGATCAATCTGATCTTCCGGGCCAGATCTTCCGAAGTCTTCTCTTCCATCTCAATCCGCCAGAAGAGACCCATTGCCAGAACCGCCATCAATACCACCGCCAGGCCTATGGTGGTAAATACCCGGCGCCTAATCTTCTTCCAGGTTCCTCCAAACGCGAACTCGCCTCTGCGAAAATCAATCCGAACTTTCTCCGGTACTATCTCGCTCACATCCAGACCCAGAACTGTCCCGGCAATCGCGGGGTCCTCGGGAGATTTCTTCGTATTTACCCCGGAAAAAGGTTCAAGATTCAGAAGTTCAAGATTCAACTTCCGGGAAATATCATCTTTCAACCCATGCTGGAGGGAAGTGCCGCCGGTCAGGATAATATTTTTCAGGGGGACCCCTCCCAATGAAGAAGCGGCAGTATTGATTGTTCTCAATAGCTCGGTCTCCAGCCGGAGGATGGCACCCGATATTACCTCCCCTATCGGGCCGCCCGATCCCGCGGATGATATCTTCAACGCCTCGGCCTCGATAAATCCGCAGCCCTCCTCATCCATTATCGCCCTGGTGACCGTATCACCCCCCCAGGAGAAACTCCTCAGGTAGACCACCGTACCACCCAGTAGAAAAGCCGCTCCGGTATGGACCGCCCCGATATCCAGCAGCATAGTTGCCTCCCCTCCGGGAAGATTCGGCAATGAGGTATAAGCCCGGCAACTGCCCAGCAGATCAACACTAATTTTTGACGGATCGATACCGGCCTCGGCCAGCAGACTGAGATGACCTTCCAGGACCGTCTTCTTGGCTGCCATCATTATCACCCGGGTCTTCCCCCCCTCCAGTTCCTCAACCGGCCAATAATCAATAATAATCTGATCGAGAGGGAAGGGAACATGCAGTTCGGCCTCCGAAGCTATAACCTGCCGGATCTGGGAGTCTTTAGTGAAGGGGAGTTCCAGGCTCCGGACAAATACCCGGTGGATAGGAAGTGAGGAGACCAGCACCTCTTCCTTCATACGCATACCACGGGTCAACGATCGCAAGCTCTCCAGCACCACTTCAGGAGAAACAACCCCCGCTTTCTCCCGGGGGATACGGCACTCTCTCAGGTCGGTTAACCGCGGCTTCTTGCCGTTCTTCTTCAAAGCCGCTATCCGGATACCGGTCGTCCCGATATCAATCGCCCGGCAACTCGGAACCGCGGTGGAACCGTTTTTAAATTTATCTAATATCTTCATATTACAACTTCGCTTCTAATCTTTTGACAATACTATTATCCCCCGCCTCGCCCCCTTTTATGACAGGACCATTGCAGGCAGGACCATTAACTTCGCCTCGAAAATCTTTTTTGAAAAATAATTAATTCAATAATATTTTGTATTTATCGTTCAGATCCTCCCTGAATTTTATTCGGGGCCGTTAATTCTTTTTCTTCAATAGTCCTACCCATATTTCTTTTGTTTTTAATAGTCCTGTCTGCAATAGTCCTGTCTATATTTCTTTTGCCTTTAATAGTCCTGTTACCTGCCCTCAAACCGCCAGTAGCAGATCACAATTCGGTTCTCCTGGCGCTGGACTATCGCTCGGACCCGGGCGGTGGTCTTCCCCACTTTCCCCTCGGAGAGGATATTAAAATATTCACTGCTGACTTTGAAACGTTCTAAAAATTTATCCTTGATCTTGTTGCTTAAGTACTCATCGTCGTTGATATCTTCCACCGACTCAAAGGGAAGCTCCTCACGGGCAGCGATGATATCATCGGCCAGGGTCATCTGGTCATCATTCTCATCCTGCAGCATTACTTCCAGAACTTCTTTAGAAGCAGTATTGATATTGACCTTGCCGTCACCATAGACAGTCATATATCCCCGTAATCCAAGAAACGGTTTATTGGCCCAGGGATCGATGAGTTCAAGTCCATCATCCTTCTCCTCAACCTCAATCTCCTCCCGAAGCGGCCACCCCTCCAGCATGGTCTCAGTCATATCCTTGATCAACGCCAGTTCCCCCATTGTCTCAATGGGCCCCTTCCGCTCAATTCCATCGGTACTCCCGCTCGGCTTATCTTCAATCCAATCTACTATCGCGTCCAGCGTTCCTTTCGGTGTATCAAATAGCGATATAGCGAAGGGATCAATACCATCCGATTCATCGGCCAGTTCCCTGATCTTCTCCAGCAGAATCCTCGCGGAGAGATACTCGGGCGACTCATCGTCAACCTCTATCTTATCATCGTCTTTATCGGTATTCTCATTGTCTTTATTTTCCTTCTCCTTCTCTTCATCCTTCTTCTTCTCCTCCTCCAGTCTCTTCTTCTCTCGCGCTATCTTCTTCAGCGGATCATCTCTATCTTCATCACTGATTTTTTCTTCTTTCTTATCAGCTGCCGGTTCACCCCCGGATAGCTTCGTCCGGGCGTCAGCGATATCTTTTACCGCGTCCTCCAGAAGAAGATTCAGGTTAAACTTTCGATCCTCGTCAACAATCTTAAAGACATACTCTCCCGTGCCTAATTTTGCCGATGAACCGGGCATAGCCCATTCTTCATCCAGGCTATCGACCCCTTGATCTCCATCATCTTCCCCTACCGATTTTGTCTGACCAGCGGCGGGGTCCGCGGATCCGCTTTCACCGGTATCCATATCGGCAAGCTTGTCCTCTTCCAGCAGGAAGATCGCCTGATTGATCCCGGCCCGGGCCAGATAGTAAGCTTCCACACTATCCCGTGCCCCCGCGGCCATCTTCCTATCCAGGGAACTTAGATAGATAAACTGCATTACCAGGACCGCCAGCAGAACAATCACCAGGACTACCGTGATGAGGACCACCCCAGAGTCAGAACATCTTTTATCTACCGTCCTGGATATTATTTGCTTATCAATCATACTATAACGAAGCCTATAAATGACGACACCCGAATGTCGAATGTCGAAAGAATTACGAAGCCAGAATGTCGAAGCGCCTTCGCCATAGCATCGCAACTGCGGCGGCGGGAAGCAACTTTGGAGCTATCGGGCTTGTGCGCCATAGCGATAGAGCGGACAAGAGTGAAGACGGATGAACCTCGGAAGACCTAAGCCAAACGCAAGCCGACTGTAAGCACTTGAACGCGAAGCAGATCCCTTTGAACATTGGGATTTGGACATTCATTCGTCATTCCTCATTCGGATTTCGTCATTCTAAATAATGTTACTATCACCAATATTTACTCACACAAAATAACTGAGACCAGTATTTTTCAACGTCATTCCTCAACCTCTTCCTCTTCCTCCGGCCTCGGCGTCATCGGGAGCGAGGTCACCACACTGAATCTCTTTGGTTTTTTCTCTCCTTCCACTCCAATAGAGATTGTAATCTTTACTCCATAGGGGATGATCGGCATATCCTCATCCGATTCAGCAGCGTTCGCGGTGGCTTCCTCTCCTCCCCAGGTATCTACCCAATCAATGCCATTGAAATATTTAAAATCCAGCGAACGTATATTCTCCGCCAGGATTACTTCTTCTCTCTTCCCGAACGGCTCTTCCAGATCAAAATAGGGCGAAGTCTCCATAAAGAGGAATCCATCTTTGGTCCCCCGTCCCAGATAATATTTAACCTCATAGGAATCATAGCCGATCCATTCCTCTCCGCCCTTAATGGAAGTTGTAGTCACCATACTCAGAGAGTCGTTCTCCATGCCGCCGTACCATTCATCAACACCAACAAACATCTTGCCCTCTTCTCCAAAGAGCGGCTGATAAGCGCCGCCGATCTCCTTGGCCAGTGAATCCAGAGTAATCCGGGCGGTCTGATAGACATCGGAGACCTTACTGTAGTTCATGGTAGTCTTGACTATCATATGATACGCCCCATATACCGCCGAGAGAATCATCGCCGCCATCGCGACGGCAATTAGAATTTCGATGATGGTGAAGCCATCGTTCTTTTCCTCCCTATGTGATTGCATTTCCCTTATTCCTCAACAATCTCCTCTTCCTCTTTTTCAAAATATAGATTCACTATGTATGTCTCGAGATCAACGCCAATACGCTTTTCCTCATCCTTCTTCTTTCCCGATTTAGCTCCCCGGGGAGAGACATCAACAACGACCTGCGCCATAGCACCCTCTTCAGCATATTCCACCTCATCGCTCATATTCAGATAAGGATATTTCTTTATGTCCTCATCTTCCAGAGCCATCTCCAATCCCTCAAAGCCCATCGTCTCCAGTGTACCAACACGGTTCTGCGCCAGGAGGCCGGCCCTGGTTATCTCCCGCGCCTTTCTGATATTCTTTATAGTATCTCCGTGCGTGATCAAGAGCGGCACCAGAAACACCCCGAGCATAGCCACCGCCACCATCACCTCCAGGAGAGTGAAGCCGGAAGACGGTTGACAGTTGACAGTTGACGGTTGACAGTTGCTGGTGCTCGGACACCTGATAACCTGATCACCTGATATCCCGCTTCTATGTTCGATGTTCATGGTTTTATTTATTCAACTACCTCAACCGCCGACTTCCCCGTATATGGCTTAACCTTAATCACCACCTTATCCCCCTGTTCCGTCTCCAGGTATATCTCAGCGCCATTTGAATTTCCCCTAGGGTAAAAACGGATCACCGGTTTATATCTATCTACGGCACGGGTTTTAAGTTTCAGACGCGATATGGTCATCCCTTCCGGGATTTTTCGTTTTCTCGGCTTCTTCTCTTCTTCATCTTCCCGGTAGCTATAATAGCTGCTGCTCTTGTCGTCATCTTCTTTAGCGATATACCAGTACTCCTGCTTATCGAGGTCGATATGAAAGTTATATACCCGGCCATCAACCACCGCCCGGGAACGGGTATAATCGAGTGCCCCCGCTAACTCCCGGCTGAATCCCAGAAGTTTCCTCCCCGAAAAGAGCCCGGTCAATCGAGGCATAACAACTACAAATACAATCCCGATCAGAATTATAACCACTGATAATTCAATTAATGTAAACCCGGAATTTTTAACGTCCTTTTTTCTCAATGGATTATGTTTTGATTTTCTGTGATTTTGAGAAGATCAATGCTCTATTAGCCATTGAACTTTCTCACCTGCCGCGCGAGGCGGCAGGGGCCGTTTCGCTTGCTGGAACCTTGATTAGCCATTGAACTTTCTCACCTGCCGCGCGAGGCGGCAGGGGCCGTTTCGGCCTTCAACGATCTTCATCGATCTTCAACGTTCCTTATTCTTCCTCCCCGGACTCCCAATTTGTAATATCAGCGTTCTCTCCTGTTCCACCCGGTGCCCCGTCCTTCCCGTAAGATGCCAGGTCTACATCCTGACCGTGCTGGCTGGTCGAGCTGTAAAAATAGGGATTCTTCCAGGGGTCGTTGGGAACCTTCTTAATATAATCCGGAACCAACCCGGACAATGCGTCGGGATATTTATAGTTATCCGCGTAATACATATCCAGAGCGCCCTCGAAACTTCTGATCTGAAGCTGAGCGGCGGCGTGCTGGCCTTTCCCGATATTCTTCAGTAGTTTAGGCAGGATAACCGTTGCCAGAATCCCGATAATCGCAATCACTACCATCAGCTCTACCAGTGTGAACCCGGTCGACCGGGTGATTGATTTTCTGTTCTTTCTCATAAGATAATACCCCACTTTGACGGTTCTTTTTTCCAATATGGTCGGACGTGTCAGACAAGTCGGACAGGTCGGACAATCGGCGGTTTAACGATCTTTAACGTTTGTTATCTTCAACGTTCTTTCTTTTCAACGTCCTTATTTTTCAACGTTCTTTAATATTTCTACGCAATCGCGTCACTCATCTGGAAGATCGGCAGCAGGATTGAGAGGACGATATAGCCGACCACTACCCCCATAATAACTATCATGATCGGCTCCAGAAGCGATGTCATCGCGGAGACACTTGCCTCCACCTCGTCCTCATAGGACTGGGCGATCTTATCCAGCATCGGTTCCAGGGCGCCGCTGGTTTCACCAATCGAGATCATGTGAACCACAATCGGGGGGAAGACCCGGCTTTTCCGGAAGGGACCGGCGACGGATTGGCCTGCCCGGATAGCTTCTATCGCCTCCTCGATCGAATTGGCGATAGAAGTATTATTAACAATACTTTTGACGATCTCCATGGATCCTAACAATGGCGCGCCGCTCGACAGCAATGTGGAGAGGGTCCGGCTGAATCGAACTACCGAGATCTTCCGGATCAACGGTCCAACCAGAGGCAGGCGTAGTTTTATCCGGTCGAGGATAAGCCTTCCCTTCTTACCCTTCTTCCAGGCGGTAAAAAGAAAATAAATGCCGGCGGTAATGAAGATAATCACCCACCAGTAACTCCGGAGGAAGTCACTGACATTAAGAAGAATTACCGTGGGCAGCGGCAGAGCCTGTTTGGTCTCGGAGAAGATATCGGTGATGGTGGGAACAACCTTAACCAGAAGAAAGACAACCATCACCACCCCGATGCAGGCGACCAGAGCCGGATATACCATGACGGATCGTATATGATTACGCATCTTGACATTCTTCTCGGTGAGATCCGCCAACCGCTCCAGTACCAGGTCAAGCGCGCCGGCGGCTTCGCCGGCCTGAATCATATTGATATATAGCGGCGGGAAGACCCGGGGGAAGCGGCGCAGCGCGTCGGCGTAACTTTTCCCCGCGTTAACATCATCCCGAACCCCGATGATCACTCGTTTCAACGGACTTTTCTCCAGTTGATCGATCAACGCGTTCAGCCCCTGGACCAGCTGGAGACCGGAACCGAGCAGAGTAGCCATCTGGCGGGTGAAGACCGCCACGTCCATGGGTTTAATCCGGTGGAAGATCCGCGAGATAGCCTGATCGCTCCGCAGATCAACCTTCTCATCCGACTCCGTCACATCGGTCGGAAAGACCCCCTTCTGGCGCAGCTTGGACCGGGCGGCAGCCAGGCTATCGGCGTCAATAATCCCGGTAACCTGCTCACCGGAAGCTGTTAATGCTTTGTAATCGAATACCGGCATAATTTTTACTTTGTAAAAATTAGATTTATTTTAGGTCAATGCTATTTGGGTGGTGCAAAATAGCAGATTGATCTACAAAAATTTAACTATTCTAATCATTTCTTGACTAAATTAAAAAAATACACTTCAGGGCTAAGTTAGGCACTTGCTACCTCAACCTCATCCGCCTGAGTGACCCGGATGACTTCATCAATGGTGGTTATTCCTTCAGCTACTTTTCGGGCACCGGACATCCGTAGTGTCAGCATACCTTTTTGCAGCGCGACTTTCTTGATCTCTCCGGTATTGGTTCGGGCCAGAACCATACTGCGGATATCTTCATCCACCAGGAGGATCTCAAATATTCCTCGGCGTCCCATATATCCTGATTGATAGCATTTATCACACCCGACACCCCGGTATAGCTCCCCATCCTTGATATCATCTGGAGTAAGACCAATATCCCGGAGGGCCTCAATCTGGGGCTGATAGCTTTCCCGGCAATGAGGACAGATCATCCGCACCAACCGCTGGGCCATAATGCCTACCACCGATGACGATACCAGATACGGCTCCACCCCCATATCCAGAAGGCGGGTGATCGCCCCGGCGGCGTCATTGGTGTGGAGGGTGGAGAATACCAGGTGGCCGGTGAGACTGGCCTGGATCGCTATCTCCGCGGTCTCGTGGTCCCGCATCTCCCCGATCAGAACCACATCCGGGTCCTGACGAAGGATTGAACGGAGACCGTTGGCAAAGGTAAGCCCTATCTTGGGATTGACCTGAATCTGCCCGATCCCGGACATCTGGTACTCCACCGGATCCTCAACGGTAATGATATTCTGCTCCAGCGAATTCACCGAACTGAGAGCCGCGTAGAGGGTGGTGGTCTTCCCGGAACCGGTCGGTCCCGTCACCAGGATAATACCGTGGGTACGCTTGATCAGCCGGGCAAATATCTTCAGCCGATCATCACCCATCCCCAGGTCGTGGAGACTATAGAACTGGGAGGATCTATCCAGGAGACGCAGTACAATCCGTTCCCCGAACGAGATCGGGATCAGGGAGACCCGGAGATCGATCTCCCGGTCGGTAATCTTGATCTTGATCCGTCCATCCTGGGGGAGACGTTTCTCGGCGATGTTCAGGTTGGCCATAATCTTAATCCGGGAGGTGATCGCGGACTGATACTGCTTGGGAGGCATGAGAGCTTCATAAAGAACCCCGTCAATCCGATATCGCACTCTAAGTTCTTTCTCAAATGGCTCGATATGGATATCACTGGCCCGGACCTTAACCGCTTCAAAGAGAATCAGGTTAACCAGCTTGATTACCGGCGCCTTGCTCGCGATATCCAGGAGATCTTCCGCGTGCTCGGTCAGGGTAACCAGCTCTGTCGCGTCCTCGTCCTCCATCCCTTCCAGCATCGCCTCAGCGGCGCCTTCGGCGTGGCCATATGATTTGTTGGCAAGCCGAACAATCTCATCCGGCGGGCAGACAATGGGATTAACCTCTTTCTCCAGCAGAAGTCTGAGATCGTCCAGGGGTTGAACTTCCAGCGGATTAGCCATCGCCACGGTAACTGTTCCCTGATCTTCCTTCAGAGGAATCAACTGGTGGGCCAGGAGAAAGTTAAGCGGAACCCGGGAGATTATCTCCTTATCAATCATATCCTCTGAGAGAGATTCAATATAAGGAAGATTGAGCTGCCGGCTTAATGCCCGACGGTACTGCTCCTGATTGATCGACCCCATCCCCAACAGAATCTCCCCGATCTGCTTCCCCCGGTCCGGCCCTTCCTGCCGGGTGAGAGCCTTATCGATGGCAGTCTGATCCACCACGCCATCGGAGAGGAGGATTGATTCTATTGTCTGGTTCGATGTCATGTAGAATAAAGTTTAAAGTGCCTAAAGTGCGCTTAAGTGCCTAAAGTTGTCGCCTTTGCGAGGTAAAGACAGGCTGTCACGTCCTGATTTAAAGTTGTCACTTTTTCTAGTTGAAACTACTACTTCTTCTTCTCCCCCCTTTTTGAATATCCAACAACCAACAAGGAATATCCAATATCCAAGGTGGGAGTCGCTATCCTTTTCCTTTCTCATTGGATATTCCTTGTTGAATATTGGATATTCAGTTACGGTCGTTGAACATTGAGAGTTGAGCAGCCTGCCCGCCGTAGCTTTAGCGAAGGCTGGTTGAATGTTGCCCCGAAATAATCGGGATGCAAGCAAATGTTTGGATTTTACCAGTTGCCGGTACTCGGCGACCTGATATCCTGATCCTCTGATCTCCTAATACCCTGATACCCTGATCTCCTGATATCCTGCTTCTATTTATAAAACCTTCCAGTCCCCCCCTCTTCTTCCTCCTCCTTCAACCCGAAAGAAACCTTGGGCAAACTATCAAGGAACGATCGCGAGGAGGGATGACCTCCAGAGGAACTCTTGAGATTCCCCGCGCTATCATCACCTATAACCCGTTCGCCGGATGACGATACCGGGGGCGACGGCTGATTCGCGTCTTCATATTCCTTCATCGACCGCAGCTGATCCGCGTAAGTTGCCTTCAGGTCCTTATACGCCTTAGCATCCTTCTTCCTGATCTCAGCCTCTCTTTCTGCCATTTCTTTTTCCCGACCCTTCATCCGGGAATCTATCTCCGGGGTCTGGTGGCGTTTAAGATTGGTCAGATCGGCGATCTGCTGGGTGGTCCGAACCACCCGGGGCGTGATAAAGATCAAAAGGTTGTTCTTAACCTTCCGGGTAGAGTTGGTCCGAAAAAGGAGGCCGATCAACGGGATATCACCTAGAATAGGTATCTTGTGCTCAGCATCGAACCAGTCATCCCTGATCAGTCCCCCGATCACGATGGTATGGTCATCCTTCACTATCACCGAGGTCTCCGTCTCCCGGTCGAAGGTCTCGGGGGTAAGAGTAACTCCACCACTCACTTCACCACTGGTCAGGCTGGATATCTTCTGATGTATCTCCAACCGGACCATCTTATTTTTACTGATATGAGGGGTGATCGTCAGTTCAATCCCAACATCTTTATATTCGATATCCTGATAATCGTTACTGTTGTCATTCCCAATCTGGATCTTGCTCACATAGGGGATGTTCCGGACCACCTTGATTTTCGCCTCCTCGTTATCCATGGTCAGAATCTGCGGAGTGGCCAGGATATTGACATCGCTATTGGTCTGCAGCGCGTGGAGCATCACCGCGAAATCGGGGAGGCTGGTCCCGGTCCCGGCCATCTTCTGAATAAATCCTAAGGAGAGACCATTTTTCCCGGGCGAAGAGCCTATGGTCCCCGCCACCCCACCGGCGGCCCAACTGGCCAGCCCCTGGCCGAAGTCCGACTGGGCGAATCCCTCGGCATTACTCCGGCCGGCTCCCATATTCGCGACATCGGGAAAACCAACACCGTTCTGATCCATATCGATCCACTCCACCCCCAGCTCAAAGGTCTTATCAAAAGATATCTCGGCGATCAGGACCTCGACCAGGACCTGGTCGCGGACGACATCCAGTTTCTGGATAATCTTAACCAGGTCGGCATAGGATTCCTGGGTAGCATCAATGATCAGAGCATTGGTGCCTTTATCCTCACTGATCAAGGTCGGCTCCTCGCCGCCCTTGGGCTTACGTTTGGAGACGATGCTGTTTAAGACCTTGGCCATATCCTCGGCATTGGTGTTCTTCAAGAAATATACATGGATATTGGTCCGTTCGGTCTCCACATCCAGCCGCTTGATCAAGTCCAGGACCTGCTTGGTATCCAGGTCATTGGCCAGGATGATCAGAGAGTTAGTACGCTCATCGGGGATGATCTTCAGGTTCTTCTCGCTTGATGTAATCTGACCAGCCTTCTGCCGGCGGCGAGGCGTGGGAGGGGCACCCGGGACCTTCCCGGCCTCCTCAATCACCTGAGATAATTCTCCCGCCATGGTATCGGCCGCGGCATACCTGATCGGAACAACCGTGATCTTGGTCTCATATCCGGGTATATCAAGTTCCTTGATTATCCGGACCAGACGATGGATGTTGGAGGATATATCGGTAACGATAAGGGTATTGGTTACCGGATAAGCGATAACGCTGGAATCCTTGGAAAAGAGCTGGCCGAGGGACGTCCGGATCTTCTGGACATCGGCGTACTGGAGCGGGATAAGCTGGGTAACAATCGTGTCTTCCGGAACAATCTGCTCCAATGAACTCCCCACCGACATAGCAATATTCCGCTTACTGGCGTCCTTTTTGGAAGAAATCTTAATCACCTTGCCGGATGGGACGGTGACAAACCCGCGGACCTCCAGAATTGATTCAAAGACCCGATAGACCTCATCAAGGGGTATCTTGGTCGGGGATATAACCGTAACCGGGCCGCGAACATTCTGATCGATAATAAAGTTCTTTCCGGTAAGATCGCTGATATACTTAATCACCACCCGGATATCAACATTCTCAAAGTCCATGCTGACCATCCCCTCCTCCTCATCATATTCAATATTCATATCCTGGGAGCCTCCGATTCCAGGCAATATAAGCACCCCGAATAGGATTCCCAGGCCGATCGCTATCAGCCATTTCCTGTTATCTCTCATAAGATTATTTGCTCCATCAATTCTTCTGATTCGGATTGGTCGGACGAGCCTGAGCTTACTCAAAATCCTTTTCGAGTAAGCTCTAGCCTGCCTTCAACGATCTTTAACGTCCTTTCTTTTCAACGTTATTTTTCTTTAACGGTTAAAGTAGTGCCCACGGCACTACTTTAACTCCAGAAGTTGCAGTTGAATGAGATACTCAAGCTGAAGAGTTTCACCTTCCCGGCGAATCTCGACAATTACATTATTTTCGCCCTGTACTTTCTGAAGCAGCTCCAGAGCCCTCTTTTTGCCGGTAATTTTTTCCTCATTGACCGTGAGGATAATATCGCCTTTCTTGATTCCGAGATGAGTAGCCAGATGACGGGGAGGCAAGACCAGAATCTCGTAGCCATCGGAATCACCCCGGCGCGGCTTCCCCGGAGGGTAATAGGGCCGGCAGCCGACACCAATCAGAGATTTCATGACCGCCGGAACAACATCTTTAACTATTACCTTAATCTTCTCAACACCAATGTACTGCCAGAGCCCTTTCTTGCTCACCAGCCATTTATTATTAGAGATCAGCTTCCAGAGGCCTTTCCTGCTGATCAGCCATTTATTCTTACCCAGAGGACGTATAATTCGCTTGATCGGTATCTTACTCTTATCGACCTTGATGCTGTCTTTGAATGAGGAGATAGTAAATATGTTCCCTTTATGATTAAGAACAACCTCATTACGGTGGATCTCGATCACCGTAGCTCCCGCTACCACATCATTGACTTTATATAAATTCTGCTTCCGGTTAGAGACTTCCTCAATGAAAGCCGAACTCCGGGAGGTATCTTTCCTGATCGAAGTTCCTAAAAGTTTTAATCTCGGCGGCGGCTCCGTTGCCGGAGGCGGGGTTGGAGGCGGGGCTTCTTCCGGAGCGGCAAACTTCTCCCGCCAGAGATCCCGGCTGACAATTATCTCATAATATTCCTTACCGGGCGGTGTTATTGCCGCCACCGATCCGGGAGACCGGCCGGATGGGATAAACTTCTCCTCAGTCGGCGGCCCGTGATAGTAAGACCACCCGAGATAACCTCCCCCGGCCACCAGAAGAACCGCCAGGAGCAGGTTGATCATTGTTATTTGTCTTCTCGAAAGCATAGAACTTAGGTCCGCAAATTTTTGCCACTAAGACACAAAGACACTAAGAAAAACAATGAATTATGAGATAACTACGTTTTCCTAATTTTCTTATCTTTTCTTAGTGTCTTTGTGCCTTTGTGGCTATTCATTTAAATTTTGAATCTACAATCACTTCACACCGGGCCTTCTCAATCTCCGCCAGCAGGGCCTCGGGGTTTATCCCGGGCGGGAGGCGAACCTCATCCTTCTCATGGCCGTGGCCGCTCCGGAGTATCTGCTGGAAGGCGTCATGAATAACACCAATAATTGGACGGGCGGCAGGAGACAGATCCGCACTCTCAAGCAGAAAATTCGAGCGGCCCTGAATATCCCGGGAGATTATCTCTGACAAGATAGAACCCCAGCTACTATATGACCCATCCTGAATTCCGTAAAGGATATTACCGGTCTCATTAAGGTAACTATCCATCGTCACTTTCAGATCGGGCAGAGATACTTCACCGGGAACAAAAGTACTGGCGGATAAGATGCTTGACGGTTGGTTGCCCTGATCAACAGATGAATCACCACGGAAAGCAATATAGATACCAACCGCGAGGATCAGGGACGCCGCCGCGGCCAGCACCGAAACGCGCCAACGTGGAGAAGGCTGACCCCAAAACCGGATGCCCCGAGGATTTTTCGCCGCTTCCCGGAGGACATTCCGGGAGATACTCTCCGGAAACCGGATATCTTTCAGGCCATCCAGAGACCGCCAGGCGGCCTCAGATTCCTCAAACTGCCTCCGGCAGATCGAACAGAGGGAGAGATGCTCCCGAAGTTCACCTTCGATCGCCGGGGGGAGAATCTCCCCCAGCACTCGATCAAGCAGATAACCCTGTATTTCCTGACAATTTTTCATTATTATTAAGCAGCACTATTTGTCTTGAACTGAGCAGATAGTAAGCGGTAAAAGTGTCCCGGCCGACCGCTTACCGCTCACTGCTTACTTGTTTCCCAATCATTCTCTTCCGCAACTCTTCCAGCGCGTAATGGAGCCGGGACCGAACCGTGCCGGATGGGATATCAAGTATTTCGGCAATCTCATGATACTTAAACCCATTCAAGCGGTTTAAGATCACGACCTTCCGATGTTCATCGGATAGTCCCGATAATTCCCGCTGGAGGATCTCCTCCAACTCCCGGCCTCCAGCCTCCTCCCTTGGTCCGGGATCAGCGGAAGCGAATTTATCCATAATTCTCTGGCCTGGTTCACCATCCGACCCGGCCCATTCCGTCTCCAGAGAGATGGTGGGCCTTCGTTTCCTCTTCCGGATGGCGTCGCGGCAACAGTTCATGGCGATAGTATAAAGCCAGGTCTTGAAAACTGCTCCGGTCCGAAACCGGCGGGCCTCTCTATAGACCCGGAGAAATATCTCCTGAAAAATATCCTGGGCCTGGTGATAATCCCTGATCACGGAATAGATAAATCCCATCAGGGGATTCCGGTATCTTTCCAGAAGTTCTTCCAGCGCTGAGAGATCCTCCTCTTTGCATAACTCAATCAATTGCTCGTCTGTTGACGCCATTATATTAATACGCTGTAACCCGGTTTAAGTTCATTCTATTTATTTTATTTTCCTCCGGAAAATAAAATATTAAGTTTTCTAATTATTCCTGCTACAGGATACTATATCCTGTTATTATACAATAATATTCTTCACCTAAATACTTCTTTAGATTGAGAGTTATGTTTAAGCTAATTAATATGAGTAAGACACCCGCAAACTCCCCCACCTCAGCCCCTTAATTAGCCGCAAACCAGCCGTCGCTCTTCGAGCTTCCTCCACTCTGTCCCCGGCCGATCTGTGTGCTAAGGCGATCTGTGTGTATCTGTGTTCCTATCTGTGTAAATCTGTGTATTAAATCTTCAACAAACCCGGTTCCTCCCTTTATTCTTGGCCTGATATAGCGCGGAATCAGCGCGGAGGATCAGCTTCCCGGGTGTCATCCGGGGTGCCTGGCGAAAACTTGAGACCCCGGCACTAACGGTGATGAGGATGGTCTCACTATCGAGCCGAAATGGCCGGCGGGCAACCATCCGATTGATCCTTTGGGCGACTTTCAGGGCGGCCTCAAGAGGGGTACCCGGGAGCATAACAATGAACTCTTCCCCTCCATACCGGGCCGGAAGATCGATCCCTTTTCTCAGCTCATCCATGATGATCCTGGCCACATGCTTCAATACCCGATCACCGGCCGGGTGTCCGTATGTATCATTTATCTTTTTGAAATTATCCAGATCAAACATAATCAATGATAGTTCTCCTCCCCGATTCCTGATCCTCAGAACCTCCTCGTCAAGCCGGACTTCAAAATAACTCCGCATATGCAGCCTGGTCAAACTATCGTATATCGCCAGTTCATAGAAATGGGCAGTGCAGATACTGGAGGAGACGTATGATGCCAGGATAGCCAGAGCGTTGACTTCAGACTGAGAAAATACCGCCTCCCCACCATCTTTATAGAGGTTAACCACCCCGATAGTGTACTGTTTCTCCTTCAAGGGCAGACAGAGATAAGCAGTCGCCCCTCTCTTCAATTCGTCTCCAACCGGTCGATAGAGGGCAACGTACTCTTTCGACTTGAGATCATTAAATATTTTGAGCTTGCCGTCTTCGGCTACCAGCGCCGGAATCCCCCCTTTATTTATCACCTTGGAATCATCCTGAATGAACCGATCTCCATCCCGGATCAATGCCACCTTCCAGGCGCCGGTCCGAATATCCTTCAGCATCAATGAACCTCTATCGGCGTTACCGATATCAACAAATGCCTCCAGGCTGATCCGATCGATCTCAGCCAGGTCCAGCGCGGAAGATATCAGCCGACAGGCATAGTTCAGGCAATACGAATCCAGGGACTGCTCCTCCAGTTCTCTAAACTCTTCCCTTTCGCTCCTGAGATACTCCACCATCGCGTTAAGAGCGGAATTTAATTCTCCACCCAGCCCGGGAAAGGAAACCGGCGTCTCCGGAAGCTCTCCCCGGGAAACAGCTAAAATCGTTTTAATTAATGGATCTATTTCTTTTTCTTTCGTCTTCATTTTTTACTATCCAAACTATACTTACTAAAGATGCAAATCCAATTATTAGTGGTTTTGGCGGTATTGCTATAATAAAAAAACATATAGTCAGTGTTCAAAACATAAAATTTGCGGCGAAGACGCTAATTTTATTTACATATACTTAAAACCAGTGTATGTTATAGATCAAACAAATGAATAGAAACATCTTTTTCTTATTATCAATAGGCGTTATCTTCTTCGCCGTCTCCGCCTCCGGGCAGGACCGGATTATCGCTCCATCCGGGGACTACAACGGCGATGGATTGACCGATATCGCTATCTTCCGGCCTTCCTCCGGCCTCTGGGCGATCCGGTCCGTCACCCGGACCTATTTCGGCGGTTCTTCCGATATCCCTGTACCCGGAGACTATACCGGCGACGGGACAACCATCCCCGGCATCTACCGCTCCTCTTCCGGACTCTGGGCGATTCAGGGAGTGACCCGGGTCTACTTCGGAGGTTCTTCCGATACCGCTGTCCCCGGGGACTATGATGGCGACGGCACTGCGGATATATCCGTCTTCCGTGCCACTTCCGGACTCTGGGCGATCCGGGGGTTGACTCGATCTTACTTCGGAGGATCTTCCGATCTCCCCGTGGCCGGTGACTACGATGGAGATGGCTCAGACGATACCGCCGTCTTCCGGCCATCCACCGGACTCTGGGCCGTGAGGGAAATGACCCGGACCTATTTCGGCGCTGCCGGAGATATCCCGGCCGGATCCGACTATTCCGGAAATGGAACTACTGAAATTGCTCTCTATCGGCCCTCCACCAGTCTCTGGTCAATCCGGGGTTTAAGCCGGTTCTACTTCGGGAGCGGTTCCGACTGGGCGGTCCCGGGGAACTATACCGGCGCCGGAAGTATTACCGGGATCTTCCGTCCCGGCTCCGGGCTCTGGGCTCTCCGGGGGGTATCGAGGATATATTTCGGGAGGGAGGGTGATCTCCCCGCGACTGGAACGGCCGGGACGGTTCGTAAGGTACGTCTCGATCAGGTCACCACCTGGGCATATAATATTTCAAATATAAATTCCCAACAGCAACAGGATCAACTCACAGGCTCCCACTTCGATATGTACGTTTTGGAACCGGTGGTGACGGAGAAAGGTCTATCCGGTTTCGACATCTCCGGACTGATCAGCAATATCCGTAATTATAATATTAACAACTATGGGAAAGACCCCCTCATCCTGGCCTACATTGATGTCGGACAGGCCGAAGACTGGCGATGGTACTGGAATGATTCCTGGGATAGTAATCCCCCTGCCAGTTGGCCCACCTGGATCGCCGGCACCGATCCCGATGACTGGGAAGGCTGTTTTCCGGTGGCTTACTGGTATGAGGCCTGGGAAAATATTGTCATCTATGGTTCGGGAGGTATGAGCCACATTGATGAATCACTGAAAGCCGGCTTCGATGGGATTTATATGGACTGGGTGGAAGGATACGATGATCTCAATGTACAGGCAAAAGCCGCGGAGGATGGGATAGATCCTGTCGTTAAAATGTTCGATTTTATCGAGAAGATCCGGAATTATGCCCGGACGGGCTCTCCTCACGCGAACCCCGACTATCTGGTCATCGCGCAGAACGCGTCCTCCCTCTATGGGGAAAACCCCACCCGCTACCTGAAATTAATCGACGGTATAGCCCTGGAGGCAATCTGGTATGACGGAACCGGCGGGTTTGACGATTGGAACAGCCAGAGCGGCTATAACACTCCCACCGATGACATCTACGATGGTTGGACGGAAGATGTCCTGGCCTTTCTTCAGCCCATGAAGGGGAAACTCCCCATCTTCTGCGCCGAATACGCCCAGGACATCGGCGGTGTGAACAAGGCCACCGAGGTTTACTCCAGCAAAGCTCCCGGAGAAGGGTTCATCCCCTACTGCACCCGACGCTCTCTGGCAGAACTCTCCAGAACACCTTATCCGCCGAACTACATACCGCACGACTACTAATTCTTATTTTTTCTTCGAAAAAATAAGATTGAGCAAGCATTGAACTAACATTAGAGACATTTTAAAATATATTCGTTATTCAAAACATTGAAGTAGTAACCGAAGGGAGCTAAGTTATAACTGATAACTTAATAATTGACTTTCTACAGGCAACAGAATTAGTATTTGATATTTGATAGTTGCCCGCGTTAACATAGAGATTCAAAACTATAAAACTAATTCCTGCCGGCAGGCAGGAAGTGAGCTAATTAATGGATATACCTACTGAACATATTAATGCTTTTGTGGTCTGGATCCGGGATACCGGTCCGGAGATGCTCGCGCGTATAGCATACGCGTTAGGCATCTTCATTACTGGAATTATCGTCGGGCATTTTGCCGGGAAAGCCATTACGAAAGCGATGGATCGCGGAAAGCTCAAGGATGAGAAGATGCTGACCAGTCTGGCCGCCCGGACTGCCCGTATCGCGGCTATTGTCGTGGCCGGAATCATGGCCCTGGAGAAACTTGGTGTCTCAATCGCCCCCTTTGTGGCCAGCCTGGGAGTGGGAAGCCTGGTCCTGGGTTTTGCCTTTAAGGACTCGCTCTCCAACCTGGCGGCCGGAATTCTTATTCTGATCTACCGCCCATTCAAAATTGGAGACACAATCGATGTCGGCGGGACAATGGGGAATGTCCTGGATCTGACTATAGTTAATACCACACTGAAAGATTTCTCCGGGCCGATTATATACCTTCCCAATAGAAAAGTATGGGGGAATAAGATTATCAATTACACTCAAGCCGAGTACCGCCGGGCGATCTTTACTGTCGGGATAGCTTATGGCGATGATCAGAACAAGGCCTGGGATATTCTCCAGAAACTGATTAACGATGAGGAACGGATCCTGAAGGATCCGGCGCCTTTCATCCGGTTGCAGGAACTGGGCGATTCCAGCGTAAATTTCCAGATATTCGCCTATACCGAACCCGGGGATTATGGGAAGCTCCTCAATGACTTCTATGCCAAGCTCAAGACCGATCTTGAGGCAGCCGGTTACTCGATTCCTTTTCCTCAGACCGATGTGCATATGTATAATAGTTAGCGCCTTCGGCGCTAACTATATCGTTAAAGATAACAGACGTTAAAAAATAAAAACGTTGAAGATCGTTGAACTGTCCGACTTGTCCGACGGCGCGGCTCATAAAACAATGAAAATATTATTACTATCAGCTGCATTGATCGGAGTTCTCCTCTCCCAATCGCCCAATCTCTTCGCGTTTACAATCAAAACCACGGATGAAGGGGGAATGCTCCAGTGGGACGCGTCCCGCGTTGCTATCTTTTTTCGGGTCGGCAATACCGGCCAAGGCTCCCGGCCGGAGGTGATTCAGGCTATCGATCGCGCGTTCATTAAATGGGAAGAGAAGTCAAAGGGCGAGTTAGCGTTTGTCTATGCCGACGGCGATGAAGACGGAGAAGCTATCCGGGATGGGATCAATTCTATCCTCTGGGTCTTTGATGACTGGAGATACGGGGATACAATAGCGGCTATCTCAACTATCTGGCCTTCGGATGATGGAGAAACTATTGCTGAAGTTGATATCGAGTTTAATGGACGAGACTTCGACTGGTCCTCTCCCGACTCGCCCGGGATCGGTGAGACGGCCCTCCATGAGATCGGCCATCTTCTGGGAGTCGGCCACTCCTTCAACCCCGGCGCCGTAATGCATGCCACCGCCGGCCCATCAGCCGCGGCGCGGCAGGAACTGAGCCGGGACGACATCGAGGCGCTGGTATTCCTCTATCCACCTAAGCCCCGGGAGTTGAACCGGTATGACCTTCCGGTCCTCTTCTATCCCCGGGATTTTCCGAATGAGCCGTCCGGATTCCCTCCCACGACCGGCCCGGACCCCGGGCCCGGACACTGGATCAATACACTGGGAGGAGTGGACTATAACGGGGATGGCTTCCGTTCTGAATTGCTGGCCGGCGGCCGGGGAGAAGATGGCGGGAATACCCTGGAAACCTGGGAGATGACGGATAATGATAATGATCGATATCGGAGAATTGGACCGTCCCAACCGATCCAATTGCCCGGAGAGATTACAGCGGTAAGCGGGATTGATCTCAACCGCGACGGCATCGGCTCGGAAGCGGCGGTCATCCTCCGGCATGAAGGAAGGGAAAAGTTGGTTTTTTACGATCTCAACCCCGCAGCCGCGATGGAACCGGCCGGGTCAATGGCAATCACCTCACCCCCGGCCGACAATCTGATCGGGATGGCCGGGTTGGACGCGGACGGCGACCAATTCCGGGATGAGCTTCTAATCCTCCGGGCGGAAGGGGGGGGATTTGCTCTCTATCTCCATGAGATACCTCCGATTGGAGAAGATATTCAGGATCCCGATCCCGGAACCAGGATCGGGATCCCCGGGCTTCAGGAAAACTCGATCCTTCTGGGATTGGCTGTCCTGGACGCGGACGGTGACGGGGTGGAGAGAGACCCGGTCTTTCTGGAACTTACCGGAACCGGGGAATACTGGCTCCACTCCTTCCGCTTAACCAACCCGGAAGATGGATCCGGATATCGGATCGACTACCTTACTTCAGCTCAGCTGGGAGAAGAGATCTCCGGTGTCCTCCCGGCCCGGATGACCGGAATCGATCTTAACCGGGATGGTTTTTTTGACGAACTTATTATTTTTTCTTCTAAAAAATAATAAATTATAGCCAGGTCTTGGCCAGTGTCCAGATCCCCAGAATTACTACCAGAATGCCGAGGGTGGGACGGACTTTATCCTCCGGGAACTTCCGGGTAATCAGTGCACCGATCGGGGTGGAAAAGAGGGATCCGACTGTCAGGGGGACGAAGACGATCCAATCCTGTAGTATGGCATCGGGCCCTTTCAGAAAGTAATAGGCAATAAAACCGCTGATACAGATCGGGGCTTCCGCGGCGGTGGTCACCCCAATCGCGTTCTTGTAGCCATGCCCGGCAATAATCTGGCCGGCGGTGACCACCGGGCCAAACCCCCCTCCCGACAGCCCTTTATTGAAAGAACTGAGAACCCCCACCCCGACCATCTTCTTCCAGGAGAACCGGAAACGGATCCGGGAGAGGAGAATAACCCCCATGACAAGAACCAGGATACCGATATAGGTCTTGAGCGCCTGTTGGGAAAGCCCCATGGCCAGAAATGCCGCTCCGACGACGGTCACCACTCCCAGGATTGTAATCAAGAGAACAATCCTGCCGTCCCGGGATTGCCGGGTCAGCTTGACATTCTCCAGCCGGTGATGAAAGACCGAGGCACTGAATCCACCGAAGGACTGGGAGAGGAGGATGGCCGGCACCACCACCAGAGGAGAGAACCCAATAATGATCAGGACCGGGGAGAGGATGGTCCCGTATCCCATCCCCAGAGAAGAATCGATCAGCTCCGCCGCGAACGCCAGAGCCAGAAGAAGAAAGAAAGTCCCGGTCAGTGACCGGGAACCAATCGAATCACTTATGTAGTCACCCGATCCATCCAGATAGAGAACACTGAATATACTCGCGGCCAATAAGACCAGACAGAAAACCGCGTATATACCAAAACTCTTCTTCATCGTCTAACCTCTATATATCATTCTCTAAAATGTTCCTGAATAAGTTATGCTTGTGATAGCATCCCGATGGCTATCGGGGCTACTTCGGAATTCCTCTACACCAACGACGAGGCGATTCTTTTAACACCGATTTCCACAGTGCTATAAGCGTCACATAGAGCCACGCTCGCAATAATCACAATTCTTATAGTAGCAATGCGTTATGATTATATCAACAAAAAATGTTAGCGAAATTATGACGCTTAA
>CAKZYZ010000297.1 GCA_937885075.1 uncultured bacterium | reverse complement strand
TTGGTGACGGAAAAACTTAATTAGTGTCTGAACGAAAACCCCGAAAACTAAGTCATTGCGAGGAGGAACGACGAAGCAATCTGCTTTGTTTGTGAGGAGATTGCTTCGTCGCTATGCTCCTCGCAATGACAAATCCCATGAAATTCGGGGTTTTCGGTCAGACACTAATTATCGATTTTTCCGCTTTTTCAAATTCGCGAAGATTAGCGAGATTCGCGGTTTAATAAATGGGGCCGAGGCGAGGGAACAATCAGTGTAAATCAGTGTAATCCGTGGACAAAAAAGGGGCCGAGGTAGGGGGGGCAGAAAGACTGAACGTCGAACATCGAACGCTCAACTTCGAACATCGAACGCCCCCTGGCTCGGCGGCAGGGAAATCCCAACTAAGTTATGATCATTTTTCACCGTTTTTAAATTCGCGTAGATTCGTGAGATTCGTGGTTTACAAAAAGGGGTCGAGGCGAGGGAACAATCAGTGTAAATCAGTGTAATCCGTGGACAAAAAAGGGGCCGAGGTTGGGGGGAACAATTAGTGTGAATTAGTGTAATTCGTGGACTGCAAAGAGTCGGGGTAGGATTCAAGATGGCAGCGTATTTTTACATCGGGATAGTTATGATTGCCGGGGGGGTGCTGAACTCCTGGTTCGGCTCACCCCGCCTGGCCGACTGGACCACACCGGTCTGCTGGTGGGGGTATATTCTGATTCTGGACGCGGTGATCTATCGAATCCGGGGGAAGAGTATCATTAGAAACAACTTCCGGCTCTTTATATATCAATGTGTTTTCTCGGTTCTCTTATGGGGTGTCTTCGAACTGAACAATCTCCATATGATGAACTGGAAGTACGTGAATCTTCCGCCTAACCGGATTGAGATGATCGTCGGGATGGTGCTCTCCTTCGCCACCATCCTGCCCGGAATTTTCTATACCGCTGAGATTATTGATATCCTGGGACTATTTAAGAAGATAAAGCTCCCTCCCTTGCGTATATCGCCGGTCTTCTCCTATTCCCTGATTATCCTGGGAATGATCTGCCTGGTTGTCCCGATGATGCTTCCTGCCTCGATCGCTACATACCTATTTATTTTGATCTGGCTGGGTTGGATCTTCTTCCTCGATCCGATCAATCTCTACTCCGGTGCTGATTCCATCCTGGCCGATCTTACCCAGGGAAAGGGAAGCCGGATAGCGGCTCTCTTTGCCTCGGGAGTTGTCTGCGGACTTCTCTGGGAGTTCTGGAACTTCTGGGCGGGATCGAAGTGGGTCTACACCGCCCCGTTTACTCCCGGGATCAAGGTCTTCGAGATGCCCCTGGTGGGATTTCTGGGGTTTCTACCTTTCGCGATAGAATACTTTGTTGTTTATCATACCGCGCGGTTGATTATCGGCCGAAATATCCCCGGAGGAAAAAGTTTGGGCTATCGTATCTTTGATTAAATCCCTTACCCGCTAATATCTTCTATTGCCTGAAGTAATGTCTGCGGGGAGAAGAGTTTGGCCAGGAAGAGGGATTTTGCTTTTCCCTGATCCCTGATTTTTTCCCGACCGGAGATATTCTGATCGGGATATGCCGAGATGAATATAATGGGAATGGAGTCGGTCTCCGGGGATTTCTGCAGCTCCCAGTAGAGATCGAAACCACTTTCATTCTCAAGCATAATGTCAGAGATAATGATCTCGGGTTTTTTTGCCCTGATCCGTTTCAACGCCTTATCTATATTAGTAGCCCTGGTGACAGCAAAATGGCTGGTCTGGAGTATTAGCTCCAGGAGGCGCCCGATATTCTTGTCATCATCGAGGATCAGAATATTTTTCTTTTTCCCTGTACTCATGGTGATGATATCAACTATCGGTTACTCTGATCGTCCCGTTGACCATCCGGCTCTTTCTCTGCATAATCTTATTGAGCTTTTCCCAGAACGCTTTCTCTAGATCGAAATCGAGGGAGATGGCGTTGCCTAACAGCAGGATCAATAGATCGGCGTGTTCTTCAATCAGATCTTCCCTGGACTTCCCCTTGGTCAGGCATTGGCTGATCTCCCCCACCTCTTCCATGATCAGGTTCATGCGGTGGAGCATATCTTCACCGCCCTTCTCCTTGAGATCAAACTTACGGTGGAACTCCCGGACTGCTTCAATCATCTCTTTCATGCGAATACATAATCCACTATTTTATCGATATGGGAGTAATAGGCCGGCAGTTTAAAACCTTCATTCTCCCATTTGACATCTTCTTTGATTCGTTTCTTTACTTCCGCCGCGCTGTAATCGAGTTCCCTCAATAACGAAGCGCGGTCTTTGATGGCGTACATATTCATCTTCTCAAAGGCACTCTCATACTGATGTTTCTTCCCCGGGTGTTTAGTCATAAGTTACCGCCTTTGGCATTAACTTATCCAGGAGGATATTGGAATTAACGCCGTTTGATTGGTTTATTATTATTTGCTGCAAAATTATTTCATTATGAATATATTACCATTCCAAAAAGCTATCGGCAACCGGTTATAATTTTTACAGAGTAAAAATTATAATTGACATATCGTTAGTATGTATTACCTTTCTAGTATTGATTCAATGGAATAATGTTAGCCGTTATTCAAAACTATAAAGTAGCGAACAGAGTGAGCTAATTTATATGCCAGATAGAAATATAAAATCACTTTTACTTGGTCTGGGATTTGACAATAAGGATGGTCATTGCCGGATTACCCGGGGAGATAATTTCCGTCTTTATGGCGGATCAAAAGATACCCACTCCCTGATGCAGGAGAAAGCGATTAAATTCAATGAACAGTTGAAGCGGAAGGGCAAAACCCTTGATGAGATCTCCCCGATCGAATTTCGGGATATTGCCCAGCAGATTGACCTGAAGCTTTCTCCGGACAATTAGCGGTTTCAGCGCTAATTCAGGGATGAAATTATACCACCATACAATTCTTTCCCTACTCAGTTCCGGAGTGCTATACTTCTTTACCCGGTCAATCGCCGCGACGTCGGCATGTTTCCTCTCCGGAATATTTATCGATCTGGATCATTTTTTCGAGTATTTTTATGCCTTTGGATATAAGCGTTTTTCCATCGCGAAATTTTTTCAAGCGGCCGATGATCACGCTTATCAGAAGTTCTTCCTTTTTCTTCATTCATATGAATTGGTAATTATCTTCTGGATTCTGAATTTTACCCTGATCCCCTATCCCTGGATGCTGGGTCTTTCTATAGGATTCACCTTACATATAATCGCCGACCAGATTTATAACCCCTGCGACTATCGTACCTACTTCCTGATCTTTCGGATCCGGCATAGATTTGATGGAGATCGACTATTCCCGTTTGACCTCCAGGAGAAATATAAGAAGCAAGAAAGAGGGTGGGGGAGAGATGTAACAAAAACCAGAAGAAATCGTTGACCGGTGAGATTGTGTTACCCGTCCGACTTGTCTGACAGGTCCGACTTGTCCGACTGAGTAATCAAGGAAGAAGAATCAGACAAGATGCTCAGCCAGAAAAAAAGAAGCAACGAGAAAATAGGTAATCACACCAAGGATATCGATGGAGGTAGTGACGAATGGTCCGGTGGCGACAGCGGGATCAATATTCATCTTCTTCAGAATCATGGGGATGAATGCTCCGGTGGTTCCGGCAATAAACATGGAGCAGAAGATAGAGACCCCTACGGTAAACCCGAGCGATATCCCGAAGGATAGGCCCCCCAGGGGAGGATCAGCTCCCAGGAAACGGAACATGGCAAAGAGTCCCAGGATAATCCCGTAGGTTACGCCCAGCATCAGGCCGATGCACATCTCCTTGATGACTGTCCGTCCGATAGCCTTAACATCGATATATCCCATTGCCAATCCCCGGACGACGACCGTAGCGCTCTGAACCCCGATATTTCCTCCCATCCCCAGAACAATGGGAAGGAACATCGCCAGTGCCGCGACTTTGGCAATAGCGTCTTCATATATACCAATAATCATTGCCGCTCCCAGTCCTCCTATAAAGCTGGCGAAGAGCCAGGGTGCCCGGATCCGGGCAATCTTAAAGAGCGATTGGCTGGTAATCTCTTTCTTGTCTGTCCCCGCCATCTTGAAGATATCTTCGGTCGCTTCTTCCTGGATCACCCGGAGTACCTTGTCAAGTGTGATCACCCCCATCAGGACTCCTTTCTTGTTCACTACCGGTAACGCGAAGATCATGTTCTTGGTCGCTATCCGGGCTACCTCTTCCTGGTCCATATCGGTTGTTACGGAGATGATATAGGGGAGGATTAGATCTTTAAGCCAAATATTCGGTTCGGCCATCAACAGTTCCCGGAGCGGCACCACACCCAATAGCTTCCCTTTCTCATCCACTACGTAGCAATGAAAGACCTTCCGGAGCGACATGGTCTCGCGTATCTTATTTACTGTCTCAGCTACGGTCAGGTCCTGATCGAAAGGTGTTACATCCGGATCCATTCTGGCCCCGGCTGTATCAGGCTTATAGGAAAGCTGCTTCTTCAGGGCGGCTGTTTTCTCCGGGGAAAGCGTGGCGAGCACCCGTTTTAGCCCGGCCTTCGGCAGGAGCCGGAGGCAGTGCGCCGCCCAGTCGACCGGCATCGCGGCGATTATCGGATCAAGGTCCTGGTTGTCGATCCGGAAGATGATGTCGGCCCGGGAGGCTCGATCGGTCCGCCAGAGAACCTCGCCGGCTACCGCGGGAGGCAGGGGAAGTATCAGCGCCAGTTTTTTTTCGCGGGGAAGTTCGCGGAGAGACTCAGCCAGCGCTTGTGGTGAATCCGGGTACTCGCCGGCCGGAACCTTCGAATCTATCTTATTCTTATCCAATTCCATAATTAATCATTATATACATAAAATGGTAATAGTTGAAATAAAATATTAGTTGTGTAAACCCCGTCAAATTGACCAACTCGCCCACGCTATAAACTATTCACAGATACGTCTAAACTCCGTCACTGCCCCTGATCATAATCTTTCTCAGTTAAACCGCGGATTCCCCCTCACAAATTCCCTTATCTGACAAAACACGTCAAGCGTGTTTTGTCAGATAAGGGAATGGTTACTGCCTTTTTCTTGTGTAGTAAGAACGCAAATTGATTATTAAGAGTAATAAAATAGATATTATTAAGACCGCGATGCTGATTATCGCACCGATGGTGAAAGAAGAAGGCTGGTAGAGAAAACGAATGGTATGACTGCCGGTTTCCAGGCAGACCGCACGCATCAGATAGTTGGCCCGGTAGATTTTGCTCTCCACTCCGTCTACATATGCCTTCCATCCGGGGGAGTAACTATCGTTCAGGAGCAGAATGCCCGGTGATTCAAGTTCCGCCCGGATGATAATCTCCCGGGAGCTGTATTCTTCTATTACGGCATTTCCCGGGGAATCTGACCCCTCGAGAAAAATTTTCGGCGGGAGTTCTTCGAATATGATTTCTTCCGTTGGCCGATAGGAGGATTGCTTCAAAAAATCCAGTATCTCCGCTGGAGAGGTAATTACCCTGGCCCGGGAGGATATCAGTACACGGGGTGCCACCCGGTAGTTACTCCATACCGTACTATTTTTAGTTGAGAGTTCTTTTTTAAACCACGATAAAGCCGGAGGTATATCGGGCGGGGTAATGATGTAGCTGGCATTCATCAGGTTGAGGAGAGGGGAGTAGTTGGTTATCACCGGCACCAGTTCCCGGGGCTGGGGAGGCAGTCCCTGGCTAACATTGATGTATTCCAGATATCGCCGCGTCGCGTCCGCCTGGTAACCGAGGATCGAGCCGCTCCCGTTCAGCATCCCCCGGTTATAATCCGCCGGATCTATACTGAGATAGCGGAACGGCTCGTTCTGATTTTGGAAGAATTTATCGATCGCGGGTTCCCAGAGGCAGACCCGGCTGTCAAATCCGGTGATATATGGCCGGGCCCAGATGATAAGCTCGCCCGCCGCCAGGATGGTGATGAGAGCGACAATCAGAGTCCGCCTCGGTCGGACCAACCCCGCCCCGGCCAGGAGGAAGGCAAAGATCAATGAACTCCATCCGAGCTTCCCTAATCCGGAGCGGAAGATTCGCCAGCTATTTGACGGAAATGGTGTCTCCGTCACCAGTCTCTCTATATAAGCAGGGTAGTTCCTCTCCGGCGGGGTCTCCCGCATCAGCTGCTGCCACCAGCCGGGTTGCCCGGGAGGGACAATATCGTAATGCGGTCCCCGGAGAAGTTCACTCTTGAGGATATTCCGCCACCAGCGGGGGGGAGATTCATCGCTCGTACGGGAGAGAATAAGAGAAGAAAGCGACAGGAGAAGGATAAGACCGGCCGAGATTATCACTACTCTGCGCCATCCGGCGGCGGACCATCGCGCGGGCGGATGGTAAATCCCTTTTATCTTATCTGAATGGGGGGAGGCGGAGAGGCAGTCCGCCCCCCGGGCGGCCAGGGTAGATAGGAAGAAAGATACCAGGAAGAGTGATTTCGCGGACCCCCGGAAATACCGGAAACCGGGGAGGAAATCATAGAGAGGCTTGAAGATAGGGGTATATGATCCCAGGGCGATGATCAGTGCCCCGGCCGCGAGGGCGGCCAATAGTATCGCCAGCCGGTCTTTTCGAAGCAACAGTGAGAAGAGGGCGAGCACCAGCGGGATGAAGCCAAGATAGCCGCACATCTCCCAGAAGTAATATCTCCCCCAGTAAAGGCTCCCGACCGTGTCTCCCAGAAAGCCGGGGATGATAAAGGTTACCAGGTTGATCGGGGGAAGAGAGAAGGCGGAGGCCCATTGGATATCCAGCTCTTTTCGGAACGAATCTCCGGAGACCGATAGGGCGGGGAGAATCTGGATCGCGGCCAATCCCAGGGCGATTACCAGGCAAACTATCACCCCAACGGCAATAAATTTCCACTCTCTCTTTTTCAGATTGACCCCGATAATCAGCCTACCCAGTCCATATGCCGTAAGCCAGATTCCGGAATAATATACATACTGCCAGTGGCCGGCCAGAATCTGGATCCCGGCGATCAAGCCAAGGACGGCCGCCCATCTGAGTTCCCGGGTCCGCAAGAACCCCTCGGCCGAGAGGAAGAGGAGGGGAACCCATGCCATGGTGCAGATATTGGAGAGATGCCCGGCTGTCAGGTGCAGGATGACCGACCCCGAGAATACCAGCACCAGACTCCCCAGCAGCGCAGGCCATCGGTTGGAACCGATGAACCGGAGCCAGTAATACTGGAAGAGTGCCAGGAGGAAGAGGTGGAGAACAAAGCTCCCGTTCAGCGCCGCCGGGAGCGGAAGGATGAGAAAGATAAGATTGAGGGGATAGAAGAGGGCCGACTCCGGATAGGCCGCGAAAGGTGTGCCGCAGAATATATCCGGATTCCAGAGCGGGATGATCCCTGATTTAAGGGATTCAAAGCCGAAACTCCGCCAGTAATAATAGAGAGTAGATACATCCCCCGACTCCCGTGAGAAGACCCAGGACGGGAAAGGGGGGAAGAAGGCATCCCGGAAGACAAACCCCGTCACCCCGATAATGATCAAAATCGGCCAGACTACCAGCCATCTCCATCCCTTTTTCATCACATTTCAGCAGGGATCCCCCCGCCTCTCCCCCTTTTTTGTCCACGGATTACACAGATTACTCTGATTGTTTCGCCTCGGTTTGGCGGCTGTGCTGTCCACTAATTACACTAATTGATCACCAGGCCTCGGCCCCTTTAATAAACTACGAATTTCGCGAATTACACGAATTTGAAAACTGGGAAAAAACGAGCCTAACTTAGCAGTGATCTTTGCCTGGCATCGTTGAAAGTTGAGTGTTGAACAGCCTGCCCGCCATAGCTTTAGCGACGGCTGGTTGAGCGTTGGTTGCCCGCCCGCCATAGCCTTGGCGAAGGCTGGTTCGGCTTTTAACTGTTTTTAACATTATTTCTTTTTAACGTCTTTTGTTTTCAACGTATGTATTCTTTAACGTCTTTTATAATTCCACAAGCTCCGCTTCCATCGTCTCGGTATCAAGCAGCGCTGCGGTCGCTTTTCCTGTTATCCAGCCGCCGCCTTCTCCCGGGTTAATGACCAGGGTTTCTCCCCTCCACACGATCTCGGAGCGGTGGGTATGGCCATAGATGATTATGTCATAAACTCCGCTGATAGCGAGCGCGTCGAGCATATCCGGTTCGTGGATCAGGAGGAGATTCTTGCCCCCGAATTTGCCCTCGTATCGTTTGCTGTGGATCTTGCCGATGTCTTTATATCTCTCGGTTAGATAGAGCTTGTCGCCGTCATTATTGCCGAAGACACCGATGAAATGAGCGTTCAGCTGGGAAAACTCTTTCGCGGTTATCGGGGAGATAATATCTCCCCCGTGGAGCACCACCTCCACCTCCTCCCGGTTGAATAGCTCCACCGCATTGCGGATCTTATCCATATTTTCATGAGTATCCGATATTATCCCGATCTTCATCTTTTTCTCCTTTCCCCCGCCTCTCCCCCTTTTGCAGTCCACGGATTACACGAATTTACACTAATTGTTTCGCCTTGGCTTGGGCGGCTTTTTAAACTACGAATTTCGCGAATTACGCAAATTGAAAACCTTAAAAGTCTGAACTTAGCGTGGTCCCCCCCCCTTCAACTAATAACCGTAAACCGTCAACTGTTTTCCCCCTACCTAGGCCGTACTCGAAAAGGTATTTTTAACATTCTGTGCTAAAAAAACTAAATATTCACCACGAAGGTCACGAAGAACACGAAGAAAAACAAAGAAAACTATGGAATTTTCCTTTGTTTCTTCAAATTCCTTCGTGAACTTCGTGTTCTTCGTGGTTTAAAAGGCTTTTCGAGTAAGGTCTACCTAGGCCCCGCGGAGTTGAACGTTGAAAGTTGAGCGCCTTGCCCGCCGTAGCTTTAGCGAAGGCTGGTTGAACGTTGGATGTTCAGTCTTTTCGCCCCGTTCGATGTTCAGCTTTTAAGCCCACGCCACTCCCCCTATCCAGTCCACTCAATGTACACAAACACACATTAACTGTTTCCCCTTGAGCGCAATCCAGAACTGCCAGGCGAAAGTGAACAACTTTAGGCACTTTTCCGCCAGAGGCGGATCAGCCTCTGGCTGAAGCGCATTTCAAACTTTAGGCACTTTCAACTTTTCCTCCTAGTCCCTAAACGCCTCCAGATCCACCAGCTTCCCATGACTGATCAGGTATTTTACTTCCTGGTGATTACGGAAGGCTTCCAGGACATTTACATCCTGGAGGACGACCAGGTTGGCCTCGTTCCCTACTTTCATCTCAAAGTCGGCTATCCCCATCGCGGTAGCTACATCGATGGTGATCATGTCATAGAGTTTTTCCATATCCTCTCTGGTGGTCATCCAGAGGAGGTGAGAGTTGAGGAAGGCGACCTCGAGCATATTGTTGCGTCCGTAGGGATAGTAGGCGTCCGAGACATCATCCTGTCCCAGGCAGACCAACGCGTCCTCCGCGATCATCTCCTTAACTTTCGCATGGAGAGGTCCGGTGTGGGGATCGCTGACCACGCCGAGACGGGCCTTCTTTAAGAGAGCCACCAGTTTCATGAAGTAAGGCTCAGGGTAGAGGCACATCGCCCGGGCGTGATGGGCCAGGACTCTACCTTCCCAGCCCTTCTCGATAGTCTTCAGGGCCAGCATCTCCAGAGTGCGCAATCCGGGGTCTCCGGCGTCATCGACCAGCATCGAGACGTTCTTGTCGAATTCGACCGCCAGGTCAACCATCTTATCGATATGATCCTGCTCGTCGGCATCGGTGTATTCGATCCATGGGATGCCTCCGACTACATCGGCGCCCAACTCCATCGCTTCTCTGACCAGTTCTGCCGCCCCCGGTTCTCGGGCTACTCCGTCCTGGGGAAATGCAACCACCTGAAGCTCGACCACGCCCTTGAACTCCTCCCGGGCCTTGATCAGAGCCTTGACCCCTTCAAGTCTAGCCTTGGTATCTACATCGGCCAGGGCCCGGATGTGGGTGGTCCCGTTCAGAGCGGCCAGCTTGACGGCTCTTCTTACATTGGGGAGGATCCACTTCTCATCATAGTTGTCCTTGATCGACGCGGCGGATTCGATAGCGGTCATCGCCTTGCCCATGTCGCCTTCGTGGTAGTCTTTCAGGGCGTCATCGCTCATCATCATCAGAGTATAGACCTTATCAAGATGAAGGTGGGCGTTGACGAATGACTCAGTAACCAGATTACCTCCGGCATCGATTGTCTCTGCCGCCTCGCCGGCTATCTCATTCTCGATCCTCTCGATCTTGCCGTCGGTAATGGCGATATCCCAGGCACCATCTTTCTTGCGGAGACCGGCGTTTTTAATCAATAGATCCATGATAAATTTCCTCCCTTATAAGTTAACGCCTGCGGCGTCAATTTAGTTTTGAACAATGACTATAAATTTTTATTGTAGGAAAATAAGATTATATTATTGAGCGATAAAAGCATAGCAAAAATTTTCTCAGGTCTTCCCAGCAAAAAATAATGCCTTCATCGGTGGAAGATCTGTGATATTATATTGTTAATCTTGGATTAGTACATTACTCAAAAGAAAAAATCATTACGGAGTAAAAATTAAAGATGAAGAAGCATATAACAGCCATTATAAGTCTATTATTGCTCCTCTCGCTTATAACGCTCCGGTTCTCCGCCGGGGCGGCGGAAGATGGTATTATCACTCCTCTCAAGATTGTTATGGCGGATGTCGGACACGGGGACTGTATATGGATCAAGACCCCGGATGATGGGATTAAGGGGAATGGCAAATACGAAGGTTATAATATTGTTATCGATGGCGGCCCCAGTTCCAGGCGGATCGGTAATATTCTCCCTCCTCTGGGGCTGAAATACGGAAGCAAAGTTGATTGGATGATCAATACCCATGCCCATAACGATCACTACCGGGGGTTGATCGGACTGCTGGATATCTACCGGGTGAAGCGGATTCTGGACCCCGGGTACCAGTCGGGGGGGACGGCATTCGGGGCTTTCTGCTGGCGGGCACTGATCGAACCGGGGGGCACCTTCTACTCTCCGGTGATAGGCATTGCCACTATTCCCGGCCTGAAATCCCTCAGCCAGTCGGTGCCCTGCCCCCTGAACTGGGGGGATGAACTCGAGGTGGAGATCCTTTATAGCAATCCGGCGGTGACCAATGATACCGTGAACGATAGTTCTATAGTTATCCACCTGCAGTATAACCTCTTCAGTATGCTCTTTACCGGGGATGAAGAGGGGAAGTATCGCCCCTCCGATGGCTACAATGATACGGATCATCCTATGAAAGTAGAGAGATTTCTTCTGGATCATTATGTTACCGAGGATAAGAACCTGCTCAAATCCACCATTATCAAGATCCCCCATCATGGCAGTGAGACCTCCAGCACCACTCCATTTATCAAGGCGGTGGGGGCGAAAGAGGGGATTATCTTTGCCGGAAACCGGCACGGCCTTCCGGATGAGACAGTGATTGAAAGATATGAGGAGCACGGATGTAGGATCTGGCGAACGGACCGAATGGATGAAGGGAAGAGTGGATCGGAGTCCCATGGGGATGACAGTATCATCATAACCAGCAACGGGATTGATTACGACATCCGGTATATGAATATCGATCCCCGAGATACCGAGGCTCTGGCCCGGAAGAAACGGCTGGAGTCAGAGCGCAGGATGAGAGATGAGGCGGAGAAAAAGAGAGGGGAGGAGCTGGCCGGGTCCGCCGCCGCGCCGGCGGGCGGGGCCGGGAAAAACCTTGATGCTGAACCGGTCCTGAATACGCTGGATTGAAGAAGAAAGTAATCAGTTATCAGTAAACAGTAATCAGTATATCCGCTTGCCGGGCTGCGGCGATCTGTGTGGATCTGTGTTCTCCCCTGTGTGGATCTGTGTTCTCCCCTGTGTGAATCTGTGTTCTACTACCAGTGGATTCGGCTTGAGGTTTTCCGGCAGCCCCAGTTCTCGGTAGAACCGCTGGAATATCATTTCTTCCAGCTCGTTTCGCTCCTCCGCGGTCATTCCCGCCAGTTTTATCTGGCCTCCGGCGATCATTTCGTGGCCGCCGGCGCTCCCCCGTCTTCCGATAACTTTCCGCAGGATATGGCCCGCCCTGGCCCGGGTATGGGTGGTGCGGAGCGAGAGATGGAGAGTTTTACGGTAACGGCCGGTCACCAGACACCAGGTAGCTCGCTGGAGGGATACCAGCATATCGGCCAGTTGGGCAACAAAGCTGGGATAGTAGATCTCTCCCAGTCGTGCCCCCACGAACGATTTGTAGGTGAAGGTCTTCCCCATTGATGTGTAGAGTTGCTGGAAGAACTCCCGGCTATGAACCGGGTGTTCGATTCGGGAGATCAATCGATGCCGTATCAGCGGGAAGAGGAAGGTCGAGGCCCGGATATCCCGGTTGGTAACATCGCGCCCCAGGTGCTGAGTCTCCGAGATCAGAGCGTAATAAAGAGCGGTGGCCAGAAGTGGAGGGACGGTAATCCGGGCGGCATGGAGGTACTCTACCAGGATCGTGGAGGTAGCGCCGCAGTCCGGCTGGATATCGACAAAATCGGCCTGGGCATTCTTCCTGCGGGGGTGGTGATCGATCACGATGAGAGGTCTCCGATCGGAGGGGAGTGAGACATTGCCGCCCCCCGGCTGACAGTCGATCAGGGCGATGGACGAGAACTTTTTAAAATGGGTGGAACGGAGCCGGACCGCTTCAATATGGAGCTGCTTTTTAAAGGTTCGGTTCTCCTCCCGCCCCAGGACTCCTCCGTAAGCGATGGTGGAAGCGATCCCATCGGACTGTTCCAGGAGGTACTGGAGCGCCCAGCTTCCGGCCAGGGAGTCCGGGTCGGGGTGGTTGTGAGGGAGGATCAGCAAGGGAGATTTTCCCCGGCAGACCTTTAATAGTTCAGCTACCTTTTTCGATTTCATCATAGATTAAGTTGATACCTGCTCAATCCAGCAGATGAACGATAATCCCGGAACGGAGCTTGGGTTCGAACCAGGTTGACTTGGGCGGCATCATTAACCCCTGGTCTGCAACCGCCATCAGCTGTTCTATGGAAGTGGGATAGAGCGCGAAAGCGACGGCGTCTCCTCCGTCCACCCGGGCCGATAGTTCTTCCAGTCCCCGGATCCCTCCCACAAAGTCGATCCGGTCATCTTTGCGGGGATCGCCGATCCCCAGGATGGGGGAGAGGAGATTGTTCTGGAGAATGGATATGTCCAGGGATTTAATCGGATCGTCTCCTGGAAAGCTTCCGGCTTTCGCGGTGAGCCGATACCACTTTCCGTCCAGGTACATCCTGAAGCAATGAGGAGATTCAGGGTGATAAGGGGAAGTATCTTCCCGGGGCTCCACTTCAAAATCCTTTGAGATGAGCCGGAGGAACTCTTCCCGGGAGAGCCCATTGAGATCCCGGACCACCCGGTTATAGTCCATGATGTGAAGCTGATCGTGGGGAAATATGACGGAGAGAAAATAATTATATTCCTCATCTCCGGTGTGGTTCGGATTGGCCGCTCTCCGCTGCTCTCCTACTATGGTTCCGGAAGCGGAGCGGTGATGGCCGTCGGCCACATAGAGGCAATCCACCCTGGAGAATATCTCCCGGATATTCTCTACCATCTTCGGTTGGTCAACTTTCCATAAAGTATGCCTGATATCATTATAAGAGATAAAATCATAGAGGGGGGGAGTTTTAATTACTTCCCCGGTTAGATCATCCATCTCTTCCCGGGCTTTATAGGTGAGAAATACCGGACCGGTATTGGCGTTCAGGGTATCGACATGTTTGATCCGGTCGGCTTCTTTATCCGCCCGGGTCAGTTCGTGTTTTTTAATCAGGTTATTTTCATAGTCCTCGATCGAGGCTCCTGCTACCAGTCCGGTCTGGGTAATATCTCCCATAATAAGGCGATAGAAATAGAACGCGGGGATCGGGTCTTGAATCATGATACCGTCTTTCCGGAACCGGTCCAGATTCTCCCTTCCTTTCCGATAGACCGCGTCATCATAAGGGCTGTTATCCTCGGGGAGGTCAATCTCCGGCTTGATCACATGAAGAAAACTGTAAGGTTTTCTCCGGGCCATCTCTCTGGCCTCTTGAGAGTTGACGACATCGTAGGGCGGGGAGGCCACATCTTCAACCCTTTCCGGAGTGGGACGCAGTCCCCTGAACTCTTTGATTTTGACCATAAGTTACCGCCTTTGGTGTTAGCTAGACCTTACTCGAAAAGCCTTTTAAACCACGAAGAACACGAAGTTCACGAAGGAATTTGAAGAAACAAAGGAA
>CAKZYZ010000296.1 GCA_937885075.1 uncultured bacterium | reverse complement strand
GGAGGGGTGGAGGACGGTATAAGAGGGGGGGGAGGGCTGGTGTGTGAGAGGCAAGAACAGGGTGGATTGATGAGCCAAAGGAAGAGAAAGAAGAAGAAAAGAAAAATGTGTTTTTTTTTTAATGATACGGCGACCACCGAGATCTACACTCTTTCCCTACACGACGCTCTTCCGATCTCTCCATCGGACCCGGACCGCGGTCTGGCCACTGCTTCCTTCCAGTTCCGTAAGATCCACCTGGATATCCCCGAGAAAAGAGGTCCATCCGGTCAGGAGATCGAATATCCCCCCTTTCCCCTGCAGGGTCCTGAGACCATTGGCGATCTGCAGAGCCTGGAGTCCTGACAATTGTGAAGCGGAGCGCCCGTAAAGCAGGCGGGCCATAATTTCATCGGTGGGATAGGGGGGTTGGGAGGAGAGGATAACCTCGGGCGCGGTGATGGGCCCGACGACCTGCAGATTTATAGTTATATCGGACTTAACTTCCTCCATATTGATCTTTAACTGGGGAATCGGGGGGAAACGCCCATCCATAGTTATACTGCAATCTTTCATTTCCAACGCTTCCCCCATAAAGATAAAGATGCCGTCTATCAGGTAGACCCCACCGCTCACCAGCGGTTGGACCGCGGTTCCCTTTACCAGGATATCCGCCTTCCATTCCGAGTCCAGGCCTCGGCCTTTGACGGTGAGATTATCCGTAGCTTTGATCTGTAAATCAAGATTGATCTTTCCCAGAAACGGAGAAGGCCCTGACGGCTTCTTCCCCGGAGGCACACCACCCGGTTTGTTAATCTCCTCCACCTCGATCTCCGGCACACGGGGAGGGAAGGTCCGAGGGATTCGGCCCTCGGCGCGATCGATCTTTACGGTCCCCTGGAGGTTGCCTTTTTCCAGCGACCCATCCAGGAGAAGCTTTCCTGAGCAAACCATTGTCAGTTCCTCCAGATCGGTCAGTTCGGCGGAGTTCAGTTCAAGCGAAAACGAATAAGGGAAGTCCTCCGATGGTGCCAGCTTCAGTCCTCCTGTAATTTCCAGTTTCCCATGGCCGGGGGTAGTGGCGGTGAGTTGCTTAATTGTAATCTGATCCCGGTCGGCCCGAAGATCCATAGTTACGCCATTGAGAGCTGAGCCGGTGGTCAGATTACGGTAGCGGCCCTTTTGTAAATCTATCCGGCCGGTCAACTCGGGCTTTCCTATGGTGCCGGTGGCCGTGAGCTCAGCATTTACAATGCCCTGAACGGTCTGTCGGGAGATGGCCAGACTGTAGGAGAGAAGTTCCAGATCGACCCGGGCCTGGAGCTGGCCGGAGATGGTCCCATCCTCGGGCAGATCGATAGTTATAGGATTAAAGGCGATCCGGACCGGCGCGTCGGCCTCGGCTTTGAGAGAAAACTTACTCTGTTCTCCGCTGTCAATAGAGAGGTGACACCGGTTGTCTTTCAGCTCCCCGGTGATGGTAATATCAAGCGGATTTAATGATGTGGCCGGCAGAACAGGGAAGACACAATTACCAACCCGGATTTCCAGGTTTGCCTCGGGGGGCTGATCGGCTCCCTGAAAGGAGAGTTCTCCGCTAAGCTTTCCCATCTCAACCCTATCCCCGCTTTTGATATTTCCCTCGTTATGATAGCGGAGATCGGAGATATTGAACCCGATGGTCCCCCGGGGTGAGCGAAACAGATCCCGGAGGTCCATCAAGATTTCCAGGTTACCGGCCTGACCAATTGGTACCTTGAGATCTTTCGCCTGGATCCGTGCCGAAATATTCTGGCCTTCGCTCTGGACGGAGAAACGGGCCGAGAGCGATCCGCTCCCATTTATTCCCTTGATCGGAATCGATGCCAGGGAAACTTCCAGAGTTCCTTCCGCTCGGGGACGGGGGAGATCGAAACTGAGATCCCCCTTGATCTCCCCCTGCTCCTGATCGCGGGCTATCAGATTAACTACCCATTTATTAATGGGGCCCTCTCCCCGCAGCAGGAGAAAAAAAGAACCGGGGGAATCGGGAGAGATCAATTTTTCCACGCTTCCCCCCTCTCCTTCCTCTAGCAGGATATGGGTAAAGAGGGGAGAGAACTCCGGCCCGGAAGCCGCGGAGAGAGTCAGTCGCCCGGACTTACCGTCGATCCGGTTCAGTAAAATGCTGGCCGCCCCGCCGTTGGTAGGGCTGGACCTGATCAGGTAACCTTTCAGATCCGCGGTAATCCGCTCCCCCAGCACGGATTCTTCTATCGTGGCGTGGGCAACGGACAGGAGATCCGCGCTGAAGGCCGGCAGGCTCCGGAGCGTAAATGGGGTATCATCATCTTCTCGTGGTGTAGTATTTTTCTGTGGGAGGCGGAGTAAGGAAGCGCTTTTAACCCTGACATCTAAAGCCCTCAGCCGGAAGTGGAGTAGATCCGGCAGAGAGACACGGACATCGGCATCCTTTACTACCAGCCAATCCCCTGCACCATCCCGGAGCCGGAAGTCACCCACCCGAATATGGTAGGGGATCAATCCGGTGATCTCTCGGAAACGGACTTCCCCTCCGTCCGAGGTGCGGGTTACCCGGGCGATAACCTCACCGATCATCCGTTTGGCCAACGGGGTCTGAATAAATACCAGTATCCCCACCACCAGGATCAGTATTATCACCATCACCCAGGCCAGAAGCTTAATTAATTTTCTTACCAGTCTCACGGTATTTTTTAATGTCCAATAACCAACTTCCAACTGCCAATTTCCAAGTGCCTGGATATTGGCAGTTGGAAGTTGGTCATTGGATATTCATCTCTTTATCTATTCCCTATTCCCCATTCCCCAAGTTAGCGCCGCAGGCGCTAACTTAAAATATTTGCGCGATGCTCACGTAAACCTGAAAATCATCGTCGATCCCCTTCCTCTTATTCAGGGGGATCCCAAAATCCAGACCGATCGGACCGATCGGGGTGAAGTATCTCAGACCCACCCCGGTTCCCCAGAGGATCTCATCGTCCGAGCGGGGTAGATCGTGAGCGAAGGCAGATCCTCCGTCTAGAAATACCGCCGCGCCAAAGTCCCCTATTATTTTCTGGTTAAATTCGAGTGAGAAAGTCAGCAGGGACCGCCCGCCGACCGGTTTGTCCCCAACCATCGGACCGACTATCTGGTAGCCGTAACCGCGGATTGAATTGGCCCCGCCGGCGTAAAAGCGCAGATCCGCGGGCACCTCACCCTGAGATGCTCCCGGGATGGACCCGAAGGAGATCCGCCCGACCGCGAGTGAACCCGAGTTGCCGGGAAACCGGTAGAGGAGATTGATGTTCAGCAGAGTCTTGATAAAAACCCGGTCATTGGTGAAGTCCCAGTATGGCTCACCCAGTAAGGAGAAGAGGGCGCCGGCTCGTCGAAACGGCTGCTGACCCCCGACCGCCATCTGTACGTTCAATGGCATGGAACCCAGGATGTAGTTCTCGGTCCGGTCAAGCTGCTCCGCCCGGTCCGTGGTCAGGGCCGCGCCTCCGCTGAAAGAGAATCCCCCGCTTATATCACGCCGGACTATGGCCGATCCGCGGACCCGATAACTTGTGTATGCGTCCGGGTTATCATAGACGGGCTGAATCCCCAGAATCAGTGATTGCTCCGGGCTTAAAAACTCCGGGAGCATGAACCTGCTCTCGATCAGATACAGCTTTTCGGAGGCAAAGAGTTTCATCTGCAATGATTCCCCCCCCCCGAAGAGATTTCGGTCCTCCCAGGATGCGCCGCCTCCGAAACCCAGGTCGGTGCTGTACCCCGCCATCAGTGCGACCGTATGGCGCTTCCGCTCCCGGACTGTAATATTAACCGGCAGGGTAAGGGGGAGAGGAGATGTCACAGGGGTATCTGTGGTTTGGGGAGAAGTCCGGGAACGGGAAGGAGAAGAGGATTTGTCTGGCGGGGTAGATTCAGGTGGGGGAGGGGGAGATATCGTGGTGGCCCCGGTTTGGGCTGTGTCCGGCAGGAGCGGTGTGGATGTCGCGGTGGCCCCGGTCTGGATCAAGTCAAGCAGGGGCGGTGTAGGTGTCGCCCCGGCGCCGGCAGGTGTTGACTGAGGTTGGGATGAGGTAGGTGTCGGGGAGAGGGAAAGGCCGGTGGGATCTTTTGTAATTGGATCGATGAGAACCATGGTGAAGAGTCCGGCGCGGCTGACCCGGTTCCGAAACTTCTGAATAAGGTTCGGATCGTAATACCAGCCTTCCTTCCAGGGAATCTTACTTCGGACAAACTCTTCGTCCACATCCTCCAGCCCGGTGATTGTCGTTTTACCGAAGACCGCCCGTTCCCCGGGGGAGAGCGTAAAGGTAACATCAATCATCTGGGTGGCGTAATCTACTACTACCTTCCGGTCGGCCATCTCCGCGAAGGGATATCCCAGTTTGCGGAGATTAACCAATAGGTTATCCCCCCCGTCTATAATAGATAGAGCGGTTCCCCTCGCGCCTTGCTTCAGACCGGTCTCTTTGATATTGGGAGGAATGATGTCTGCCGGCAGACCGGGACCGGAGATATCGATAGTTATCTCATTGAGGAGAAACGGTTTGCCGGTAGTGACAGAGAATATCAGGCGTAACGGGTCTTCTTTTTCTTTGAAATATATCTTCACTGTTCCGGCATAAAAGCTGTACGACTGGAGAACTTTAGCCATCTTTGATATATCGGATTTGGCAATAGCTTTCAGCAGAGCTACAGTAGGGGGTGGACTCTTCACATCTGCCACGGCAGTGGACACCCCCCCCAGCAGAGCCTTAAGCTCAGGACTTTTCTCTCCGTGCAGATGGATAGAGACCACATAGGAAGAGAGAGTATTATTATCGTCACTCTCCCCCTCATCCGCGAGTCCCACCATACCCCCCCAAAATGCTAATACTAATAAACAAATTGGGGTCAAACCTTTATAATTTATAAATGATAGAAATATCATTTCAACATGGATATTATTTTCTTTTCAATCCGTTCGAATTTATGCCTGAGAGCAGAATTTTCCGCCAATTTATTTTTCAGTCGATCCCTGCTGAGAATTACCCCCGCCGCGCTTAAGTTGAACAGCTTCCCAATTTCAGATAAACTTTGCCGTCCTCTTAGATATCGGCAGGCAAATTCTATCGCTGCCTCCCTCCCTCCCCCGGTTCTCATGTACTTCTTCTTCAGGGCATCGGGCTGGATTTTAAATCCGGAAGAGACGACATCAATAATAGCCTTAATTGATAATGAGGGGGAAAGTTCGCTGATTTTACTGTATTCTTTTTCTCCGCTGAATTTATGGGAGAATGAGGAGTAAACCCAGTTAATAAAGTCCTCACTCCCTAATATACTATTGGCTTTCTTGTCTGCGAGAGGAGTCCTGATATCCTTTTCGAGGCCTCTCAATACAAAATCCCGATACCGTCTTTTCCTCACTTTGATATCTGCTGCTTTGCCCCCTATCATGGATAGTATTGTATCCTGGCGCAAGAAGGTATCCCGGTTTATTCTGGAGTAGGCATAAGATTGATAACTGCTCCAGCGGTATGTTTTTAGAAAATTTACTTTTTCTTGTAATGATATTTTAGTCCGACTCTTTATTCTTATGGGATTGAGATGAATATATCGTGTGAGTTCCAGGAGGTGATTGGTCTCCTCGACCAGGATGGCTTTATACCTACCTTGATAAAGGTGGCCGCATCGTTTGTGGTACCAGTTAAAGAAAACGATATAGGCGGTGTTGAAGCGGTGCATAAATCGGTCAAGGTTGGCGAGGGGGGTTTTTACCAGGAGGTGGAAGTGATTATTCATCAGGCAATAGCAGTGTACTTCCACATTGAAATTCAGCGAACTTTCTTCCAGAAGGGCGAGAAATTTATATCGATCTGAGTCCCCCCGAAAAATAGGCGAGCGGGCATTCCCGCGGCAGGTCACATGGTACCAGGCGTTTGGATATTGAATTCTCAATGGGCGAGCCATAATTATATATTAGGAGATAAATATTTCTCCGTCAAGGCTGCAACAAAGGTTTGCCTAAAAAATAAAATATAAAGGTTTGACCCCAATTGGCCCCAATTGGCCCCAATTGGCCTAGATGGTCCCGGATTCCGCATAGATGGCCTGAAAATGGGTGTGAATTATAGTGAGAGGTGGATCCTGAGGGACTCTTCGTAATTGAAATTAATTGCCCGCTGGAGCCTTTGATCCTGGCTCCGGATCAGTTTGGCCCGCAAATCAGGATCAGTCAGGATGTGGTTCAGGAGGGTGGCGATCTGAAGAGGATCTTTTCTGCGGATAAGGACTCCGGATCCGTCCAGGGTCTCGGGGATGGCCCCGGCAGCGTAGGCTAATACCGGGATGTGATAGTAGAGGCTTTCCAGTAACGGGACGCAGAACCCCTCGTGCTCGCTCAGGCAGAGGAAGATGTCGGCAGACCGGTAGTAAGCCCGGAGCTCTTCCGGAGAGATTTTTCCGGTAATGGAGACATCTTTCAGACCGAGTTCCCCGATACGCTGCCTGAGGAAGTGGGAGTATTCAGGTAAGTTGTCTGGTCCGACCAGGACGAGACGTGCTTCGGGCTGATATATAGTCTGGAAGTAATAAAAGGCGGATAGGATATCTTCCTGTCTCTTATTGGGAGCGAGGCGACCCACGAAAAGTATGGTGGGCCGGTTTTCTTCACCGTATTTCTGGATAATCGCGGGATCGGCCGGTCCATCCAGGCGGGATCTGTCAAATGGGAAGGGGAGCAGCTTAACCCGGGGAAAACCGAGGGATTTTAGTTCATCCGCGTTGAATGTTGAATCGGCCAGGGCCAGGTCGCAGGTGGGGATAAATTTTCCGAGTTCCCGCCGCCCTTTCAGACATTCCAGATAGGTGAAAAGGTCATGGCCGAGAAAATAGTCGGCGGGGGTGATGTTGTGATAGATAAGGATCTGTCTCCCCTTGCTCCGGCGGAAGATCTCACCTACATCGGAGTTGATTGAGGCGTGATAGAGGAGGATATTATCCGGGTTATCATCCTCCGGGAGATCCTCTGCTAATTTTGCTTTTATCTCGATTCCGGGAGAGTTGATACCGGTGAATATCTCCGAGTTGTATCCCCATCGGGAAAAGATATCACGAAGCCGCAAGGCCATATGCCCCTGGGCATCGGCCGGATCGAAGACACTGAGTAGTTGGTGGATAGCTCCGGTCATAGTCTGGCCTGCAAATACTATGATTGTTCTCCCCTACCTCGGCCCCTTTTTGTCCACGGATTACACGGATTTCACTGATTGCTCCCCCACCTCGGACCCTCTAAGGAAATACGAATTTCGCGAATTACGTTGATTTTAAAAACGAAAGAAGGATTTAAAGATGTAATAGCTAAGTTTTTTCCTTTCCCGAGAGCTTCTTAGTGTCTTAGTGCCTTTGTGGCTAATTCATTCAATGTTTTTCTTGCTAATCAGTTCCTCTAACGCTTGAATCCGTTCTTCCTGCTTCCGGATGATCTCCAGGGTTAGAGAGTTGAAGATATACTGGGGTTTGAGTAATTTTCTTAATAGCTTCTCCAGAAGAGGCAGGAAGGGTTTGAGAATCGGCCGCCTCCGGGCCAGGGTCGCCCCATCCCATCCCGCGGCATAAGCTTCGGCGATCTCGATCAGGGCGGGGGAGTCTTCCGGTGTTTTAAGAGCCGCGGTATGGTTCATATCTCCATTGAGAGAGGAGAACTCCGGATCGGTTTTGATTCGGACAACCTCAGTTTCGATATCGCTCTGAAGTTTGTCTGTGTCAATCTCCGGATTGTCTATCTTTAGCCAGGTCATAATAATATTTTTACGGAGGAAAAATATTAATCCTCTTCGAAGTTAAATGGAGAATGAGAAGCTGAGGCCAGGGTTTCCCGTTCCTGCCGCAGGTTATCGAGGGCGGTGTCGGTCAGCCAGGCGTCTATGATTGATTTCTTGAACCGCAATGTGGCGCCGATCCGGCTGGCCGGTATGGTTTTGTTTCTTACATGCCGGTATACCACCTGTTTGTGGAGCTGGAGGTACTCCGCGACCTGGTCGATCGTCATCACCTCGGGAAGGGTTTGGGCAGTATCTTCTATCTCATTCATAATTAATCCCGTTTCAAAAATGGTTAGGTAGATGATATTAAATAAATTCTATCCTTGGATTAACTTCAGGACTTCACTGGTTATGGTTCTGGTCAATTGATCTTCATTGATTTCGGCTAGCGGGGCCGCGGCAGAGGGTGCAGCGCAGACGCAGTGGATGATATTCCCTTGCAGTCCCGCGTCCGCGCGCACCCGCATCAATCGGTCCACCTGGTTTTTCTCTAAGACCTGGACGTTCCCGAGCATTCTGGCGGTTACGATTACCCTTGCGGTATGTTCGATTTTTTCCAGTTTATAGTACGCCTCGGTAAGACTTTCTCCCACAGTAAGCGTCCCATGCCGATCGAGGATCATGGCGTCGCACCGGCCGATATATTCCCGGATCACCCGGGGTGCTTCGTCGGTGGTCGGTGTTCCGTATGGTATGGTAGGGATGGCGCCCAGGGTGAAGACTACCTCCGGCAGTACGCAGAGGTCGAGCTGCTCACCGGCCACGGAGAAGGCCGTACAGATCGGAGGGTGGCCGTGGACAATAGCGGTAACATCCTTTCTCTGCCGGTAGACTTCAAGGTGGAGGCGGTACTCGGAGGTAGGATTTATTGTCTTTGAACGGCAGTTGCCTTCCAGGTCAATAATCACCAGGTCGTCCGGATTTAAGAAGCCGAGGCAGCTCCCGGTCGGAGTTATCAGGATTATCTCAGGACCGAGCCGGACGCTCAAGTTGCCGTCGGTGGCCGCGACCAGGTCTTTTTCGTACATCCTCCGCCCGATCTCTACCATCTCTTTGCGGATTATTAATTCAGTGGTCATCTTTTCTATAACAGACGAACTGGTTATCTATTTGCCTCGCCTCGGCTATTTTTTAACAGACGATTGAATGTGATTGGATGTGAATGAAACGAGGTCGATGCTATGAGGCTTGTCCCGATATTTAGACTGTTCAATGAATGTTACTATTTTTTCTTCCCCCGCCTCGGCCTATTTTTATTGGACGGGTGGGAGAAGTCGGACCGGTCGGACTGGTCGGACTGGCCGGACAGCGTTTCCTCCCTGCTTTCCCCTGCTCATCCCTGCTTCCCCCCCCATCACAATATAAATTGGGCCAGATCCGGATGCGGTCGGGGAATAATGGCCGTTCGGACCAGAGCGCCGATCGCTTTTACTTTTTCCTCTCCAACCTCCATCGCGGCTTCAATATCCGGGATTTCTCCGGTCATGGTGACGAAGCTTTTGCCGCCCAGTCCGTTAGCCAGCCTGATTTCTATGAGCCGGATCTCGGCCTCCTTGGCGGCTGAGTCCGAGGCCAGGATACAGGAAGGGATGGAAAATGATTCGATTATACCTATCGCCTGCAGATCTCCAACCGGTCCCGCGGCCAAAATGGCGGGGATGACCTGGGGATCGACATTAGGCAGGAAGAGGTGATCGGTGACCGCGTCGGCCCCGGCTTCAATCCCGGCCTGGAGTGATTCATCCACCGGTCCGGTCATCCCGGTGATCAGGATGATATATTTCCCCGGGCAGACGGACCGGGAGTCAATTATTGTAACTTCGGATTTCTTGGCCATCGCGTCGGTGGCAAAGATCCCGGCGGCTACACTGTTAAATTCAATAAATCCTACTGCCTCGTCCATTTTAATTTTTCCTTCTGAAGAATTTAGTAATTTATGATGCGTGAATGGTTATAGATTCTTTGCTTATTTTCTCAATTATTCCGGTAATCGAAGCATGAACGCGGGCGCCCATTGTCCCGGGATCAATATCTCCGATTAACTCACCGGATAATACCCGCTGTCCTTTCTTTACCACCGGCCGGGATGGTTGTCCGATATGCTGCTTGAGAGGAATGATTACTCTCTCGGGCTGAAAATTGCTCTCAAAAAGAGGCGCGTCACGGTCATACTCTTTCAGTTTCAGCCGGGATGTCAATCGGGAGACCGGGATCAGACTGTACTCCCTCCGGGGAGGAGGGGTATATCCCGTTAGTACCGGGGGGGGATCCCACCCCAGGGCTTTCATCTCTCCGGCGACTTGCTTGTTCAATCGTCCGATCGGGAGGTTCATCGGACAGGAGTAGACGCCGCAGAGGTCGCAGTTACAGCAGAGGTTAGCGCCGGTTATACCGGGTGAATTGGGGATCGGGAGTCCCATGGCTATCTGGCGCATTACGATATGGGGCTTGAAATTATGTCCCAGGAGCGCCCGGGGGCAGACCAGAGTGCAGTAGTCGCACTGGCAGCAGATTGATTGGATCTTGCTCAGATCGAAATCCATGCTCCGGGTCTTTCGGGTTACGACCGGATGATCGGTTGGCAGTACGATTATGGCCGAGGTGGTCTTGGTGATAGGTAGATTGAGATTGTCGACTACTTCTCCCATCATCGGGCCGCCGGTGACGATAACCCAGTCATCGACCGACGGTCCTCCGGCCAGATCAACCGCCGCCTGGATCGGGGTTCCGATCGGTAGTTCCAGGGTTATCGGATTCCGGACCGCTCCGGTGACCGTGAGATGCCGGGAGATTACCGGTTCCCCCCGCTCGGCCCGGGAGATATTAAGGAAGGTCTCGACATTGCTGACCAGAATCCCGACCTTTAAGGGGATTTCTCCCGGCGGAATTACCTTCCCGGTGACTTCATAGACAATAACGAACTCATCACCGGCCGGATAGATGCTCTCCATCAGATGGAGACTGAGTTCGCGGTATTCCTTAATCTCCGCCTGGAGGGCGGCGATGGCGGCGGTATATTTCTTTTTCAGCGCGATAATTCCCCGTTTGGCTCCGGTGGAGTTCATGACCAGTCTGAGGCCCCGAACAATTTCTCCGGCCTGAACAGCCATTAACTGCTGGTCATTGCGCAAGAGAGGTTCGCACTCGGCCCCATTAACGATCACCGTCTTAACCTGGGCATCGATCTTTTTCCAGGTAGGAAATCCCGCCCCGCCCGCGCCCACTACCCCGGCCTTCCATACTTTTTCCACTAAACTGTCAGTTTTGTTATTCACAGCATTGGCTTCGGAGAGGCAGTCCACTAATTACTCCCCCTACCTCGGCCCCTTTTTGTCCACAGATTACACGGATTACTCAGATTGCTTTTGCCTTGGTTTAGCGGCGTTGCTGTCCACTAATTACACTAATTTTCACTAACTGCTTCGACTTGGTTTGGGTGGTTCTTACAACTATGAATTTTGCGAATGTTGATTTGATGGAAAAAGTTAACCGTTGAACTTATCCTCCGGTGAGACAATCTCACCGGGTCTGTTCTGCATTTCAAAACAAATTCGCCGCAGGCGAATTTAAACAATGCGGAAGTAGTCTATCAGAGCACAGCGGCGTTCGCGGGTGAAGTCGGAGGCTTTGGTGAGGCCTTCTCCGGTAGGACTGGCGATACTGAAGGAGGTGTAGCCCTGGCCTCCGAATCCTAATCCGGAATAGCAGGGGCCGTTCTTGACGAAGATGGAGGAGTTGCACTCCCGGGCCATTTTGCTCAATTTTTCCACATTGGTGGAGTACATGTACATTGAGTGCCGGTAGCCATGTTCCACCTCGATGGCCAGCGCGATAGCAGTATCGACATCCGGAACCCGGACGAATGGTATTACCGGCATCAACTGTTCTACCAGTACCAGCGGGTGATGGGCATCTACCTCGGCCAGGACGATCTTTACTTCATCTCCTACCGTTATTCCGATCTCTTTTAGAATGGTCTTCGGGGAGCGTCCGACAAATTTTTTATTCGCCGCGCCCTCTTCATCCCCGGTCCCGGGGAGTTTAGCGATGACAATCTTGGTCAGAGCAGCGGTCTGTTCTTTATTGATCTCATAAGCGCCGTTTTTAATCAGTTCCGCTTTTAATTGATCGGCAATCTTCTCAACCGCGAAGATCTCTTTTTCGCAGACACAGACAATATTATTGTCAAAAGAAGCTCCCTCGACAATCATCTTGCCGGCCCTGGGAATATCGGCAGTCTCGTCGACCACGACCGGTGGATTGCCCGGACCGGCGGCGATGACTTTTTTCCCGGACTGCATGGCCGCCTTAACCACGCCTGGTCCGCCGGTGATCATCAGGATTTTGATCTTAGGGTGTTTCATCAATACCCCGGCTGCCTCAATGGTTGGCTCTCTGAGAGCAACCAGCAGATTGGCCGGACCGCCCACACCGGTGATCGCCCGGTTCATGATCTGGATCATGGTCTGAGAAGCGGTTTTGGCTCCCGGATGAGGTCCGAAGACAACAGAGTTTCCGGCGGCGATCATCCCGATCGAGTTGCAGATCACGGTTGAGGTCGGGTTGGTGGAGGGAATAATAGCGCCGATCACCCCGAAGGGGGCCCTCTCGACCAGGGTCAGACCGTGATCTCCGGTCCAGGCAATCGGCTGGAGATCTTCCAGCCCGGGGGTTTTGTTGGAGACCAGGAGGTGTTTCTTAATCTTGGATTCCACCCTCCCCATTCCAGATTCCCGGACCGCGAGCAGAGACATCTTCTCGGCGTTATCCCGGCCCGCCTGGCGCATGGCCTCGATTATCTCCTCCCGTTTGGCGAGAGGGAGACGCATCAGTTCCTTCTGGGCGGTCTCCGCGGCATTGATGGCCGCCTCCAGATCATCAAAGATCCCGTCTCCCGCAGATATCTGAGGAAGCGGGGATGAAGAGGCGGCCGGCGAGGATGGAGTGGCGGTTTCATCGGCGAGCCGTTGAACCACGGACTGAACGATTGATCGGATCTGTTCTTCGTTAATTGTCATAAAATTTTCCTCCGGAAAATTTTATTGAGTTATTTTGCCATAAGTCAGAACAACTATAGTAATTGGATTGATGGCCGATGTTCTGTCTTGAGGCATCTTTTTGATGACCACGGTTCTCTCTTCCGGTCGGCGAATTTGCTCCAGTCAAAATGACGGGGTACTCCGGCAGACAGCCTGACAGAGCTCAGCCGGATTATCTGCCGGAATGAATCACGGAGAAGTTAACCGACTTTATTACGCGTCGTCGGTTTTGTTGTATACGGTCTTCCCGTCCACATCCAGCATATCCACGATGGCGATGATGGTGGCATCGCAGGGCCGGTTAGTGGTGGTATCGGTATACCGTCCACAACTTCCGGTTACGTAGAGAACCACTTCACCCACCCCGGCCCCGACCGAGTCGGCCGCGACGACGTACTTGCCTAACGGCTTGCCGTCAATATCCAGCTGTTCACAGATAAAAAATGTCAGCCCGTCCAGGGTTTCCACCTTCTGGGTCGAGACAAGCGTGCCGCGGATCTTTGCTAAGAGCATTTTCTTATCCCCGGGTGATTACTTGCCTGACTTAGGAGCGCGTCCCAGAGGAAGGGCCCGGTCAATGTTAGTATGGGGACGCGGGATAACGTGGACGGAGATCAGTTCTCCGACTTTCTCGGCACCCCGGGCGCCGGCTTCAACCGCTGCCTTACAGGCGGCGACATCGCCCCGGACGATAGCGGTGACATAACCGCCGCCGATCCGTTCATAGCTTACCAGTTCTACTTTCGCCGCTTTGACCATGGCGTCAGACGCTTCAACCATTGCCGCGAATCCTTTTGTTTCAATCATACCCAATGCTTCAGACATTTTTTTGTCCTCCTTTTTAATTTTTCTGCGAAAAATTAAAATTGTTGTTGTTTTGTCTCTTCAGAGATTACAGATATAACTTGCTATTTCGAAAAATTAATAGCTGTCAAAATACTAAACAATGCAACGGCCTCACTCCGGCCTCGCCCTGTGTGCATTTCACCTGTAGTCTTTTAATTATAAGCACTTTAAACTTTAGACATCTGGCTTAAGCGGGCTTCTAAAGCCTAAAAAGCCAAGTGAAAGCGAATAACTTTAGGCACTTTAGCGCACTTTAGGCACTTTAAACTTTTATTCACTCTTCGACGGTGATACGCCGCTGACGGCGTTGATTGCCGCCAGGGCCGCTTCGCTTCCTACTATAATGTCATGCTCTTCTCCGCCGAGGTAGAGTCGCCCAAATTTTCCGAATGGCTTGACCTCGATCAGGGTAATGTTGGCGGCTTTTTCAGCCTCGTTGGCTGCCAGCACCGCGTATCCGGCCGGATCGGTCTCCAGGATATAGAAGGTCTGATCGGCCAGGAGCATTGAGCCCTTACGGCTCCGGTTGATAATCTGGACCTGATGGGCATCAACCTTACGGATGATCTGGGTTGCTACCGCTTTCGGTTTTAGCCGTTCTTCCTCCTTTTAATTTTTCCATGGAAAATTATGCCAACTGTGTTCCAGTCTTAGTAGCTTGCATCTGATTTAATTGAACCAATATCTTTGTTGCTGCCTCTGCTGCAGAATCAATTTCTGATTCTTGTCCACTCATTGTTAATCTTCCTGTTGCACCAAATGGCTTAATCTGGACCAGTTTAACATTTGCTGCTTTTAAGGCTTCATTGCAGGCAATTGCAAGATAAGCAGCAGGAGTCGTTTCCATAATAAGGACCGATTCACCAGCAACGATCATATTTCCTTTTGATGTTCCTGTGAAATAAATAGCATGATCCTGTTCAATACTTCTGATGATCTTGTTTGTTACAATCTTGACTTCAGCACGATCATTTTCATCAAGACCTGTCTCACTAAGGACTGCTCTTCCAGCTTCTTTGACTTCGCCTTGATCTGGATGCTGGACCTGCATAAGTCCAAAAACACGCTCTGTAACAACAGAACCAAGTCTGACATTTGTTGCCTTGAGAGCCATATCAATCATCGTGTGGATCTCCATGGCAGGCGCAATCTCGAGCATGAGGGCTGCGTCATACTCTGCAGGATCATAGACTCTGTTGTCCTTTGCAATGAACTGCGCGAGTTGAGGCTGTAGACTATCAATAAATATAAGGGTTCTAATATCGAAATTTGTACTCACTGCCATGTAACTTCCTCCTTAAAATTTCCCGGTCTCTGATGAATCCGTCCGGTAATATTTTGATTATTATTGAAGATACGACTTTATATCTCTAGGTTAAGGCCGTATTAAATATAAGAAGCCTGGACCTGTCAAGAAAAAACCCGGACTATTTTGCCCCGATTAAATAATATTATACTATTTTATACCAACGGGAGGTCAATGCCGTAACAATTAAGTGATGTTTTCAGAATCATTCCCCTCATCTCGCAACCGGGATATCGCCTGAGGATCCGTAATAAACTCGGGTTACTCCCTGGACAGCCCAGAGTCCGGAACTGCCCCGGAAAATCCCTATCTCATCGGCACCGGAACCCTGGTAATCGGCCGGGACTGGCTGGTCGGCGGCCGACCCGAAGTAGGCGCGGGTAACTCCGCGTATCGCCCAGAGGCCGGATGCCGGGCGGAAGAGTCCGATATCCCAGGCTCCGTCTCCGTTGTAATTCCCCGATTTCGGAGTATCACCGGTGGACCCGAAGTAAACCCGGGTGACGCCCCGGATGGCCCAGAGGCCGGAGGCCGGGCGGAAGAGCCCGATCTCATCCGTCATTCCTCCTTCATACCAGCCGGGGACCGGACTGTCGCCGGACGCTCCGAAGTAAACCCGGGTTATTCCCCGGATAGCCCAGAGGCCGGAACTCTCCCGGAAGATTCCGGGTTCGGTGGTTCCGTCACCGTCATAATCACCGGGGAGGGGAGTGTCGGATGAACCGCCGAAGTAACCGCGGGTGACACCCCTAACCGCCCAGAGTCCGGAACTCTTTCGGAAGACTCCTAGATCTGTGGTACCGTTGCCATCATAATCCCCTGGGACGGTTTCGTCACCCGACCCGCCGAAGTAGACCCGGGTAATCCCCCGGATGGCCCAGAGGCCGGAACTTTCTCGGAAGATTCCGATATCGGAGGTCCCGTCACCGTTGTAATCATAGATCCAGGGGTGCCGGCTGCTCCCGTTTAATGGGAGCAAGGTGACCGTGAACTCCGTTCCTTCATTCACAAAGATCGAGGTATTGTAACCGAAGCCGTCGTCATAAGATAACGCGTAGCAGTTATGGTTGATGGCGTATTTATGGAGGATTCTCCCATAGTGATTGCCGGGCGAGTCAGGCGAGTTAGTGCCCTGGTAGAAGTTGGCGGAATCATCCCACTTCGATCCGTCCAGATGCATCACCCCCCGCTGGATGGCGCTGTTGACAATCGGGGCCAGGATACCGGCGGTGAACTCTCCGGCGCCTCCGAAGATCACATGGCCGTAGTTATCGCCGATATTCGGCCCGGTCGGCGGAGGATCGGGCAGGGTGGTATAGGCCGGTCGAACGAAGGTTCCTCCGCCGTTGTCCCAGGAGAGTGAGTTCCCGGCGCTATTCACGGTACCGGTAAAAAAAGTAGCATTATAGTTCAGAGTGATTATCCGATTGGGGGTCCAGCATTGGTTGGTGATGTAGTCGTGCCAGAAAAAACTGAAGAGCCTGAAGTTCCCGTTCCAATTCCCGCTGTCGGGATCAGGGAGTGCCTCAGACGGGGTCGCCACTTTATCCGGCGCGATCACCCGCCAGGTGGTGCCGTTATTAATCTGGACCAGGTTATCTCTATAGATGGCGGTATTGCCGAACTGCTGGGACCCCGGGACAGCGGGGACTGCCGAGAAGGCGCTGAAGATCGTATCCCGGTTGACCAGGAATCCGTATTTAACATTTTTATGGGTATTCTTAGAGACAGCTTCAAAGGTGAAGGGGAGACTGAAGAAATCCACATTGGTGGTATTCATGTTAAGCTGGCTCAGGTCACTGGTGGTAAACTCAATTTTATCGTAGAGGAGATGGTCGCCCGGTCCGTACCCCGGCTGTCCGCTCACGGAGTCGAAACTGAGAGTGTCAAAATCAGATTGGTATGAGAAATAGATCCGTCCGCCCGTGATGCCGGGGATCGGAATCGTCTTCTTCCCTCCGACCTCGGGGATCTGATCCAGGGATCTGGTCATCTGGGTAATATTGCCGACCCGGGGGATGACATAGGAGTGGCTATTAAAATCATAATAGCCGTGGGTAGAACCATTGTCGCCGGTTATGTACAGATAGATCTGATTATCAGGGTAACCGGATCTATTGACAAAGGTCACATTGATACGCCCGGCGGCCGGGAGACCGGTCGTAAGGAATAAAAAACCCATCAGCACGGAGAGATACAATATATACTTTTTCATTATGACTCCCTGGGAAATTTGTAGTAGAATACAAATATTAATATAACATCGCAGTTATATTTTTGCAGTAAATTAGTTCTCAGAGGTGGAGAAATTAGGGAGCCTGACCCAAATTCATACGATCGATCCGGTATATCAAAAAAGAAGAAAAGGTGAGTAGCCGAAAGATGGGAACAATTGGCGAATGGGAGTGCCGGTGCATTTTGATCAGTAGACAAGTCGCGCTCGATCGAGCGCGACTTGTCTACTAATCATTGATTACCAATTACTTTACTTCCTTATTGAGCTACCGGAATATCTCCTGATGAGCCATAGTAGGCGCGGGTTACCCCCCGGACGGCCCAGTAGCCAGCTGTTTCCCGGAAGAGGGCGATATCGTCTTCGCCGTCGCCGTCATAGTCCGCCGGGACCGGGGCATCATTAGAGGTGCCGAAATAGGAACGGGTCAGGTCTTTTATGGCCCAGAGTCCGGTGGCGGAGCGGAAGATGGCAAGATCGGTTTCGCCATCGCCATCATAGTCGGCCGGGACCGGAGTGTCAGCCTGACCTCCGAAATAGACCGGAGCCTCGCCCCTGATACTCCAGAGGCCGGACGATGGCCGGAAGATGGCTATTGCTGCTGTGCCGGCGCCGCTATAGTCACCGGGAAGAGGTCTGTCGCCTTCTATTCCGAAATAGACTCGGGTGATTCTATGTACTGCCCAGAGCCCAGTGGCGGGCCGGCAAATGGCGATATCGTCAATGCCGTCACCATTATAGTCAGCCGGGATCGGGGTATCATCCCTCCCACCGAAATAGATCCTTCCCTGATCTCTGATGGCCCAGAGTCCGGTCGCGGGGCGGAAGATAGCGATTTGGGCGGTTCCGTCACCGTTGTAATCTCCGGAGGCAGGGATATCTTCGCTGCTTCCGAAGTAGCAGCGGCTGACCCCCCGGATCGCCCAGAGCCCGGTTAAGGGCCGGAAGATGGCGATATCGGCAGCTCCGTCTCCGTTGTAGTCTCCATTGGAGATGATCGGGATTCTTTCCCGAGATGGAGTTGGATCTGGTTGACCGGTGGCGGTTGGTTTTGGGGTTGCCGGTGGAGTAGCCGTAGGTATCGGGGTGGGCGGCCCGGCGGTCCCGGTAAACTGATCGAAGATCGCGGAGAAGGCATAATCTTCCTGTTCCAGGCTGCTGCAGAGCGGCGAAGAATAAGCGGCCGCGCCGCAGGAGCCGTTATCGCGGTTAGCCGACCACATGGAGATCAGGCTGATATTCTTTTCCCGGGCGAAGGATAGGAGCTGCCGGGTGTCCTCCGGATCGAAGACCTCGCTCAGGATATCGTTCCTACCGATCATCGGGGTGATTCCTATCATCCGCCAGATCTCCCCTCCGGTTTTTTCCGGGTGGAGGGTGGCAAGTTGATCGAAGAGGCTTTCCGCCGCCTCGATCGCGTATTCTCCCATCTTCCCTGCCGGGTCGGGAGATCGGAAGAGCGTCGTGTAGGGAAAGAGTGTAGATCTCGGTGGTCGCCGTATCATTAAAAAAAAAAAAAGAAAAAGAAAGAAGAAGAAAAAGAAAAAGAAAA
>CAKZYZ010000295.1 GCA_937885075.1 uncultured bacterium | reverse complement strand
AGTTGGATGTCAGAGCACATAAAAAAGATGGCAGGCAAGGGTTACAATTCCCTTGCTTACTTCTTTTTTTTTTTTTTAATGATACGGCGACCACCGAGATCTACACTCTTTCCCTACACGACGCTCTTCCGATCTCCCCCTGATTACCCAGGAAGATTCCATGATATCAGAACTGAAACAGTTCTGCTCTTCTTTCGGGAAGAACCATCGGTAATTGTCGGGCATAAAACGGGCCATATCCTCATTCCAGCAGAGCGGCGGTAAGTTCCCGGTTACCGCGTCTTCAATAAATAATTTAGCCCGGGAGTTTATCTCTCCATCCTCTATCCGGGACTGAATATTGGAGAGCATGATGCTCAATGGTTTTAATTGAGAGTTGATAACGGTCATATATTTATGGGATAGAAAGAGATTGACCGATAGAATCAGAAGCAGAATAAAACTGATAATGATCTTCCCCAGGCGGGCCGGCCGGAACAGTTGGCTGAAAATTGTTATCACCATGAGAATAAGCAGAGCGTTGGAGATGTATTGATACCGGAATTGAGTAAATGGATACCATATATCATTAGTAGTCATTCGAGAGACGGCCACGATGAAAAAGTAGGTGAACAGCAAGAAGCCGAAGAAGGAGAGAATAAAGATCGTCTTAAGTTTTTTTCTCCGATAGAGCAGTACACCCCCGATCCCCAGAAGTAAGATGGTGCTGCCGCCGGTCAGATAGATGATCGCGGACAGAGATTTATACCAGCCGACCAGTAATCCCGCCATGTCGAGATTGTCTCTGATTACCAGCGGTTCGGTGACAAAAGGGAGCAGATTGACCAGGATCCCGTTATAGAGAAGGTTAAAGAAAACAGAGCAGATCCCGAGAATAATCAATCCCAGGTTAAATTCCGGGAGATCTCCGCTGGTATCGGCCGCCGACCGGGTAATTATGAAGATAGCGATATAGAATAGATAGAGAATGGCCAGAAAGATAGATCCCGTTCTGAGAAGTTTCTTTGTCGAGGAACCATGATCGGCCGGGAGAAAGAAATGTCTTCCCAGTGTCAGAATAATAACGGCCAGGGGCCAGAACGCGTATAGTTCAAAACATAGCATCCCGAAGATAAAGAGGAGGCCGATGAGGAAGAGGAGCATTCTCCTCCCCGAAGCAAGGAATTTGAAATAGAGAAGAAATCCGAGCAGAAAACATACGAAACTCATGGTGGTGAATATCTGGAAAGTCCAGGTGATAATATCGAAATGAGAGAAGAGGAAGGCGTAAAGCAAGAGGAATATCGCGGTTAGATATCTATCGAGAGATAATTTCACGGCCAGAAGATAGAGGAGGAGAATGCTCAGGTAATACATAAAAAAATTAATCAGGTGATTCCAGATAAAGTTGGTCCCGAAGAAGGTATATTCCAGATAGAGCAGCAGGTGAGCCAGCGGCCGGAAGGTACCGTGATCCCAGGGGTCATAATTACAGAGAGCGAGCCATCCCATCGGTTCGGGAGAACTGTCTGCTAAATAAAAATTATAAAAGACCACCCAGTAATCACTGCGGGGCGCGTTCTTGAACGAGGGGTAGTAGATGATGAGCAATCCCGCCAGGAGAAGGAGGAAATAGATAGATATTCGTGGTAGATATAACTTATTCATATCTTCAGCAGGAAAATATAATAGCAATTATATAGTTTGAATTATTAAGCTCATTATTGTATCTTCCTCACTCAAAATTGTAAGAATAAAAATAATATTTTATTACGGAGTAATAAAATAATGGAAAATATTAGCAGAGAGATACGAAAAAAACTGGTACGGATGCACCAGACCGGTTCCCATTTTGGCGGGGCGATGTCAATTGTCGATATATTGACCATCCTCTATTTTAAGGTAATGAATATTTCTTCTCCGGATGACCCCGACCGGGATCGGTTTATCCTCAGTAAAGGACACTCAACTTCAGCCTGGTACACAACACTGGCTAAAAAAGGATTCTTCCCGGAAGAAGACCTCGATACCTACCTAAATAATGGAGGCCAACTCTACGGTCATCCGGTCCGGGGAGGGGTCCCGGGGATAGAGGCGTCCACCGGTTCACTGGGGCACGGGATAAACATCGGGATCGGTATGGCCCTGGCAGCCAAAAATGATGGGAAGGACTATAAGGTGTATGTCCTTATGGGAGATGGGGAGGTTCAGGAAGGGAGTGTCTGGGAAGGAGCCATGCTGGCCGCCCGGTTAAAACTTGATAATCTGGTGGCTATCATCGATGCCAATAACCTCCAGGGGTTCGATCGGGTGGAGAATATTCAGCCGGTCTCAACTTTCCGCCGGAAATGGGAAGCATTCGGCTGGGGGGTTAAGGAGGTGGACGGGCATAATCACGGTGAACTTGAGGATGCGTTCCTCGCGGTCCCATTTGAGCCTGGTTCCCCTTCTATTGTAATTGCCCATACCATAAAAGGGAAAGGGGTGGCGGATATGGAGGATCTCTTTGAAAGCCATTATCTCTCGGTGCCTAAGGATAAGGTTGAGGCGTATATTGCGGAACTGGATGAAGAACGGTAAGCAGTAAGCGGTAAGCGGGGGTTTGTCGGATACCGCTTACTGCTCACTGCTAACCGCTTACCAAAAATTATTAAAATAACTAAGAGGTGACTTTAGTGCGTCGGGCATTTATTAACACATTATTAGAATTAGCAAAAAAAGATGCAAGCATCTATCTCCTGACCGGTGATGCCGGGTTTACGATTCTGGAAGAGTTCGCCGAGAGGTTTCCCGGGCGATATTACAATGTCGGAATCTCCGAAGCGGCGATGATCGGCGTGGCGGCCGGGCTGGCTATGAGCGGGAAGACGGTCTTTGTCTATACGATTGTCCCTTTCATCACCATGCGCTGCTTTGAGCAGGTCCGGGTCGATCTCTGCTACCAGAATCTCCCCGTGAAACTGGTCGGGGTAGGGCAGGGGGTTACCTATGGAACCGCCGGGGCCACCCACCACGCGATAGAGGATATCGCGATCATGCGGGCACTCCCCAATATGACCGTGATCTGCCCGGGCGGCCCGATCGAGACGAAGAAGGCGGTCGAGGAGTCACTTAAACTGACCGGTCCCTGCTATATCCGGATGGGAAAATCCGGGGAGCCTACCGTACACCCGGACGAAGATATTCCCTTTACTATCGGCAAGGGGATCCGGGTACGAGAGGGTGAGAAAGTTGCCTTGATCGCGACCAGTAATATGGTACCGGTGGCCGCGGAAGCGGCCGAGCTCCTCCAGGAGGGGGGATTGAACCCGGAAGTGATAAGTATGCATACCGTCAAACCGATCGACCGGGAGCTGCTGGTCGAATGTGCCGGGCAATGCACGTTATTCGCGACAGTGGAAGAACATAATGTAATCGGCGGATTGGGGTCCGCGGTCGGGGATGTTATCCTGGAAGAAAACCTCCCGGTCAGATTGATCAAATTCGCGATACCGGATGTCTATGCTCCGGTCGTCGGGAGTCAGCAGTATTTGCGGGAACTGTTTGGTCTGACTGCCGGACAGATATTTTTAAAAATTCAGAAAAAGTTAGAGAACGGTAAGCAGTGAGCAGGGGCGAATGAATATCCAATGACCAACTTCCAACTGCCAATTTCCAGGTAGCGTATGCCAAGGCCAAAGGTCACTTGAAAATCCGCCTTCGCTAAAGAAATTTAGACAGGACGATTAAAAAACAAAAAGAAATAAAGGCCGAGTCGAGGCTAATAGTCCTGACTGCAATGGTCCTGTCATAAAAAGGGGGTGAGGTAGGGGGCAATAGTCCTGCCCGTAATGGTCCTGCCATAAAAGGGGGCGAGGTAGGGGGACGAAAAAGTTTTAACAAGTAGAAAGTAACAACTTTAAGTCTGGACTGGACACTGCTTACTACTATCCGGATAGCATAAAAACAATAATTATGTCCTCAGATAAGGTAGTACACCGAATGAAATACAACCACAGATACCTCCCTATCCGCCGTTACTGGCAGCGGGTTCGTACTCTCTACTACATGCTGGCCATCAAGGCATTCAATAAGCCGCGCTACCCCTTTTATGTCAATCTGGTAATCAACAGCCGCTGCAATCTTAAATGCGCCTACTGCTTTGGACGTTATTCCAATCGAAATAGACCGGATTGGGATTACAATGATCTGGAGAAACTGATCGATGATCTCTATGACCGGGGGACCAGGTATATCCTGATTCAGGGGGGCGAACCGCTCCTTCACCCGGACCTGGGAAAGATATTCCGGTATATTGACAGCAAGGGTATTGTCACCGCGCTGGTTACCAACGGGCAGTTCCCGGAACGGATCCGGAATATCCCGGAGATCGCGCTGTTAGATAACATCTGCTTTTCTCTCGACGGGAACCGGGAAGGGAATGACCGGATCCGGGGGGAGGGAACCTTCGATAAGGTTCTGGAGTCAATCCGGGTGGTAAAGGAAGTTCATAAGACCCCGATCCGGCTCAACACCACCATCACTAAGTACACCGTCCATGATGTTGATTTTATGGCTGAGTTTGTCAGGGAGAACAATATTGAATGGGGGATAAACTTCCTATTTAAAGGAGACGAGAGATTAGGGGAAGAAGATCTGGCTCCGGAAGATGAAGATATCATCAGATACCAGCAGAAATTTATCGATTACATTCGACGGGGATACCCGATCTTTTCCACTACCAAGATATTGCGCTATACGCTCAACTGGCCGGTCCCTTATACCAGGAAGTTCCTGGGAAAGGAAGAATCACTAAGATTGATGGGGAAGAAGGCGATAGAGTGCCAGTATGGAAACTACGAGATCGTGATCGATGAGGATGGCCGGATCTATCCCTGCCAGGGGATGCAGGGGATGTTCGACGGGAAGAACCTGAAGGAAGTCGGTTTTGACCAAGCTTTCAAGCATCTGGAGAACAAGCCCTGCTATACCTGTTACCTGGTCTCGATGATCAATACCTCCGCCATGATCAACTGGGATTTAAACGTGATCGGGGAGACAATCCGGGGGACCTTCCGGAGCCGGCTATGGAATAAATTAGCTCCCTCCGGTCGCTAATTTAGTTTTGAACAATTACCGGTATGATTATATTGAGATAGGACGGGAAATTATTCCAATAATTCTGTTTCTTTATCAGAGAATTGCATCTTGAAATCGGGGGATAATAAAATAGATCTTTCCATTATTATGCCGGCCTTGAACGAGGCGGATAATATCGAGGGGGCTATCCGGGATACACTGGAGGCGTTCTCCGAATATGGACTTAAGGGCGAGATTATTGTGGTCAATGACGGCAGCACTGATGAGACCGCGAAGATCGTTGATGAACTCGCAGGCCCCGAACCGGCGCATCTAATTCGGATGGTGCATCACAGAACTCCCCGGGGATTGGGTATGGCTTTCCGGGATGGTACGATGGAAGCCCGGGGCGATGTGGTCGCGTTCATGCCGGGGGATGGGGAGAATGATCCCGGAGAGATCATGCGGTACTTCAGCTTGATGGATCAGGTGGATATGGTGGTACCGTTCGTATATAATAAAGACGTGCGGCCCAAAAGCAGGAATCTGATCTCTACCGTCTTCCGGATGATTGTCAACCTGACATTCGGGGTCAACTTCAATTATACCAACGGTACGGTGCTTTACCGGAGAGTAATCCTCAATTCTAATCCCAATCGCAGCAGGGGCTTCTTCTTTCAGACCGAGAATGTGGTGAGAGCGGTATGGAGCGGTTATCTCTTCGCCGAGGTGCCCTACCGACTGGAAGTGAGGGGCGCGGGCGAGTCAAAGGCGATATCCTGGAAGTCACTGGCGGAGGTCATCCGGAATTATCTCGCCCTGATAAAGGAAATATACTTATCACCCGAGAAGAGAGCGTCGAGGAAACCCGCTCCGGGAACAGTCTCCGATCTGCGGCGGAGAGAGACTCAGGATATCGGGTTTGGTGTAGAGGGGAAGTATAGCAGGGAATAGAGAACATACCCTCGCTCCGCTCGGGCAATGATTCTAAGTGCCTAAAGTGCGCTAAAGTTAAAAGTGCCTAAAGTTAAAAAAACCGCCTCACCGGCAGAGTAGGACACTATATATTTTAATGAATCAGCAAAATCAGAAAAGTCAAAATTTAATTCTGGACGGTCACAAGTTAGCCTGGCATAGGGATAGGCTGGAGGCGTGGCTGGCGGGGGAGAGGATCGCTCCGATTACGATTGACTGCGCTCTGACCCGGCGCTGTACCTATAACTGTGTTTACTGTTACAGTAAGCTTCAGCTTCATGATGAGAAGAAGATGACCCGGGATGTTATCTTCCGCTTTCTTGATGACGCTGCCGAGATCGGAGTAAAGGCGATCAGTCTTGTCAGTGACGGCGAGTCTACCTGTTCCCCCTATCTGGAGGACTCGATTGTCCGGGGGAAAGCCAACGGGCTCGATATGGCCCTGGGAACGAACGGATTTCTCCTTAAGATGGATCGGCTGGAAGATATTCTCCCGGCCCTGACCTATCTCAGATTCAATATCTCCGCCGGCGAACCCGAGGCTTACGCGAAGGTTATGGGCTGCCGGATAGAAGCATACGATCAGGTGCTGGAGATTATCAGGGAGTGCGTAAGGATCAAACGGGAGAGAGGACTCGCTGTCACTATCGGTCTCCAGATGGTGCTTCTGCCGGAGTATGAGAACCAGGTAATCCCCCTGGCGAAACTGGGAAAAGAACTGGGAGTGGATTATACCGTTATCAAGCATTGCAGCGATGATGAGCTCCATACTCTGGGAGTAGATTATTCGAAGTATTTTACGATGGGTGATACGCTGCGGGAGGCGGAGAGCTATTCGACCGATGATTATCTGGTTAAAGCCAAGTGGTCGAAGATCATGAGCGGGGGAGAGAGAAAGTATTCCCGCTGCTATGGAGCTCCCTTCATGCCCCAGTTCTCCGGCTCCGGGCTGGTCGCCCCCTGCGGGATGCTCTTTAACAGCCGCTATAAAGATAAATTTCACATCGGCAATATCAGTGACAGTTCTTTTAAAGAGATCTGGAAGAGTGACCGTTACTGGGAGGTTATGGATTATCTGGCCTCGGATGAGTTCGATGCCCGGACCGACTGCGCCAGCCTCTGTCTCCAGCATAAGATCAACGAGTTCCTCTGGGATTTGAAGGAAGGAGTTGTCTCTCTGGATAATCCTATCGGAGAACCACCGGATCATATTAATTTTATCTGATTGTGAGCGGTAAATACTCAGTAAGCGGTAAATACTCAGTAAGCAGTAAGCGGTTAGCGGTAAGCAGTGGCGTGGCCCATACCGCTTACTGCTTACCGCTTACTGTTTACATCAGCCTAGATAGGCCGTACTCGAAAAGGTATTTTTAACATTCTGTGCTAAAAAACTAAATATTCACCACGAAGGTCACGAAGAACACGAAGAAAAACAAAGAAAACTATGGAATTTTCCTTTGTTTCTTCAAATTCCTTCGTGAACTTCGTGTTCTTCGTGGTTTAAAAGGCTTTTCGAGTAAGGTCTAGATAAAGACTTATGAGATACAGGTTAACTTATAAAAGAGCTAAGATGTTGGTCAACCTTGCCATCAGCCATCTCCTCTATAAGCGCCGACCGCTGAATGTCTACCTGGCGATCACCAACCGCTGTAATCTGGACTGCTATTACTGCTATGGCGACTATCCGGTACGGCGGGACTGGAAGGAGTTTACCACCGAGGAACTCCTGAAGTTATTCGATGAACTGGCCGCGCGGGGCACCTGCCTTTTGCAGCTCCAGGGCGGCGAGCCTCTGTTGCGGAAGGATATCGGGGTTCTGGTCGATCGGGTACTGGAGAACGGGATGATCTGCGATCTGATCACAAATGGGATCCTGGTCGAGAAACGGTTCGATGTCGTTAAAAAACTGGATTCCATCTGCATCAGTCTCGATGGACGAAAGAAGATCAATGATCGAAACCGGGGGGAGGGGACCTTCGAGAAGATTATCTCCGCGATTGAGCTCTGTTCTTCCAATGGCATAGCGACCAGAATCAACGCGGTTTTGACCGGGGAGACCGAGCCGGAGGATCTCCGCTTTTTAGCTGAGACCGCCCGGAGGACCGGATCTCTCCTCAATTTCTCTCTCTCATTTCAGTATGAACCTCTCAAACCCGGCGGTCCGAAGCACCACCTTAATATTACCGATGATCAGATCCGTAGTTTCCTTCATCTTATAAAGCTGCTGCAGTCCGAACACTACCCGATCCAGTTCAGCGATATGGCCCACAATCTGGCGCTGAAATGGCCGTTTTCATATCAGAAGAGAATGGCCCGGGCGGATGAGGTTCCCGATAATTATAAATATCCAAAATGTTTTCATGCCGATTACATCGTCTTTATTGACGGAGATGGAAGTGTATATCCCTGCTGTAACTTCTGGGGAAAGCCGAAGTGGAATGTCAGAGAAGATGGTCTTGATGCCTGCCTGGAAGGGATCAGCCGGGAGGGATGTGAAGCCTGTTATATCCTCTCCTATCTCGATCGGAATCTTATCTTCGGAATGCGGCCCCGGACACTCTTTCATTACGGTATTCGCGCGCTTAAAGAAATGCTATGAATCATCTTTCCCTGGGAACTCGTATCGCGGCCGCACGAATCTCTCACCGGCGCGTTCCGTTCTTTGTCCAGCTTGTCCCTACCTCCCGCTGTAACCTCAACTGCCGGTACTGCTTCGGCCAGTTTCACGAGAGGGAGGGGATTCATTTCCCCCGGGAAAAGCTTCTGATGGTCATCGACGGTCTGGCGGCGATGGGAACCCGATTCATTCTGCTTACCGGCGGCGAACCGATGATGTGTCCTCATATTGCCGAGATTGTCCAAAGGATAGGGGAGCATAAGATAGAATTGCTTTTAGGAAGTAACGGCCTGACCATCGCGGAACGGATTGATGAGCTGGCCCCCGTCAATACTTTCAGCATCAGTCTGGATGGCCCGCGGGACCTCCATGATTATTTCCGGGGAGATGGTTCTTATGATGTCGCGCTGAAAGCTGTTCGGGCTGCCCGGGAACACGGGAAACGGGTACAGCTTCAGTATACGATGACCCGGGATCTGATAAATTCCTTTGAGCGTGTGAATATGATCGCCAGTGAGTTGGGCTGCTTCATCGGGATCAATTTTCTCCGGCCCCAGCGCCAGGTCGGGGGATCGATAGTAAATCCGGACGAGGCGTCCAATCAGGAGATCAAAGAGTTCATAGATTACCTTATCAAAATCCGGCCGGCACCTCTTCCCTATCCCGTATCAATACTGAAACGGGTCAGGAATTGGCCTTATGAGTATGGTCGGGATGTGATCATCCGGCAGGAAGACCTTAAGGGGTACGATCCGATCCCCTGTTCGGCGGGAAAGTTTATGATCGCCATCGATAACAAGGGAGATATCTATCCCTGCGCGAAATGGTTCTACACCAGGCCGCTGGGAAACTGTCTTGATGGAGATATCCGGAGAGCCTGGCGGGAACTCCCGGAGGTAAACTGCCGGGCCTGTCTCGACCTGGGATTTAACCTCCTTAACGATACCCTGAGGTTCAGCCCGTCATCAATGCTGAACCTGCTCCGTTCATTCCGGACAAAGAGAGGGAATTGAACCGCGGAGACACAGAGAGCGCAGAGAAAGAAAATTACCTCTAAGGAATGCAGGAAGGCAGGAGGGGGATTACTTTAAATTCTCCTGATTTCCTGCTTTCCTTAGCGGAAAAGTTGCCCGAGGCAAAGCCGAGGGCTACGTTCTATTTCTCTCGAGTACCAATATAGCGGGCAATCCGGCGGAGAGGGTCGGCTTCTTCTCCCCATGCTTTGAGAGCCTCGAGAGATGAGGCTATTGCCTGATCTAATTTTTCCCGTGAAGCTTCTATCCCCCAGATAGAAGGATAGGTAGATTTGCCGGACTTCGCGTCCTGGCCGATGGTCTTCCCCAGCTTTTCGCTCTCTCCTTCAATATCCAGGAGATCGTCCTTGATCTGAAAGGCCAGCCCGATCCCCCGGCCGTACCGGCGGAGTAATCCTATATCTTCCTGATTCCCATCCCCGGCGATAGCTCCGCATATGACCGAGGCAGTGAGGAGCGCCCCGGTCTTGTGAGCGTGGATATACTCCAGCGCCTCCGGGCTTATATCCTGTCCCTCTCCATCAAGGTCGGCTTGCTGCCCCCCGACCATTCCGCTATATCCTGCTCCTCCGGACAGTTCCAGCATGATCAGACGAGCCTGGAGATCGTTCAGGGCTCTGTCACCGGCAATTACTTCAAAGGCCAGTGTCAGAAGACCGTCACCGGCTAAGATCGCGGTCCCCTCAGGGAAAACCCGGTGAAGAGTAGGATGCCCTCTGCGGAGATCATCATCGTCCATAGCCGGGAGATCATCGTGGATAAGTGAGTAGGTATGGATCATCTCCAGCGCGCAGGCTGTGGACAACGCGTCTGTTTCTTCACCGCCGACCGTCCGGCAGGCGGCCAGGCAGAGGATAGGCCGCAGCCTCTTCCCGCCCGCCATGGTGCTGTACCGCATAGCCCGGGCTAAAGACCGAGGGCAGTCGCCATCCCCGGGGAGCAGTCGATCCAGCGCGGCATCGATAATTTTCTTCTGCGCGACCAGATATTCTTTAAATGTGTTTGTCCTCAGGGGTTGATTCATAATCTCATAAGCAATAATATTATTTTTGATAAAGTGTGCCTCCGAACTTGACAATAGAAGATGAATAACTAATATCGTATATTAAATCAATATCAAATTTTTTACAGGGTAAAAAATATGCCAACTTACGATTATAAATGTCAGGATTGCGGTTATGACTTTGAGAAGTTCCAGAGTATTAATGCCCGCAAACTAACCAAATGCCCTCGTTGCGGCGGAAAAGTAAAACGCTTGATCGGGACCGGCGCGGGAATCATCTTCAAAGGCTCGGGATTCTACGAGACGGACTATAGGTCCAAGAGTTATCAGGCGGGTAAAAAAAAAGAAAAGGATAGTCTGAAAACCCCTCCCAAGAAAGCCAGCAAGGAAAAGAAGGATAAATCTTCCGCGGCCTCAGATTCTCCTTCCACTTGAGTATCTAGACTGGAAGATTAAGAACGTTACCCAGGTAAACCGAGAGCAACATTCCTGCTTTGGAGTTTCAAGAGCACTCGTAGGTTATGCCGCGGGCTTTAGCTTGACCTTACTCGAAAAGCCTTTTAAACCACGAAGAACACGAAGTTCACGAAGGAATTTGAAGAAACAAAGGAAAATTCCATAGTTTTCTTTGTTTTTCTTCGTGTTCTTCGTGACCTTCGTGGTGAATATTTAGTTTTTTAGCACAGAATGTTAAAAATACCTTTTCGAGTACGGCCTAGCTTGCGTTTAACGTCTTTTTTCTTCAACGTTTTTATTCTTCAACGTCCTTATTTTTTAACGTTAGCGCCGAAGGCGCTAAGTTCTTGCTTCGGAATTTCAATAACCTCTAAGGAAAGCAGGAAGGCAGGAGAGTAGATTATTTAAATTCTCCTGATTTCCTGCTTTCCTTAGCGGAAAAGTTGTCCGAGCGAAGCGAGGGCTAAGTTCTTATATCGTCCGGCTCAGTTGCTCTCTTATTTTTTCTCTTAACTCACGAATCGGGAATGGCTTGAGCAGGATAAGATTTCCGGTCCGGCGGATAAAATCCCGGGTATTGGGTTCAAACGTATCTCCGGTCATGAATATAACCTTCTTCTCTTCTCCCTCCCGGTTTTCCCGGAGCCAGTTATAGATAGTCTTACCATCGGGGGGAGCCATTCTCAAGTCCAGTAAAATACAGTCATAGGTATTATTTCGTAGTTTCTCCAGAGCGGTATTCCCATCAGTCGCGATCTCAACCTGGAATTCGTTTGAAAGCGCGGAAGAGATAAAAGACAGAGCGTCTTTTTCGTCATCGACAGCAAGAATCGTGCCGGTGACTATTCCTGGTTGGGAAGAGATCTCCGGTTCCGGGGACCGAGCTTCTATTTCTCCGGATTCAATCGGCAATAGGATGGTAAAAGACGCCCCCCAATCATTCTCATTTTCCACTCTGATCTCCCCTCCATGGTTATGGATAATCTGATATGAGACGCTCATCCCCAGGCCGGATCCTTTTCCGGGGCGCTTGGTGGAGAAGAAAGGATCGAAGATTCTTTTTCGGACCTCGTCGGTTACTCCGGGGCCGGTATCAGTGAATTTAAAAATTTCGTTATCGCCTTCTCCCCATGAGATTATCCTCAATTTCTTCCGTTTGCTTGTCTCCATGGCCTGTTGCGCGTTATTGATGATATTGAGGAAGACCTGGGAGATTTGATTGCCGTCCACCATGGTGGGAGGGAGATCAGGATCAAGATCGATTATCAGTTCGACTCCGGAGGCGTTTAATTTATAGGAGAGCAGGTCAATGGTCTGTTTCAGGAGTTGATTAATATCCTGGTAGCTTTTCTTCAGTTTCTTTGGTCGGGCAAAAGTCAGCAGGGACTCAATAATAGATTTCGCGCTCAAAGCGGACTTTTCGATTACTTTAAGCATCTCCATGCTTTCCTCTTCCAGATTATGTAATTGGAGAAGTTCCGCGTAACCAAGAATGGGCGCCAGTTTATTATTGATCTCATGGGTGATCCCGGTCAGAAGTTCCCCCACCGCCGCGAATTTCTCTGAACGGATTAAACTCTCCTGGCTGGCCTGAAGTTCATTCAGACTCTGCTGGAGATCGGCGGTTCGCAGGGTAACTTTATCTTCAAGCGTCCGGTTGTACTCCTCCACCCGGTCCTGATATCTCTTTAATGATCCAATCATTGTATTGAAAGAGCGGGTCAGGGTGCCGATCTCGTCCGAAGAGGTTACCTCAATCTCTCCGGAGAAATCACCGCGGGCAACTCTTCTGGTCACTTCCAGAAGGTTGAGTATTGGTCGGGTAAAATATCTGGTTATGATCGTGGTGGCGGTAATTCCAAGCAGTATGGTAATAAGAGTAAATATAAATATATATTTTTGAGTTTTAGCGGTCTCCCGGATCAAGCGATCGGTGGAGATTCCGAGACAGACCGATCCGATTACTTCTTCTATTCCCGGTTCGTTTGAAGCTTCTTCAGCTTCGGAGGAGAAGGCCAGATCTTCATACCCGGCCATTATCTTTCTGGTGATCACCGGGGAATTAATCAGGTAATAGTTGCCTCCGCCGGAATTATTCATCTCCGAGATTGTTCGTGAGTCAGGAGGACAGTTGTTTTTAGCATCCCCTCCCGGCATGGCCCCGGCCTCAGCCAGAATCTTGCCCCGGGAATCTTCAATCCTGCAGTAGGTCACATCCTCATCCCGGAGTATATTGCGGGCCAGCTTTTTCAGTTCGTTCCGGTCGGAAGCCAGAACCGCCAGTTCACTGTCGGTAGAGAGATTATCGGCCAGAGTCCTTCCCCAGTACGTCAGCTGACGATAATTCCAGGAGCTATAGCGATGGAGGAGAAAGAAAGAGAGAGAGGCGGAGGTCAGGATAATGACCAGGGCGGTAAAGAGAATAAACTTCCCGACAAAGCCGATTTTGATCGGACGGGAAAAATACTTATTGTTCCTGGTCATTTTCTATTTGAACCCACAGCTTGTTCAAGTACGGAATCGGGGATTTCTATACCCAGATTGAACGCTATAGCATGGTTGAGATAGATCTGCTTTTTTCGGGGACGGCTGACCGCGATTTGGCTCGGCTCAATGCCCCGGAGAATCTTCCCGGCGGCCTCCCCGGCCTGTCTCCCGATATCCCGGCTATCCCAGTAAATACAGAAGAGCGCGCCGGCCCGGACATAGGAAGGAGAGATGCCGATGAAAGGGATCCGCCGCCGCATCGTCTCGAGGAGAAGGTATCTGGTTGTCTGACGCGAGAATAGCTGGTGGTCGGCGATCATCCAGAAGACATCAACCCGGTCCAGTAGTTCTTCCACGGTTTGATGGAGGTCTTCCAGTTTGTCGATCCGGCGAGAGTACAATTCTTTCCCCGACTCCCGGAGTGCCGCCGCTATATCATCGACTAACCCATTGAAATCAGGGGTACGATAGATAATCCCGATTCGACGGCAATCGGGCTGGAGTTTATTCAGGAGAGCGATAAGTTCTTCTGGCTTAAAATCAAGTGAAGCGCCGGTAATATTCCCGTTGGGCCCATGATAATCTCTGATTATCCCCCCGGCCCGAGGGTTGAGTACATTAGCAAACACTATCGGAATCCGGTCTGTTCCTTGAGCGGCAATCCGGGTGGCGGAAGTTCCCAGGGTAAATATAAGTGCCGGCGCCTTTTCAATGGCCTGCCGCGCCGATTCGTTTCTTTCTGCCACCGTCCCCTGGATAAGATATTCTTCCCAGGCTGCTTTTATCCCTTCATCACGCAGCTCTTCCCTGAACCCGGACAGGGCTTCCCGATGGGGTTCCAGGTCCCGGGTTATGAAGACGGCGATAACCGGGTCTTCTCCCCGGGCCGTTGGAATAATCAGCGCTATCAGCGCTAATAATAAAGCTGTAATGATTAGTGACTTCATTAGAAGTGGCAAGATAATGTAAAGAGGATTCTCTGCCCGATCTTCTCCCCCAATGGATGTTCTCTATGTTTATCGTTGAAGAGATTGAATACGGATACGGCCAACTCCAGTTCGGGATCATCTATCGCGTAAGCCAGACGGGCGTTGGTAAGGATATAATCGTCTATCTCCTGGTCTCCCGACAAGAGATTACCCCAGGTCGTCTTATCCACGTAATGGGCGCTGATGGTGGCGGAGAGTCCGGGGGAGGGGAACAAGTCCAGGCCGGCGTTAAGTTTATTTTTCGGCGCGGATTTGATAATCTCATCAGTCCGGGTGTTCTTTAATTCCTGGTAAGAGTAATTGACAAAGCCGTTCAGCCATTCGCTGATTCTGAATTCAGCCCCCGCTTCCCCTCCAATCGCCCGGACCGGGTCATCGGTGTTAATGAAAGTGACTTCCCGGGGGAAGAAAGGAAATACCGGATAGAAGGAGACCGTCTCTCCTATGATCAGATCATCGATTTGATTGTAAAATATATCAACCCGGGTCTTGAGAAAAGAAGTCAATAACCCGCTCCATCCGGCTTCATAAGCCAGGATTCTTTCCGGGACCAGGTCAGGGTTGCCCATGGAATGAGTCGGATATTCGGGGTAGCGGGGATCGATAGTTCCGAAAAAATCGAAATGGGTGTTGAGGAAAGTCGGATCCCGATAAGCCTTGCTTACGGAGAGTCTGATAGTGTGATCGGGGTGGGGGTTGAAGATCAAACTTACCCGGGGAGAGAAGCGGTAATCATCGATCAGGGAGTTGTGATCTAAACGGCTCCCGGCTATCAGGTGGAGATATTCCGTTATGGAGATGCCGTCCTGGAGGAAGATGGCGCTGACGTTCTGATGGACGCCGCGATTGAGTGTCCGGCTGGCCATGGTATTATATCGGTAGCTGCCCCCCAGAATAATGTCATTGTAGGGGATAATATCGAGAGCGTACTGAAGTTCGAGATGGTAAGTATTATAACGAAAGTTGGTCGTCTCTTCGGTCCGTTCGCTTTTAGCATCCGCCTCCCCCCGATTCCAGTAGGAGAGGATTGTTAAGTTTGGCTGTAAGTATGAGGCGTTAAGATAAGTATCATAACCATCCAGCTTGAAGAGTCCCTGACTCTCCTCAATTGAGAGATAATCCTTTCCGCTGTTAATGCCGGCTCCGAAGCGCAGTTCTTTTTCATTATCGATACGATAGGTAACGATGCCGTTGGATATTAGATTCTCCAGAGACTTCTTGCCGGAATCTTCCCAGAACCCCGCTTCCTTCCAGCCCAGGGCAAGTTTGTAGCCCAGGTCATTAAGATTCCCGGCGGTAATGGCGGTTCCCTGATAAGTATTATTCGTCCCGGCGGAAGCGGAGATGAGTGTATCCTTCTGCTCTTCGGGGGTTTTAGTAATGATATTGATCACTCCGCTGAAGGCATTGGCTCCGTATAACGCGGAGCCCGGGCCACGGACAACTTCAATTCTTTTGATCTCCTCCAGCAGGATCGGAAGCGTGCTCCAGATAGTGGTTCCGTAGAAGTCCATATAGACGGAACGACCGTCGATCATTACCAGTATCTTATTTGAGACGGTGCCGTTCAGTCCCCGGATTCCGACATTGATATCTGAGGGAGATAGGGCCATCACATCCACCCCGGCCAATCTCCGGAGGATATCGGGAATATTGGTCAGACCGGAGCGGTGAATCTCCTCGGCGGTGATGACGCTGACACTGGAGGGCGCTTCAGTTATCGGTTGCGCTATCCGGGCCGGAGTGATAACTTCCGGGATCTCAATCCAGGCTAATTCTTCCGGGCTGAGTTCGGGATATTCAGCCCCAATCTCTTCGCCAAGAGTGGAATTATTAACTGGAGCAAGGAGTAAAAAAAGAATAAATAGGAAGAGGACTAGGAAAATTCGCGGCAGCTTATTCATAAGTAACCTCCTGATTTATTAAATGATATAGTTAATATGATATATAAACTCAAGCATGTCAAATATTTGATTTAAGAGACGCTAATGAAATCGGCCGATCAACTTAAAATAATACTGAATAGAATCGAGGGGAAACCCTATGGGTTTTACCGGGATATTAAAGGGTGGTATGACTTTGATAATTTTATGCTGAATATTGACTATATTCAGCCCGATCCATTTGCTCCTCCCAGTCAGGTCGCGGCAAGAATTTCTCGGGATGTGGCAGGTTTCCCCCCTGAGTTATATGACAGTCCGATCCGTCGGATCGCCCTGGAAGACTGCCTGACCCGTCATTTTTATCATCAGGCCCGGAAGGTCGCCCGGGGAAAAAGGGGGTCGGGCCGGAGCGGGCTGCTGGCTATCGATAAGCCTTCCCAGGAGGTTTTGATGCGGACCGCGATGGTGATCAATGATGATTGGGTGGAAGCCCGGTTTGTTGTCGGGCTCCCGGCCCGGGGGCGGCGAATCTCAGTACGGGACGCGATTGAGATCTTCTTTGATGAGATCCCCGAATTGGTCCGGAGAACTCTTCTCTACTCCAATCTTGATGGAAAACTCCTGAAGAAGTTCGTTGACCTCTCCGAAGATTCCGATTATATCCGCGGTAAGCTCCCCGAAAGAGGGTTAGTGGGATTTGTCGGGGACGGTTCGATCCTCCCCCGGATGAGCGGGATCGACGATCGGCCGCTTCCGGATGAGAAGGCGGTATCTTTTCAATCCCCACCGGAATTGGAAGTCAGTTTTGACTGTCCCCGGCGGGGTGAGGTCCGGGGGATGGGAATACCCCGGGGTGTGACCCTGATTGTAGGAGGGGGATACCATGGAAAATCCACTCTCCTGGCAGCTCTGGAGAAGGGAGCTTATAATCATATCCCCGGCGATGGCAGGGAAATGGTGGTGACCGTCCCGGAGAGCGTGAAGATCCGGGCTGAGGATGGGCGATTTATTGAGGATGTGGATATCAGCGCCTTTATCCGGAACCTGCCTTTCGGCAAGGATACCGGAAGATTCTCCTCTCCGGATGCCAGCGGCTCGACCTCGCAGGCCGCCAACATTATGGAGGCGCTGGAGGTGGGAGCTAAACTATTGCTGGTCGATGAGGATACTTCGGCCACAAATTTCATGATCCGGGATGAACGGATGCAGCTCCTGGTGGCCAAGGAAAAAGAGCCGATCACTCCCTTCATAGACAAAGTGAAGCAGCTCTATGACGATCTTGGTGTATCTACTATCCTGGTGATGGGCGGGAGCGGTGATTACTTTGCCGTGGCCGATACGGTAATTATGATGGATGAATATCTCCCCCGGGATCGAACCGGTGAAGCCCGGAAGATTGCTGAGAGTTGTTCCACCGGACGAAGTTTTGAGGGCGGAGAGCATTTCGGGACGGTTAAGGCCCGGAGACCCCGGCCCGGCGGATTTGACCCCAGAAAAGGAAAACATAATCAGGCCAAGATCTCGGCAAAGAGTATCAATACGATCGCCTTTGGAAAAGATTACATCGATCTCTCCCAGGTGGAGCAGTTAGTGGATATCAGTCAGACCCGCGCGATCGGGGATATTATCAACTACGCGCTCAAGAGATATATCGACGGAGAGCGATCACTTGCCGAGATACTGGACCTGGTGGAAGCGGATCTGGATGAGAAAGGGATGGATGTTATCTCTCCCTATCTGAACGGGAACTACGCTCGACCCCGGCGGTATGAGATCGCCGCGGCGATTAACCGGTTGCGGACGCTGAAGTGCGGGGGGGCGGTGAGCGGTGAGCAGTGAGCGGTGAGCAGTAGCCTCGCAGATACCGCTTACCGCTCACTGCTTACCGCTTACTGCTTGTCATTTCTGCTTACTGCTCACTGCTTACCGCTTACTTTCTCCACAATTCTCCAACAATTTAACAGCAAATGAATGAAATATGACATCAAATACCAGAAATAAATACATCACCGTCCTCATGACCAGCCCGGATAAGGCAGAAGCTAAAAATATTGCCCGGATACTGCTCGAAGAACGCCTGGCTGCCTGTGTCTCGATATTCCCTAAAGGGGAGTCATATTTCTGGTGGGATGGAAAGATCGATCGGGAAGAAGAGTTCCTGATCATTGCTAAGACCAGAGATCGGAAGAGCACACGTCTGAACTCCAGTCACACTGATATATCTCGTATGCCGTCTTCTGCTTGAAAAAAAAAAAAAAAACAAATTAATATTAAAATAACTACTCTAGACAGAACACTACTTGAATTGTAGCAATATAT
>CAKZYZ010000294.1 GCA_937885075.1 uncultured bacterium | reverse complement strand
AGGGTTAAATGTACATCTTTCGGACCAGGGGGATCCGGGAAGATATTTGATTAGGGGCATGATAAAGTATGAAGTCGTGAGTTATTGTAACTCGTTGTGGCGCAACGATCCAACCGTTTGTTGCAGCTATAGGTGATCAGTAAGCGGTAATCGGTTGGCCCGGTTGCCAGGCCATGCTTTACCGATAACTGATTACCAATGACTGATTACTATCCTTTTTTGTGGCTATGAGAAATACTCTCAATAAGTTCGGACCATATCTCTATATCCTGCCGGCTTTCGCGGTCATCCTGGTCTTCCTGGTTCTGCCGATGTTCTATGCTCTATATCTCAGCTTCTTCCGCTGGGATATGGTCGCTCCCCGCCAATTTGTTGGATTGAGAAACTTTGTAATTCTCTTCCAGGATGGTGACTTCTGGCTCTCACTGGAAAATACCGTGATCTTCTCCCTCGGCTCGATTATATTCGGTTTGGGATTATCCCTGATTGTAGCGGTACTGCTCAGCAAAAAAATACGGGGTCTGGGATTATTTCGCACCGCCTACTTTATTCCCTATATCGCCTCAATGACGGCAATCGCCATAGTCTGGCGCTGGATATTACAGCCCCGGGGACTACTCAACACTGTACTTAATCCAATATTAGCGTTTCTCCATATAAATCTCGGTGATATCCGCTGGCTCCAGCAACCCGGTTGGGCGCGGACCGCCATCATTATTTTCGTGGTCTGGAAAACGATGGGATTTAATATCCTGATCTTCTTAACCCGCCTGCTCGATATAAATCCCTCCTATTATGAAGCCGCGGATATTGACGGCGCCAGTACTCTTGCCAAGTTTCGATATATTACCTGGCCGCTCCTTATGCCAACTACCCTCTTTCTCCTCACCATCTCAACCATTTTTTCTTTCCAGATGTTTATCCCGGTCTTCATCCTGACACCGGATGGTGGACCTTTAAAGAGCACCACAACCGGGGTCTTTTACCTATATAAGACCGCTTTCGGGAATACCTTATTCGGTTATGCCTGCGCCATCGCGTATGTGCTATTTTTCATAATTCTGTTATTGACCATTCTCCAGAAGAAATTATTAGGGAAGAAGGCTGCTTATGATGACTAATCAGAAATCCCAAATCCGAATAAAGAACATTAATTGAAAACCACGAAGGACACGAAGATCACGAAGTATTTTCAAAAATAATTTGAATCTTTATTTTCTCAACTATTCTTCGTGTACTTCGTGACCTTCGTGGTGAATCACTTCGTTGTTCCAGCTAAAAATTCTAAAATGAACTTAGGAATAAAAACAAATATCTCTCCTCGTCTTCTGGTCTACCTCATGCTCACCATCGGCGGGATTACGATGGTCTTTCCTTTTATCTGGATGATCTGCACATCATTTAAATCCCCTCTGGAAGTTCTCTCTGCCCAGGTTTCTCTGATTCCGGAGAAGAAAAAATATCTCCAAATAGACGGTGAACTGGAACAGGTTAACTTCTCCGTCGCTCTGGCTCTCCAGAAGGAATTATCTGTGAGAGAGGGAGAGATGCTGAAAGTGACAGATGCCAAAATTTCAGAGGATTCCGGATCCCAGAATGATATCTTAAATGTATTCACTCGGATCAGAGGAAAAATGGAAGAATATTTTATCCGTACCTATCCCCGGCCTGAGACCAGGGAGGAAGTTCATAATATTTTTCTTAATTCATTTGGAAAACTGCCAGATAAGCTTAGAGATAAATTTCAGGACCAATTCCTCATCCTGGAAGATCGGTTAGACGAAATCATACTCGCCTCAGGATATGATGAAGAAGCTATCCGGGTAACTATTCTGGCCGGAGAGAAACGGGGTGACGAGATAACCGTACCGCTTGATGAAATCATCTATAAGCGCTTTCTCTGGGAGAACTTTGTTAAAGCCTGGCAGGCGGCGCCATTCGCCCGCTACTTTCTCAACAGTATCTTTATCTCGGTGGTGGTAACCATTGGACAGGTTGTGACCTCGGCGCTGGCCGCTTACGCGTTTGCCCGGATGAAATTCCGCTTTAAGGAACCGCTCTTTCTCCTACTCCTGGCCACAATGATGATCCCCAAGCAGGTGATTCTGATCCCGGACTACGCCATTCTCTCATGGCTTAAGTGGGTAAACACCTATTACGGGTTGATCGTCCCGTTCCTGGCGGCGGTATTCGGCATTTATTTCATGCGTCAGCACTTTGAAACCCTCCCCCAGGATCTGTTTGACGCGGCCAGTATTGATGGCTGCGGACGGTTGCGGATATTACTCCAGGTGGTTCTGCCCATCTCCCGACCGGTAATCCTGACAGTAGCTCTCTTCACCTTCATTATGACCTGGAACTCACTTCTCTGGCCGCTGGTTATGACCAACACCCCGGAGATGAGGCCGCTTCAGGTCGGTCTGGCCGTATTCAACCAGGAGAGCGGAACCGATTGGGAACTACTGATGGCGGCATCAACTTTTTCTATTCTGCCGCTGATGGTCATATTCTTTATCGCGCAGAAACAGTTTATTGAAGGGATCACTCGATCCGGAATGAAAGGTTAATATTTTCTTCGAAAATATTAATGTGAGAAACCACAAGTGTTATGAAACATTTTATATCTTTTCTACGAACAGGTTTGATAATTCAATTACTGCTGGTTTTTTGCTTTTTCGGCTGTTCTGGAGGAACTGATGAAAAAGCCAAAGACGGAAAAATAATAGTTAGGTTCTGGCACGCGATGGGGGGGCCGCTGGGAGAGGTGCTGGATTCCATGATTGATGAGTTTAACGCCGAACATCCCGAATGGTTTATCAAGTCTGAGAGTATGGGGAGCTATGACGCTTTAAAACAGAAGATTCTGGCTTCCATTGTGGCGCATAACCAGCCGGATATGGCCCAGGCTTATGAAGCGTGGATCTCAACTCTCCTGGGTGGAGACGCGCTGGTCGATCTGGGGGAATTGGACCCATCATTTAAGAAAGAACTGGATGATTTCTTCCCAATCTTTATAGAGGATAGTATCTATAACGGCAGATTGATGTCGCTGCCGTTTAATAAAAGTCTCCCCATAATTTATTACAATAAGGATCTCTTCCGCCGGGCCGGGCTTGATCCGGAAGAACCGCCCCAAACCTGGGAAGAATTCGTGAGTGTAGCCAAACAGCTTACCCGGGATCTTAATGGTGACGGAAAAGTTGATCTATGGGGGTTTGAGTTCACCGACCACGCGACTCTCTTCGAATGCCTCCTGATTCAGAATGGAGGTAAGCTATTTGATCGGGAGAGCCGGACCATGCTCTTTAACTCTCCGGAAGGGGTAGAAGCTCTTCAGTACCTGGTTGATATGGTCAGGAAGGATCGGGCGGCGGATTTCTATCTGGCTGGATATCAGCATCAGGTTGATTTTGCCGCCGAAAAAGTAGCTATGATAGTAGCGTCATGTGTCTCCCGGACATTTATGGCAAAACAACTGAAGTTCGATTGGGGTTTAGCCCCGCTTATGAGAAAGAAGCAGCGAGGCTCCATGGTCTATGGAACAAATATTGTTATCTTTTCCCGATCATCCTCCGAGAAACAACGCGTTGCCTGGGAGTTCATAAAGTGGTTTACCAGTACCGCGAACGCCGCGAGGTGGGCGCTTAATACCGGATATGTACCGATTCGGAAATCAGTCCTTAACTTGCCTATTATGCTGGAGGAGTTTAGAGATACCCCCTCCAGCCTGGTTCCCATAGAAGAACTTGATCACGCTTTCTTTGAGCCCCGATTTTCCCAGTGGCTTCGGATCAGGGACTATATCGGAGACGCGGTTAAGGAGGCCCTTCTGGGAAAAACTACCCCGTCTGAAGCTTTGAATAAAGCCGTGAGAAAGGGTGAACTCTGGCTCAACTAAATCTTATTTTTTCTGCGAAAAAACAAGATCAGGAAAGCAGAAAGACAGGAGGGGAGAGTAGTTGAATTCTCCTGATTTCCTGCTTCCCTTAGAGGTAAAGTTGCCCGAACTTAGTGAGGGCCAAGTTCTAATGCCTGAGGACAAAATAATTCTCAAATGCCGGGCCCGGCCCGGGCAGAATGACCTGGTTCTGATCGGAGTGGTGAAACGGGAAAAAGACCTGGACCATGTCGAGACCGATCACTGGTACCGGATTCCCGCGCGCATCTCGTTTCGTAAATCCCCCGGTTATCTCGCTGTTTATCCTACCAGCCGGTGCGGCAGCAGGGGAGGGGGGATAAGCTTTTATTCCCCGATCCGGAGGATTATCCGGGTCCGGCGGATTGATCTGCTCCCGGAAGAGAATCATCATCCGCGGGCAGAGGAGTGGTACTGGAAATTGGAACTGGGGGAGCCGCAAAAATTGCCCCGCCGCATCAGGAATCGGCTCCGGAGACGAATCACTTTCGCCTATACCACTCGAAATAAATTACTTAACTCCTCTGAGATGGGGGAGCTTTTCGGCATCCCTCCTCTGGAAGAAATCATGAGGAGAACCCTGGTGAAGGCGGGGATCGCGCATAGCGCTCAATTCTGTCTTATGCACGGCTCAAGATGTCGCTATCGATTAGACTTCGCGATCTTCTGCCGTAAGGGGAAGATCGCCCTGGAGTGTGATCACAGCAGATGGCATCAGCGCCCGGCCCGGAAGAAAAAAGACCGGGAGAGAGACCGATGGCTGAAAAGAAACGGCTGGACCGTGATTCATCTGACCGAGGAGGAGATTATAAAAAAATCGGTTCAATCAATAAAAATAATTAAAACCCTGATCCGGACTTCAGGAGGTATCTCCCGAAATAATCATTGAAATATCTATAGCCGCTGACCGACTGCTTCAGAATTTTCTCTCCCCGAATTTTAGACAGGATAACAGGATCAACAGGATAGATCGAGGGATCGTTCAATCTCTCCCCTGAATCATTTGGTATTTATCCTGTAACTCCTGTCAAAAAATTGTGGAGCAAGTTACTGTTTCGGAATTTCAATAAGTTCGTAGTGCAGGACTTCAGTCCTGCCTTCGTTGAGCCCCGCCAGAGGCGGGACACTACGAGGTCGCGCCGAAGGCGCTATGTTCTTGCGTTAGCACGGCGATTGTGGTATCAAGCTTTCCGCTATGAAGAATATACTAAAAATATTTACGGGAACCATCTGGTTCTGGCTCTCAACCGGCGTGGTGCTCGCACAGGATACCACCCCCCGGGGTCCGGCTCAATGGACACCCCGGAACTGGCTGGGATTCTGTATTCAGATCGGGGTCTTCGCCCTGGTAATATTCGGGATCTATAAACTGGCATTGGGAGGAGAGGGAGAAGAAAATGACGAAAACCGAATGAGGAATGACGAATGAATGTTCAGATCCCAAGGTCCAAATTTTAAGGATAACATATTATGATACACGCAGTCATCATGGCCGGCGGAGTAGGGGAAAGGTTCTGGCCTTTAAGCCGGAGCGCCACTCCCAAGCAGTTACTGAATATTATTGGACGGGAGACAATGATCGAGCAGACCGTATCCCGTCTTAAGCCGATGGTAGATGAATCCCGGATCTGGGTAGTTACCACAGTTGCCCAGGCTCCGGCAATTCGCAAGCTTCTGCCGGGGATCCCCGTGTCTCATATCCTGAGAGAACCGATCGGCCGCAATACGGCTCCCTGTATCGCCCTGGCGGCTTACGCGATCGCCCGGGAAGAACCGGAAGCCGGGATGGTGGTCCTGCCGGCCGACCATGTCATCTCTCCGAAACGAGAATTCCAGAGAACCATCCGGGCCGCGGCCCGGACCGCGGCTGAACTCGGGTCCCTGATCACCATCGGGATAAAACCAACCTTCCCCTCTACCGGATATGGCTACATCAAGAGAGGCAAAAAGATTTCGGAAACCGGAGGATTAACTTTCTCCCGGGTAAGCCGATTCGTGGAGAAACCGGATCGAAAAGTGGCCCGGAGATTCTTGAAGAGTGATCTTTATACCTGGAATAGCGGGATGTTCATCTGGTCGATCCCTGCCATTATAAAAGCCATAGAAGAACATCTTCCGGAACTGGCGGACGCGCTCTCTCCCCTACTGAAAGTTGGGATCCGGCGGCGTCAGGCTTTTCTTGACCGGGTCTATCCAGGGCTTCCAAAGGTCTCTATCGATTACGGGATTATGGAGAAACATTCCGATGTCCTGGTCACTGCCGCGGCATTTAACTGGGATGATGTCGGATCCTGGGAAGCACTGGAGAAATATCTTAATAAGGATGACGATAACAATTATGCCCGGGGAGAACTGGTGGGGGTTGATTCCGATAATTGCATCAGTTTCAGCACCGGCCCTCTGGTCGGACTGGTGGGGGTCTCCGACCTGATCGTGGTGGCATCAGGCGACGCGGTCCTGGTCTGCCCGAGAGATAAGGCGCAGGATGTGAAGAAATTGGTCCAGAAACTCAAGGCGAAGAAGAAATACCAGGAACTGGTATAAAGAACTTAGCCCTCGCTGCGCTCGGACAACTTTTCCGCTAAGGAAAGCAGGAAATCAGGAGAATTTAAATAATATACTCTCCTGCCTTCCTGCTTTCCTTAGAGGTTATTGAGATTCCGAAGCAGGAACTTAGCCCTCGCGTCGCTTGAGAAACTAAATGAACTACGAATTTCGCGAATTACACGAATTATGCTGATTAAGAAAAACAATCCGCCTAATCCGCTTCATCCGCGGTTTATTGAAATATGGATACTTATCAGAGAATACTGGGAATAGATCCTGGCGAGAAACGGATTGGGCTGGCGATGAGTGATCCGCTGGGGATAACCGCCCAGGGGCTTCCGACCCTTCAGGTCAGTTCTCCCGCTGACGCGGTAGAGCAGATCTCCCGGGTAGCGCGGGAGGCGGATGTTAAAAGTCTAGTTGTCGGTCTGCCTCTCAATATGGATGGATCGGAGGGGGAGCAGGCTAAACGGGCACACTTTCTTGGTTCTCAACTGGAAGAATTGCTGGGGCTGCCGGTTATCTTCCGGGACGAACGGTTAACCTCCCGGCAGGCGGAACTGGTCTTGTTAGAGGCGGATATGAGAAGAGAGAAGCGCAAGAAGAATATTGACCGATTGGCGGCTCAAATTATACTTCAGAGTTATCTTGATGAAGAAGGAGATTGGAAATAGACAGATGAATAGAGACATAAAAAAGTTAAGAAAATCCGCCCGCGGTTCAGTAAAATCCGCCCGCTGGATTGTCAGGCGGAGAAAGAAGAAGCTCTCATCAGCCACTATCAAGCTCCTGAATGAGACCGTATTAAAACTTCAGGATGCGCTCAGGAGTGGCAATCTTAAAGCGGGGAGAAGCAGTCTGAAAAAACTTAACGGCTTACTGGAGGGAGAAGCGTCCTCTGCTCGGAAGAGTAAATTCCGGGAATGGACTGAATCGATCATCTTCGCCCTGGTCATGGTTTTCGTCATCCGGAACTTTATTGTTGAGCCTTTTAAGATACCCACCGGTTCCATGACCCCGACACTCCTGGGCGTGGTAAAGGTCTGCCCCACCTGCGGGAGAGAGTATCGATATGATGATAGCATCTGTGCCGTTGATGGGACCTCTCTGGATATAAAGCATGTCGGGGATAAAATCCTGGTCACTAAATTTCTCTACGGGGCCCGAACCCCGGACCGGATACCTTTTACGGGGATATTACTCCCTTCTCTTCAGCTTCCCGCCATCAGATCACCCCATCGGAGCGATATTATAGTCTTTCATTTTCCGGATGATCTCAGCGTTGATTATGTCAAGCGGTTGATCGGCCTCCCGGGAGAGAAGATTGAAATTAAAAACGGCCGGATTCGAGCCGATGGACAGGATGTCGATACTCCCGCCATGGAAAAGGTCTATTATCGCAATCTCGGTAATTTCGGGCGCCGGGGCCAGACTTTTACTGTTCCTTACCGGGGGATGGAAATACCACTTGACCCGGATAGCAGAATATACTGGAGCGATATTATCACCCGGGATGGTCATGAACTTGCTATTAGAAACGGGACTGTTCTCATCGATGGAACCCCCCGGAAAAAATACCGGGTGGAGCAGGATTACTACTACGCTCTGGGAGATAACAGCTCCAATAGCAAGGACAGCCGCTACTGGAGATCGGAAGAGCGTCGTGTAGGGAAAGAGTGTAGATCTCGGTGGTCGCCGTATC
>CAKZYZ010000293.1 GCA_937885075.1 uncultured bacterium | reverse complement strand
AAGGGGCTTTATATAAAGAAGTATAAAATAATATTTTTTTGTATTCTTTTTTTTTTAATGATACGGCGACCACCGAGATCTACACTCTTTCCCTACACGACGCTCTTCCGATCTAGGGTATTATTCTCTTGGGCCCACTTTTTCAGGGCTTTCAGCATCTCCGCGCTGTTGGAGAAGACCTGGTCCGGTCCAGGGATGATCGCGACCCGATCCCGGTCTCCGAATTCCTCCCGGTACTTATCCAGCCGCCGGACCGCTTCGGCCGGGGTTTCCAGGATCCGGGGGTCATAGTTCCGGTCCGAGCTCCCCACCGCGATGATAATTCTGGTCCCGGCGGTTTGGGCTGCCTCGACCAGGTCGGCTACATTGTACTTATTGAAGTTGCAGTGATGGGTGAGCGAGGTGGTGATCCCGTAATAGATATCGTCCAGTTTGGCCTTGGAGTAGGTGATCAGATGAGCCGAGACGCCGAACCGGTCTCTGAGCGCTTCCTTCTCCTCGGTCAGAAATCCGGTGAAGAGGTTGACGGCATGGTCCAGCCAGTCGGTCAGTGGCTCATCTTTGGCGACACCGATCAGGGGGGATTCATGGTCGTGGCCGTGGGCTTTAACAAACCCGGGGAGGAGAACCGTATCCAGGCAGGGGATATCCTCTCCCGCGGCGGCAACGGAATCACCCAACCCGATGATCCGCAGGTTCTTCCGGTATCTCCCCAGAATCCTTTCTCCTGTCTCCGGGGTATATCTCCCCACCTCCGCAATGGTATCTCCTTCAATCAAGAGGTAACCATCTTCAATCCTGGCATCCAGCCCCAAACGTCTGCTCAAAGGAAGCAGCAGACGGCTCCGAATTAATATATATTTTTTATTCATTTCATTTCTCCGAATATCATTAATATTATAAGATATTATATCGAAATTGAGCCGAACTCGCTGCTTCGGAATTTCAATAACCTCTAAGGAAAGCAGGAAAGCAGGAGATGGATTACTTTAAATTCTCCTGATTTCATGCTTTCCTTAGAGGTAAAGTTGCCCAAGCGAAGCGATGGCTAAGTTCTGGAAGATCATATTTAAAAGTCAACTGAGAAAGATATCATGGAGTCAAGGGAAAAGAAAGCAAATATTATCCCCAGATTTTCAACTATCACCTATACATCCGATTATGGGGGGAAGATGGTTATTATTTCGTCATTGCGCAGTAGATGATTTTCTTCTATTATTTCTACCGGTTAATCATTCTCGAAATATATCCTATTTTCGGAATTTCAATAATCTCTAAGGAAAGCAGGAAGGCAGGAGGGGAATACTTGAATTCTCCTGATTTCATGCTTTCCTTAGAGGAAAAGTTGCCCGAACGAAGTGAGGGCTAAGTTCATAAGTGAGGTTGAATATGAGTGTGCCCAATTTACAGAAGGTGTTATATCCGGAGACCATTGAGGAGGCGCGGGGGTTAGTCTCCGACCGCGAAAAGAAGGCGAGATACTACTCCGGCGGGGTGACCTTTATCTTCGCCAAACAGCCGGGGGTGGAAGAGCTGGTATCCCTCTCCCGTCTGCCGTTGAACTTTATCAAGAAGAAAGCCGGCGGACTCCGGATCGGTTCCACCACCCTGATCGCGGAGATGGTAGAGTCCCGGGCGGTTAAGTCTTACGCAAACGGAGCGGTGTGGAAGGCCGCCCGCGGGATCGGTTCCATTCTCAACCGAAACCTGATTACCGTCGGCGGCAACCTGGTTCAGCCCTTTGCCTGGTCCGATCTCTCGACAGTCGCCCTGGCCCTGGGTGCCCGGATCACCGTCCAGGGAGAGGAAGAACGGGTCTATGACGCGGAGGAATTCTTCTCCCGAATTCCCCGCCAACTCTTGAAACCGGCCGACCTGATGACCGAAATATATTTCCCTCCTCTTCCCGAACAGAGCCAGGCGGCCTACGAAAAATTCTCTCTGACCGAGGTCGATTTCGCCTATCTGAAGGTGGCGATTGTTTACAACGGCGGTCCCCGCTATTGCCGGGATATCACCATTGTAATCGGGGGCGCGGCCCTCCTTCCCCAACGGGCGGTCGAGGCGGAGAAACTGATGCGGGGCAAGCGTGTTACCCGGAAGCTCTTCGAGGATGTGGCTGCCCAAGCGTCTGGTGATATCAAGATGACCCGGGATATCCGGTGCTCGGAACGCTCAAAGAGAAAGATATGCGCCGGAGTAATCAGAGGAATGCTGGAGGAGATGGTAGGGTAGGGAGATCGGGATATCAGGGTATCAGGAGATCAGGGTGTCGGGGTATCGGGGTATCAGGAGATCAGGATATCAGGGTATCAGGTCGCCGGGCGTGAGCAACCGTCAACCGGGTTAAAGCCCGAACGTTTGATCGCATCCCGATTATTTTGGGACAACGTTCAACGACCGTTAAAAACGAATATCGAACCGCAGAATATCGAATGTCGAAGTAAAAGAATCCGAGGCAGAGGCAACTTCGACATATCCAATATCCAACGGCCAATAACCAATGTCCAAATGCGAAATCAGCCTTCGCTAAAGCCCCGAAACAAGTTCGGGATGCAAATACTTTGGCGGACACGTTGGAAATTAGAAGTTGGCCATTGGAAATTTATTATGGGGCTGAGGTAGAGGGAAATCTTGCGTTTTTTGCGCCTTTTTGCGGCTAATAAAGAGACCGAAGAAAGATGGAGAATATAATGAAGATACAACTGACAGTCAATGGGGAGATGAAATCGATTGAGGTTGAACCCTCCGAGACTCTTTTGGAGTTGCTGCGGAGGCTCGGGTACAAGAGTGTCAAGTTCGGGTGCGGCGAGGGTTTCTGCGGTTCCTGTACGGTTATCCTGGACGGACGCCCGGTCAACTCCTGCTTGGTGCTGGCCGCGACCGTCGACGGAAAGGAGGTGGTGACGGTGGAAGATATGGGCGACAGCCGGAATCTTCACCCGCTTCAGGTGGCATTTATGGATGTTGGAGCTGTCCAGTGCGGTTTCTGCACCCCGGGGATGCTGCTCTCAGCCAAGGTTCTCCTGGAGCGGAAAGCCAACCCATCCACCGCAGAGATCAAAGAAGCCCTGGAAGGAAACCTCTGCCGCTGTACCGGATACATCCAGATTATTGAAGCGGTGAAACTGGCGGCGAAGAGAATGAGGAAGAAGGGACGAGGGACGAAAGGACGGAAGAAAAAAGAATGAACGTCGAACGTCCAACCTCGAACATCGAACATCGAACGCCGCAAGAAGCTAGCGCCCGGTGACTTTCTTTACCCATTAACTGTTTTTCTCCAAAGCTCAACGAAAATTAGCGTAGATTCGCGAGCAGCACAAAATGACCTTCGGTCATCGCGGGGTAAAATTAGCGGTTTAAATAAGTTGCTAAGGCGAGGCATCAATTAGTGTAAATTAGTGTAATTAGTGGACTGCAAAGCCGCCAATCCGAGGCGAAACAATCAGAGTAATCCGTGAAATCTGTGGACAAAAAGGGGCTGAGGTAGGGGGAGCAATTAGTGCGAATTCGTGTAATTAGTGGACTGCAAAGCCGCCAATCCGAGGCGAAACAATCGGAGTAATCCGTGTAATCTGTGGACAAAAAAGGGGCTGAGGTAGGGGGATCAATCAGTAATATTCGTGTAATTAGTGGATTGCCAAAGGATAAGACAATGACAAAATTTCAGGAAGTCAGCCGTAAGACCCGGAAGGTCGATGGGGTGAGTATTGTTACCGGGAGAGCGAAGTATACCGATGACTTTGATATGCCGGGGACGCTCCGGGTTAAGGTATTGCGCAGTCCATTCGCTTCGGCCCGGATCAAAAAGATCGATGCCCGGAAAGCCCGGCGTCTCCCCGGGGTAGCGGCGGTTCTGACCTGGCGGGATCTGCCCCGCCGGCTCTATTGCACCACCGGAGTAGGGCATCCCGAGCCTTCCCCGTATGATACCTATGTGCTCGATAAGATCGTCCGGTTTGTCGGGGACGAGGTGGCGATAGTGGGGGCCGAGACGGAGGCTATCGCCGAGGAGGCGATAAAGCTGATCGAGGTGGAGTATGAGGTACTTACTCCGCTGCTCGATCCCCGCAAAGCCATGGATAAGGGCGCGCCTGTGGTCCACAGCGAGAAAGAATGCCATATCAAGATCCCGGTTCTCTATGAACCGGAGATCAACCGGGTAGCCCGGATCGATGCCGAAGTCGGTGACGTGGAGCGGGCGCTCGCGGATTCGGAGATTGTCCTGAACCGGGAGTTTGAGGCCCAGACCGCCAGCCACGTACCGATCGAGCCCCACTGCGTCCTCAGCTATCTTGATGAGCACGGGCGGCTGGTGGTGATCGCGGCTACCCAGATCCCCTTCCACGGACGGCGGAAGCTGGCCCGGGTCTTCGACCTCCCGGTCAAGAAGATCCGGGTGATCAAACCACGGCTCGGCGGTGGTTTCGGAGGGAAGCAGGATGTTCTCCTTGAGCCCTACGCGGCGGCCATCACCCTGAAGACCGGCCGTCCCGCCAAGTATCGGATGACCCGGTCCGAGGTCTTTATCGGCACGCGTCTCCGGCACAATATGATCTGTGACATCACGATCGGGTCCGATGAAGTCGGCAACGTTAAAGCCTTCGATTTCTACGCCCTGACCAATACCGGCGCCTACGGGACCCAGGGGTTTACCGTCACTACCTGTGCCGGTACGCGGACCCTCCCCCTTCTCAACCGGCCGGATATGCGCTTCCGGGCCGATGTGGTCTATACCAACCAGCCGGTCCCGGCCGCTTACCGGGGCTACGGCGGGACCCAGGCCATCTTTGCCACGGTGGGAACACTTGATGAGCTGATCTGCCGCCTCGGTCTCGATCATCTTGAATTCTATATCAAGAATACCGTGAAACCAAACTCCGAGGTGCCGATTCTGACTGAGCTGGGAGAAGGAGAATCGACCTCGGCGCCCCTGGTCCGGAGCTGTGAACTGGCCGCCTGTATTACCGAGGGCGCGCGGGTCTTCGGCTGGAAGAAGAAGAAGGCCCGGCCGAAAGATACCGGGCGATTCCGGCGCGGGGTGGGGATGACGATCATGATGCAGGGGTCGGCCATCCCCCTGATCGATATGGCCTCCGCCTTCATCAAGATGAACGAAGACGGCTCCTTCAACCTGATGATGGGGGCGACCGAACTGGGTCAGGGCTCCGATACCGTCCTGGCCCAGATTGCCGCCGAAGAGCTGACGGTCGCTACCGATGACATCATCGTTTACTCCTCCGATACCGATCTCACCCCCTACGACAAGGGGGCGTACGCCTCTTCCACTACCTATCTCTCCGGCAACGCGGTCAAGAAAGCCGCCGGAAAAGTCCGGGAGCAGATCCTGGAAGTGGGGGCGAGGATGCTGGGAACTACCGCCGACCAGGTCTCTCTGGCCAAAGCCCGGGTGACCGGCCCCGGCGGGAAGTCGGTATCCCTGGAAGAGGTCGGCCTCTCTTCCCTCTATCAGTCCGACCAGTTTCAGATCTCCGCTATCGCCTCCCAGACCACGAAAGAATCACCGCCTCCCTACGCCGCCGATTTCGCGGAGATCGAGGTCGATACCTATACCGGGAAGGTGCGGGTCTTGAACTATCTCCAGGCGATCGACTGCGGCACGCCGATCAACCCCGATCTGGTCCGGGGTCAGTCGCTGGGCGGTGTCGTCAACGGGCTCAGCTACGCCCTGACCGAGCGTTTCATCTACGATAAGAAGGGAAAAGTCCTCAACCCCAACTATGCCAATTATAAGATATTCGGAACCCGGGACATCCCGAATATCACCACCATCTTCGTCCCCTCCTATGAGCCGACCGGTCCTTTCGGGGCCAAGAGCATGAGCGAACTCTCGATCAACGGCGGTCTCCCGGTAATCTCCAACGCGATCTATGACGCCGTCGGAGTCCGCCTCCGGAAAGCCCCCTTTACGCCCGACAAGGTGCTGGAAGCTATTGAACTCCTGAAAAATGATAATTAGATTCCGTTTCCCTCACTAAATGATCAAGAACTGTATTTGCTGACCATATAAATCACCGGCTTTGCTATCATCAATGAATATTACGATTCACAATGCAACTCTGGAGAATCACCCGGATAGAGTGGACATCAAGATTAATGAGGGGCTGATCGAGATGATCTCCTCCCGGCCGATCTCCCCGTGCGAGAAGAGAATTGAGGCGCGGGGCCGTCTGATTTCTCCGGCATTGATCGACCCCCATTTTCATCTGGAGAACGCCCTGCTGGCAAAACCGGTTAACCGGAGCGGGACCCTGGAGGAAGCTATCCGGCTTTACGGGGAAATTAAAACGCGCATCACCCCTGAAGATATTATGGAGCGGGCCGGCCGCGCGATCCGGATGGCGCTCGCTAATGGGACGCTCTGGATGCGCAACCATGTGGATATCGACCAGATCGGCCGGCTGCGGCTTCTCGATAGCATCCTCGCGGTCCGGCAAAAATTCCGGGAGGTATTCACCATCCAGATTGTGGCTTTCCCCCAATGGGGCCTGGCGGAAAATTCCGAGGCGCTGGATCTGCTGTGGCAGGCCATGGAAAAGGAGGCTGATGTGGTGGGGGGGATGCCCCACGGGGAGAAAGATATGGCCGCGGCGGCCCGTCACATTGAGATCGCCTTTGAGATCGCCCGGCATTATGATGCTGATATCGATATGCACTGCGATGAAACCGATGATCCGTACTGGCATACCCTGGAATTGTTAGCTGATAAGACGATGGAAGCGGGGTATCAGGGGCGGGTAACCGCCAGCCATTGCTGCGCCATGGCCGGATGGGATGACGCGCGGGCGGAACGTATTATCGCCAAGACCGCCCGGGCGGAAATTACCGTGATCACCAACACCCCGGTCAATCTCCATATTCAGGGTAGAGGTGATACTCGATTGGTTAGAAGAGGAATCGCCCGGGTCAAAGATCTCCTGGCCGCCGGGGTCAATGTTTCCTGCGGGCAGGATGATATGGGGAATATGTTTTATCCCTTCGGCAGGATGGATATGCTGGAAGTGGCTAACTTCGCGGCCCATACCGCCCATCTCAGTTCCCCGGAAGAGATCAGGACCGCCTTCGATATGCCCCGTTCCGCGGCGGCCCGAGCTCTCCGGCTCCCGGATTACGGTGTGGAAGAGGGGAAGCCGGCCAATCTTATTATCTTCGACACGAAAACCGCCGAAGATACTATCCGTCTCCAGCCGTCCCGCGAGTATGTTATCCGGGAAGGAGAGATCCTGGTGGAGAACCGGAGTGAGAGCATCTTTTCCAGCCGGATCCCCGGAGGCGGGGAAGCGTTCTAACCCGGCGGTCGTAAATCTCAATACTCTTCACATTAGCTGACTGAGAATCAGGGATAATTGAATCGAAGAATATTGAACGGAGCATAATATTTTCTGGAGAGCAGGTTATCGCGAACGGAGGGGATAATAAATAATGAAATCCCGGGAGGAGTTGGTCAGGGAAAACTCGGATCTGCGCCGGAGGCTGAAGGAATGCGGTAAACAGGCAGCCCGGCAGAAGGAAGTGGAACGGGCGCTCCGGAAGAGTGAACAACGATACCGGGCGGTGGTGGAGCACCAGACCGAACTGATCTGCCGGCATCGGCCCGACTCCGCCTTTACCTTTGCCAATGAAGCCTACTGTCAGGCTTACGGGAAAAGCCTGGATGAGCTGCTGGGAAAAAGTTTTTTCCCTTTTCTATTCCCCAAAACGCGGCGGATAGTGAAAAAGCTTTTCCGCGCAATGACGCCGGACCATCCGGATACATTTCACATTGAGGAAGTTCTTCTGGACGACGGTGAGATGCACTGGCAGCAGTGGAGCAACCACGGGATCTTTGATAAACGGGGGCGATTGATTGAGATCCAGTCGGTGGGTAGAGATATTACCGAACTGAAAAAGTCAGAGGAGGCTCTGAAAGGTTCGGAACGAAAACTGCGAATACAGAAGAAAGCTCTGGAAGAAAAAAATATCGCCCTCCGTGAGATCCTGGAGCAGATCGAAATTGAAAAGAAACAGATCAAAGATGACGTGGTCGCCAATATCGAGGAACTGATCCTGCCGACCGTTCACAAGCTCAAGCAGCAGAAAAACCCTGATACCCGGTCCGGCGCGGAACTGCTGGAGAGTAGTTTAACGGAGCTGACTTCCTCCTTCGGTCGGAAGATATCCCGGTCCGGCCTGAAACTCTCTCCCCGGGAGATCGAGATCTGCAACATGATTAAGACCGGACTCTCCAGCAAAGATATCGCCCGGGTCCTTCATCTTTCCCCCCACACGGTTGAAACCCACCGAAATACCATCCGTAAAAAGTTCTCCCTGATTAATCAGGAAGTCAACCTGACCACCTTCCTGCAGAATCTCTAACCCGGATTATTTATCCCGCATACGGGATAAATAATTTCGTGTTTGATACGTTACAGTAACCCCTCTCCAGAATCATTCCAATTCTGGATAAGTATCGTTCAGATCCCCTTCCAATTTACCAGCCAGTACTAATAGTCATTATATACACAATATACCAATGTTGTATCCTCCCGTGAAATGTGCGATTTTAATTTTACCTACTTCGTAATTTCAAACCCCTAAGGGAAGCAGGAAGACAGGGGGAGAGAGTATTTTAATTCTCCTGATTTCCTGCTTGCCTTAGAGGAAAAGTTGCCCGGGGCAAAGCCGAGGGCTATGTTCATTATTTTGAAATAAAGGAGCATACCATGGCATTTTCAACCTTAATTAAAGGTGGAGTGATTGTAACCGCTGATCCGGAGAATACGGTATATGAAGACGGGGCCATCCTGATCCGGGGGAGAGAGATCGCCGATCTGGGGCCGACCGCCGAGATGGAAGAGAAATATCCCGGGGCCGATCGGGTAATCGACGCCGGAAAGAAAGCGGTGATTCCGGGGCTGATCGATGGTCATACCCATTCGGCCATTCTCCGGGGCTCGGCCGAAGGCTATCCCCTTTTCCAATGGCTGGCCATGACCGTCGACCCGATGCATAAGATCATCACTCCGGAGCTGGCTAAAGCGGTCGCCCGCCTCTCTTACGCGGAGTCACTCAAGTTCGGTACCACCTGCAGCCTTAATATGTACCGGTATATGGAAGGCTGCGCCGAGGTGGCCGAAGAACTGGGGGTCCGGGCTGTCCTCGCCCCCTATATGGCCGATACCCCCCCCTATACCTACTTCGAGAGCCGGGAGGATAACGAACGGTTGATCAGAGAGTGGCATCAGGGAGCGGAGGGGCGGATCCAGGCCTGGGTCGGCCTGGAACATCTGCTCTACTGTACGGAGGACGCCTACCGCTGGGCGGTCGAGACGGCGAAAAAGTATCAGACCGGGATCCATACCCATATCAATGAATCCCCTGAACTGACCAGGCTTCTCACTGAAAAACTAGGGCGCCCGCCGATCCTGGAACTCCACGCCCGCGGCATCCTCGGGCCGGAAACTGTGCTGGCCCACTGTGTTCATCTAACCCCGGAGGAGCTCGATCTTATAGCTGAGACCTCGACCGGGGTATCCCATTGTCCCGCCAGCAATATGAAGTTAAGCTCCGGCTTCGCCCCGCTCCCTGAACTCCTCAAAGCCGGGGTAAAAGTAGGATTGGGCACCGATGGGTCCAACGTCAACAACAACCTCGATCTCTTCGAGGAGATGAAGATCGCCATTTTAATTCAGGCCGGTCACCGGAGCGACCCCCTGGCAGTGGATGTTCAGTCCATCTTCCGGATGGCAACCATCGATGGGGCCCGGGCCCTGGGGCTGGACTCCCTGATCGGGTCGCTGGAGAAAGGGAAGCGGGCCGACCTGGTGATCGTAAATCTCAACACCCTCCACAC